>JAQVJI010000003.1:27326-32620 GCA_028695255.1 Chromatiales bacterium | reverse complement strand
ATCGGCATGCGCAACTCCAACACCATGGCGATCGCACCCACCGCCACCATCTCCAACATCTGCGGCGTCAGCCAGTCGATCGAGCCGACCTATCAGAACCTGTTCGTCAAATCCAACCTGTCGGGCGAGTTCACGGTCATCAACCCGTTCCTGGTGCACGACCTCAAGCAGCGCAAGCTGTGGGACGAGGTCATGATCAACGACCTCAAGTACTACGACGGTTCGGTACTGCCGGTCGACCGCGTGCCGGACGACCTCAAGCACATCTACGCCACCGCGTTCGAGATCGACCCGCGCTGGCTGATCGAGGCCGCCTCGCGTCGCCAGAAGTGGATCGACCAAGCGCAGAGCCTCAACCTCTACATGGCCGAGCCCTCCGGCAAGAAGCTCGACACGCTCTACAAGCTGGCCTGGTTGCGCGGTCTCAAGACCACCTACTACCTGCGTTCGATGGGCGCCACCCACGTCGAGAAGAGCACCGTGGCCGACGCCAGCCGCGCCAACAAGCTCAACGCGGTCAAGGGCGCCGAGGCGCCGAAGGCCTGCTCCATCCTCGATCCGACCTGCGAGGCCTGCCAGTAAGGCGCCGCGCACGACACCACGAATCCGCACTTCCTAACGAATAGAACCGGAGGACATCGACAATGCTGAGCTGGGACGATCCCCTCGCCACCGTAGGCAACCGCGCCGCCAAGCCCGCCGTGCGCCCGGGTATGGGCATCCAGGAGAACGACGACCTGATGGCCACCGCCGGCGACGCGCCCTGCGTCAATCCCGACCCCACCATCGGCATGCGCGAGGCCGAGGCGCCGGCCGGCGCCGGCGCGCTCGGCATCGAAGACATCGAGATGGGCGCCAAGCGCATCCGCGTCGACGACAAGAAGATCATCAACTGCCGTGCCGACCTCAACCAGCTCGTGCCGTTCAAGTATCAGTGGGCGTGGCAGAAATACCTCGACGGCTGCGCCAACCACTGGATGCCGCAGGAAATCAACATGAGCGCCGACATCGCGCTGTGGAAGAATCCGAACGGCCTGACCGAGGACGAGCGCACCATCATCAAGCGCAACCTCGGCTTCTTCTCCACTGCCGACTCGCTGGTCGCCAACAATCTGGTGCTCGCGGTCTACCGCCACATCACCAACCCCGAGTGCCGCCAGTACCTGCTGCGCCAGTCCTTCGAGGAGGCCGTGCACACGCACGCCTATCAGTACTGCGTCGAATCGCTCGGCCTCGACGAAGGCGAGATCTTCAACATGTACCGCGAAGTCCCGGCCGTCGCGCGCAAGGCCGAATGGGCGCTGCCCTTCACGCAGTACCTCGCCGACCCCAACTTCAAGACCGGCACGCCGGAGAACGACCGCCGCCTGCTGCGCGAACTGATCGCCTTCTACGTCATCTTCGAAGGCATTTTCTTCTACGTCGGCTTCGTGCAGGTACTGTCGATGGGGCGCCGCAACAAGATGACCGGCACCGCCGAGCAGTTCCAGTACATCCTGCGCGACGAGTCCATGCACATGAACTTCGGCATCGACGTCATCAACCAGATCAAGATCGAGAACCCGCACCTCTGGACCGAGAACTTCAAGCAGGAAATGGTCGAGATGATCCGCGAGGCCGTGCAGCTCGAAGCCCAGTACGCGCACGACACCATGCCGCGCGGCGTGCTCGGCCTCAACGCACCGATGTTCGAGGAATACCTGCACTTCATCGCCAACCGCCGCTGCTCGCAGATCGGCCTGCCCGAACAATACCCGGGGGCCACCAACCCCTTCCCGTGGATGAGCGAAGTGCTCGACCTCAAGAAGGAAAAGAACTTCTTCGAAACCCGCGTCACCGAATACCAGACCGGCGGCGCGCTGAACTGGGATTGACCAGGACAAGGGCTCGGGGGAGCGCTGAGTCAGGCATGTCGAAGCAGAACGGCCAGGGAAATGGTGCAAGGCAGTGACTGAAGGGGCGCCCGCGAGGGCGCCCCTTTTTGCGGGTATCTCGGAATCCACTCCAGGCAGGGAGCACCGCGTTTGGCGCATCATCACGCGACGCGTTACTATATTCGATGATCCGGTCCTTCAAATGTGCCGATACCGAGGCCCTCGCGAGGGGGGGCAGGGTTCGGCGATTCGTGAACATGGCGGCCGCCGCGCGACGGAAGCTGCGGCAACTCGAGATCGCCGGGTGCCTGGACGACCTCAGGGTACCGCCGGGCAACCGGCTCGAATCCCTGAAGGGCCGTCGTTCGGGTCAATACAGCATCCGCATCAACGATCAATGGCGGCTGTGTTTCCGCTGGACCGAAGCAGGCGCGGAGGACGTCGAGATCGTGGACTATCACTGAGGTGAATCATGAGCAAGCTCGCCCCTGTTACCCCCGGCGAACTGCTGCTGGAGGAATTTCTGAAGCCGATGGGCCTGAGCCAGTATCGTCTGGCCAAGGAGATCGAAGTGCCTGCCCAGCGTATCAGCGAGATCGTCGCCGGCAAGCGGGCGATCACCGCCGATACGGACCTGCGGCTGTGCCGGTTCTTCGGCCTGTCCAACGGATATTGGCTGCGTGCCCAGGCCGCCCATGACACCGAGGTCGCGGTGCGTGAGATGGCTCCGTTATTGAAGAGAATCAAACCATGGACGCCTTCGATCCAGGCCGTGGCACTGGCTGGTTCAGGACGTCATGAATCGACTCGTACAACCTGATTCATCGGGTATCATTTTTTTGCTATCAGCATCGAAATTCTCCAGCCAACATGCATATCCAGCTCGCGCAAACCGACAACGAAATCCTCGCCTGCCATCCCGTGATGGCGGAGTTGCGGCCGCATGTCGCGGCGGACGGGTTCGTGGCGCGGGTGCGTGGTCAGCAGCAGGCCGGTTATCGGTTGGCGTACCTCCAGACAGACGGCGAGGTGGTGGCCGTGGCGGGGTTCCGGCTGGGCGAGAATCTGGCCTGGGGGCGGTTTCTCTATGTCGACGATCTCGTGACGGCGGCGTCGCGGCGTTCGAAGGGTTACGGCGCGGCGATGCTCGCCTGGCTGCGGGGGCAGGCGAGCGATGCCGGCTGCGCCCAGTTGCATCTCGATTCGGGCTCGCAGCGTGTGGACGCACACCGTTTCTACGAGCGCGAGGGGCTGCCGAAGACCGGATTCCATTTCGCCTGTAAGATTCCCTGACCTGTCGCGGCTGGCATCCGGTCGGCCGGATCGTAGGCATCCTGGCCCATCGAGGTCATGGGTGACGGGACGGATGAAGCATGGCGGAAGGTGCGGTAACCCTGAGTTATGCGGCGCGGCCGCGGGTGGTCGCGAAGTATCTGGGCCAGTTGCTGCTGATGCTGGCGCTGCTGAAGCTGCCGCCGCTCGTTGTGGCTTTGATGCACGGCGAGCCGGTGTTTGCGTGGCGCTGCCTGGCGGTGATCGGCGTGCTACTGGCGCTCGGTCTGCCGACGCTGCGCCTCGCCGCACCGGCGCGCGTGCAGATCAACGAGGCGCTGGCGGTGGTGGCGCTGGTGTTCCTGATCGATCCCCTCCTGATGAGTTTTCCGCTTGCGGGCGACCGCCTGACTGCCGTCGACGCACTGTTCGAGGCGGTGTCGGCGGTCACCACCACGGGTCTTACCACGGTCCGCGGCCTGCACGATGCCTCGCATGCCTTCCTGTTCACGCGCGCCTGGATGCAGTGGTACGGCGGGCTCGGCATCGTCGTGCTGTCGGTGGCCCTGCTCTCGGGTCATCAGATGGCGACCCGGCGTCTGGTGGACGCGAGTGCGGGCGAGGGCATCGTGACCACCTCGCGCGCGCATGCACGGCGCATGCTGGCGGTCTATCTCGTGTTGACCGCGGCCGGCATTCTGCTGCTCTGGCTGTTGCTCGGCGACGTCGAGAACGCCGTGCTGCATGCACTGGCGGCGGTCTCGACCGGCGGATTCGCGCCCGCGGATGCGAGTCTCGGTGCGCTGCCGGGCTGGGACGCGCGCTTCGCGGTGATCGCGCTCGCGCTGTGCGGCGCGGTACCGTTGCCGCTGTATCTGTTGGCGCGCCAGCGCGGCATCGTTGCGATCCTGCGCGATCCCGAACTGCGTCTGCTGATCGTCGCGTGCCTGACGGTCGGGCTGATCCTGGCGGCGGTGTTTCATGCGAACGGCATGGGCTGGCGCGAGGCGTTGCCGCAGGGCCTGCTGCATGGTGTGTCGGCGCAGACCACGGCCGGTTTTTCCGCCATCGACGCCGCGGCCGTGGGCGACACCGCCATGCTGGTGATGATCTTCGCGATGCTGGCGGGCGGCGGACTCGGTTCGACCGCCGGCGGCATCAAGCTGTTGCGGTTGCTGATCCTGCTGCGGCTGGTGCAGTTCACGCTGCGGCGCACTGCGCTGCCCGAGCACGCGGTGGCCCAGCCGACTCTCGGCGGCCGGTCGCTGGCGCCGGACGACGTGCAGCGGGCGCTGCTGCTCGTGATGCTGTTCGTGTCGATGGCGCTGCTGTCGTGGCTGGCGTTCGTGGCGGCGGGTCAGCCACCGCTCGCGAGTCTGTTCGAGGTGGTGTCGGCGCTCGGCACGGTCGGCCTGTCGAGCGGGATCAGTGCGCAGGCACTGCCCGCGGGCCTCAAGCTGCTGCTGTGCGCCGACATGCTGCTCGGACGCCTGGAAATCATCGCGCTGCTGGTCGTACTGTATCCGAAGACCTGGATCGGCCGGCGGGCCGAATTGTTGTAGCCTGAGACGGGGATGACGGCATGAGGGCGGTATTCATCGGTGCGGGTTCGCTGGCGGTGATGACCGCGCGGCTGATGCTCAAGCGCGGCCACGAGGTGGTGATGATCGAGCGCGACAAGGCGCGCATCGAGGCGCTGTCGGACGAACTCGACTGCGGTTTCCTGAACGGCGACGGTGCCAAGCCCGCGATCCAGCGCGAGGCCGATCCGGAGCACACGGACATCCTGTTCTGCCTGACCGGCAACGATCAGGCGAACATTCTCGCCAGTCTGGTGGGGCGTTCGCTCGGCTTCCCGCGCGTCGTCACCAAGATCGAGGACCCGGAGCTCGAACACATCTGCATCGAACTCGGGCTGGAGGACACCATCATCCCCAACCGCACCATCGGCCGTCATCTGGCCGACCTGTCGGAAGGCCAGGACCCGCTGGAACTGTCGACGATGATCCGCGACGAGGCGCGCGCCTTCTCCTTCGTCGTACACGAGCCGGATGCGGTGCCGGTGGAGGAGCTGGCATTGCCGGAGGGTGCGCGCGTGGTGGCGGTGTATCGCGCCGGCAGGTTCATCGTGCCGGACGAGACGACGCG
>JAQVJI010000003.1:8832-27226 GCA_028695255.1 Chromatiales bacterium | reverse complement strand
TCCGTGGCCGAAGCCAGTTTTCCCAACACCTGTCCAGACCGTAGAGAGACACCATCATGACCGTCGAGGCCCACAAGGAGACCCTGTCCTTCCAGACCGAAGTCAATCAGCTCCTGCACCTGATGATCCACTCCCTGTACTCGAACAAGGAGATCTTCCTGCGCGAGCTGATTTCCAACGCGTCCGACGCCTGCGACAAGCTGCGCTTCGAGGCGTTGTCGGACGATGCGCTGATGGAGGGCGATGCCGAACTGCGCATCGAGCTCGAATTCGATCCCGAGGCGCGCACGCTGACCCTGCGCGACAACGGCATCGGCATGAACCGCGACGAGGTGATCGCCAACATCGGCACCATCGCGCGTTCCGGCACGCGTGAATTCCTGTCGCGTCTGACCGGCGACCAGGGCCGCGACACGCGCCTGATCGGGCAGTTCGGCGTCGGATTTTATTCCGCGTTCATCGTCGCCGACCGCGTCACGCTGGTCACGCGCCGCGCCGGCATGGGCGCGGAGCACGGCGTGCGCTGGGAATCCGACGGCACCGGCCAGTACAGCATCGAGACCATCGAACACGCGGCGCGCGGCACCGAGGTCACGCTGCACCTGAAGGAAGGCGAGGACGAATTCCTGTCCGACTGGACGCTCAGGAGCACCATCCGCAAGTACTCCGACCACATCCCGCTGCCGATCCGCATGCAGAAGCGCGACGACAAGGATCAGCCGACCGACGAGTGGGAGACCGTCAACCGTGCCTCGGCGCTGTGGGCGCGGCCGAAGAACGAGATCACGGAAGAGGAGTACGGCGAGTTCTACAAGCACGTCGGCCACGACTTCGAGGCGCCGCTGGCCTGGACCCACAGCCGGGTCGAGGGCAAGCTCGAATACACCTCGCTGCTGTACGTTCCCGGCCGCGCGCCCTTCGATCTGTTCGACCGCGAGCGCCGCCATGGCATCAAGCTCTACGTGCAGCGCGTATTCATCATGGACGACGCCGAACAGCTCATGCCGAGCTATCTGCGCTTCGTGCGCGGCGTGGTCGACTCCAACGACCTGCCGCTCAACGTCTCGCGCGAGATCCTCCAGAACAACCGCGTGATCGAGCAGATGCGCGCCGGTTCGGTGAAGAAGGTGCTGGGTCTGCTTGAGGACATGGCGAAGAACGAGCCGGAGAAGTACGCGCAATTCTGGAACGAGTTCGGCCGCGTGATGAAGGAAGGCCCGGGCGAGGACTTCGCCAACCGCGAACAGATCGCGCGCCTGCTGCGCTTCGCCTCCACGCACACCGGCGAGGCGGAGCAGAACGTGTCGCTGGCCGATTACGTCGGCCGCATGAAGGAAGGGCAGGAGGCGATCTATTACATCACGGCCGACAACTTCAACGCGGCGAAGAACAGCCCTCATCTCGAAGTCTTCCGCAAGCACGGCATCGAGGTGCTGCTGCTGTCCGACCGCGTCGACGAGTGGCTCGTCAACGGTCTGAACGAATTCGAGGGCAAGCCGCTCAAGTCGGTGGCCAAGGGTGCGCTCGACCTCGGCAATCTCGAAAGCGAAGAGGACAAGAAGGCGCACGAGGCGGCCGAGAACGAGGCGAAGGACGTACTTGCGCGCATCAGGGACGTGCTCAAGGAGCGCGTCGAGGACGTGCGCGTGTCGCATCGCCTGACCAGTTCGCCCGCCTGCATCGTGCTCAACGAGCACGACATGGCGCTGTACATGCAGCACCTGCTCAAGCAGGCCGGCCACAGCCTGCCGACCACGAAACCGGTGCTGGAGGTCAATCCGGCACATGGCTTCGTCGCCCGCATGAAGGACGAGCAGGACGGCGAGCGCTTCCAGGGCCTGGCAGAGTTGCTGCTCGAACAGGCCGTACTGGCCGAGGGCGGCCAGCTCGAAGACCCGGCCGCGTTCGTACGGCGATTGAACGACCTCATTCTCACCGGCCTCTGATTTTCCTCCCCGGACGAGCCCCGCCACGCGGGGCTCGTCGTCTGTTCCGCGCAGGCGCCGAACCCTCGGCGATGGGTGGTTTCGATCGGTCCGAACGCCCACCGGGCTCCGCTACAGGAAGGTATCTCGTGGGAGCGGCTCTGCCGCGATCGACCGCGAATCGCGGCAGAGTCGCTCCCGCGGTGCCGAACCAGTTCTCGCATCCTTCGTTGACAATACGAATCGTTCTCATTAATAATCCATCTCCGTTCCCATGAACCCCATGTGCGCCCACCGCCGACATCATGCCGACTGCCTCGCATCACGGCAGGACGAGAGTCCTGTTTGCCGCCCTGAGCTTCGGGCTGCACGGCCTGGCCGTGACGGCATTGCTGTGGGCGGCGACGCCCAGCCAGCAGCCGATGCCACTGGCCATGATGGAAATCGCCTGGCTGGATGCGGCCGGCGATCCGGGTGAGGTGCAGCCGGAAACGGTGCAGGAAGCCGCACCGCCGGAACCCATAGCGGAATCGGTGCCGGAATCGGCGCCCGAAACCGTGCGGGAGCCGGAGCCGGAACAGCGGCTCGTCCCGCCGCCCGAGCCGGTCCTGATGCGTCCACCGCCGCGGCCACGACCGCCGCCGGAGCCGATACCGGAACCCACGCCGGAACCCACGCCGGAACCGATCCCAGAGCCCGAACTGCCTCCCGAACCCGAGCCGGTCGTGGAGTCCGAGCCACCGCCCGAACCCGTGGTGGAACAAGTGGTGATGGACGAGGTGCGTCCGCCCGAACCCGAGATCGTCGAGCGAACCCCGGAGTCGCCGCCGGCGCCTGTCGAACCGGTCGTGATGCGCCCGCCGCCGCGCCAGGCCGAACCCGAACCACCGTCGTCGGCGCCACCGCCGGTGCCGGTCACGCTGGCGCGCGAGCCGGCGGCGGTACAAACGCCCGCGGTCGCCGCCGCGCCGGCGCGCCAGACGGCGCCGGTGTTCGACGCCGCCTATCTGCACAATCCACGTCCGGGCTATCCGCGCATGTCGCGCCGGCTGGGCGAACAGGGACTGGTCGAGTTGCGGGTGCGGGTGACGCACGACGGCCGCGCCGCCGAGGTGAAGCTGCAACGTTCCAGTGGTTCGGCGCGGCTGGACGGTGCGGCGCAGGAGGCCGTGCGGCGCTGGCGTTTCGTGCCGGCCAGGCGCGGCAACGTGACCGTCGAGGCCTGGGTGGTGGTACCGATCGAATTCAAGCTGGAGGTATAGACGATGTCCCTGACCTATGTGTTCGAACACGGCGACGCCGTGTTGTTGACGGTATTCATGATCCTGCTGCTGATGTCGGTGGCGACCTGGTATCTGATCCTCGCCAAGAGCTACGAGGCGATACGTGTGCGGCGTGCCGATGCGGCATTCCTCGACGCATTCTGGAATGCCGCGGCGTTGGACGAGGCGCGTACGATCGTGCGTGAATCGGCCTCGCCGCTGGCCGCGATCGCGGCCAAGGGCATCGCCGGTTTCGAGCACTTCCGGCGACGCAGAGGTGCCGATGCACCGCTCGGCGAGTCGTGTTCGGTCGATGAGTTTCTGGTGCGCACCATCCGCAACGCGATGAACCGCGAGGATGCACGCCTGCAATCCGGACTCAGCGTGCTCGCATCGGTCGGCAGTACGGCCCCGTTCATCGGCCTGTTCGGCACCGTGTGGGGCATCTATCACGCGCTGATCGACATCTCGGTGCACGGCAACGTGACGATGGAGGTCGTGGCCGGCCCGCTCGGCGAGGCGCTGGTCGCCACCGCCGCAGGTCTGGCGGCGGCGATTCCGGCGGTGCTGGCCTTCAACGCCATGCAGCGTTTCAACCGCGCGCAGTCGGGCGAGATGGACGCCTTCGCGCACGATCTGCACGCCTTTCTGACCACCGGCGCCTGCGTTTCGGTGGACGCCGCTGCATCCGGGCGTGCGTCCGTGCCGGCCGGCGCGACGGGGGCCGCCTGATGGCCTTCGGCGGCTTCGGTGGTTCGGCCCAGCAGCCGATGGCGGAGATCAACATGATCCCGCTGGTCGACATCATGCTGGTGCTGCTGGTGATCTTCATCATCACCGCGCCGGTCATCACGCACGCGGTCAAGGTCGACCTGCCGCGGGTGTCGAGCGAACGCAATCCCGTACAGCCCAATGCAGTGGTGGTCAGCGTCGACGCGGCGGGACGCATTCACGTCGATGATCGTCCGGTGGCGGAAGCGCAGTTGACCACGCGCCTGCGCGAACTCGCGGCGGGCGATCCCGCCACCGAATTGCACCTGCACGCCGACAAGGCGACCGCCTACGAGGTGCTGGCGCAGGTGATGGGGGCCGCGCGCACGGCGGGCATACAACGCATCGGGTTCGTCACGGATCCGCAGAGGAGATGAGCATGACGTCGACGAAAATCGAAGATGGGCGACCGGCGTTGACGGTCTCGCGGCCGGCACCACGCCCGGCCGCCGCGGCCGCAGTCCTCACCGTGCGCAGCGCCGAATTGATGGGCGGTGCGCGCCAGTTGCACATCGAGCACGCGGGTGAGGTCTACGTGCTGCGCCAGACCAGCAAGGGCAAGCTGATTCTCACCAAATGAGCGGCATCAGGCCGTCTGCAACGGCAGTTCCAGTCGTGCCTCCAGGCCGCCGCCGTCGCGCGGCAGCAGATAAAGACGGCCGCCGTGCAGACGTGCGATGCGCTCGGCGATGGCGAGGCCGAGACCGCTGCCGCTGCTGCCGCGGGATGCGTCCAGACGCGTGAACGGGCGCAGCAGACCTTCGCCCTGATCCATCGGAATGCCGGGCCCGCGATCGAGTATGCGCACCACCAATTGTCCGTCCTCGATGGACGTCGTCATCTCGACCTCGCCGCCGCCGTGGCGGAAGGCGTTGTCGAGCAGATTGCCGAGCAGGCGCTGGATGGCCAGCGGTCGCAGCGGCAGCGACGGCACGCCGCCCGGCCGCAACGCGAATGCCTGGCCGCCGCGCCGATAGCGTTCCTGCATCTCCGCCAGCAGACGATCGATCTCGGTGTCCTGCGGCGCTTCGTCGATCCATTCGCGCAGATAGGCGAGGAACTGGCCGATGATCGCATCCATTTCCTCGATGTCCTCGGTCATGCCCGTGCGTGCGCGTGCCAGCGCGTCCGGCAGCATTTCCGTTTCCAGCCGCAGGCGCGCCAGCGGCGTGCGCAGGTCGTGCGAGACGCCGGCCAGCAGCAGTTCGCGGTCCTCGGCCAGACGGCGTATGTCGGCCGCCATCTGATTGAAGGCGCGATTGAGGGTCGCGATCTCGGCCGGCCCCGCTTCCGCCAGTGCCGGTGGGTGTTCGCCGCGGCCGATCGCGCGTGCGGCCTCCGACAGCCGCCGCAGCGGCCGGTTGATGCGCGAGACCAGCAGCCAGGCGCCGAGGGCCGACAATGCGAGTACCAGGCCGCCCCACATCAGCCAGGTCCACGGGAATGGGCGTTCGATGCGGCTGCGCGGTACCACCACCCAGTAGCGCTCGTCGTCGACCGCGATGCCGACGGCGAGTCCGCCGGGTTGACCCTGCGCCGGCCGGAAGATCACCTCGTGCCCGAGCACGTCGCGCAGGCGCCGGTAGATGTCGCCCAGGTGCGGGGCCTGCTCCATCAGCAGCGGATCGCGTTCCATGCGTTGCCGGAAATGGCGCTGACGGCGCAGTTCCTTGTCCCATTGCTCGGGGTCCATGTGCTCGACGCGCACGCCTTCGCGCCGCTGGATGTCCTCGATCAGCGCCGGTCGCTGTGCGGTCGGCACCTCGATCAACGACGCCCGCACCAATGCCACCACGCTCGCGACGCTGTCGGCGGCCTGCGCCAGACGCGAGCCGCGTTCCTGCATCTGGATCAACTGGAACCACGCTGCCTGCGCCAGCACCAGCAGCAGCGCGATCACCAGCAGCGTGCGCCCGAGCAGCGTGGCGGGCCAGAATCTCATGTCGTACCTTCCGCCGTTGCGTCGCCGTCCGGCACGAACACGTAACCGTAGCCCCAGACCGTCTGGATGTGCTTCGGCTGCGACGGATCGTCCTCGACCAGCTTGCGCAGGCGCGATACCTGAACGTCGACCGCGCGATCGTAGGCTTCGTGTTCGCGGCCCTTGGCCTGATTCATCAACTGGTCGCGCGTCAGCGGCTGGCGCGGATGAGAGACGAGGACCTTGAGCAGCGCGAATTCACCGGTCGTCAGCGCCACGGGCGTGCCGTCGCGGGTGAGACGGCGCGTCGCGAGATCGAGCACGAAGGGGCCGAAGCGGATCGGCTGGGATTCGAGTGCCGGTGCACCGGGCGGTGCGGACGGTGGCCGGCGGCGCAGCACGGCGTGGATGCGCGCGGTGAGTTCGCGCGGGTTGAAGGGTTTCGGCAGATAATCGTCCGCGCCGAGTTCCAGCCCGACGATGCGGTCGACGTCGTCGCCGCGCGCGGTCAGCATGATGATCGGCAGCGGTTCGTCGCGTCCGCGCAGCCGTCGCAGGATCGACAGCCCATCCTCGCCCGGCAGCATCAGGTCCAGTACCATCAGATCGAAACGCGCGCGTGACAATGCACGGTCGGCGGCACCGGCGTCGGCCACCGTCTCGACCTCGAAGCCCTGCGAGTCCAGGTAGCGTTCCAGCAGGTCGCGCAGGCGCAGGTCGTCGTCGACCACCAGGATCTTGGGTTTGCGATCGTTCATGAAGGTGAATCCTAGCCCGTTCGCGAGCCTGTCCGGCAGGTATTCGTAACCAGATGTTGCAGCCGTTCCTGGCCGCAATATCCGGTTACCCACCCTTACGTTCGGCTGACACCTGCGCGCCCCGCGATGACTAGTCTATGCATCAGGGATATCGCTTCCCGACACGTCGTCAACCGACTGAAAAGTTTCGTCCGATTGGAGGATATGAGTATGAACATGTTTGCACGTTTATTGCTGGGTGCCACGCTGCTCGGTACCGGTTTTACCGTCATGGCACAGGGCGGTCCGCCGCCCGATGCGGGGAAGGGGCAAGGGTGCCAGGCTGAGCCGCAGGTCTGCGAGGCGCGCAAGGCCAAGCGCGACGCCTGGTGCAATGACAATCCGGAGCGCTGCGAGCGCATGCAGGAACGGGCGGAAAAGATGAAGGCCCGCTGCGATGCCGAGCCGGCCGCCTGCGAGAAGCGCAAGGCCGAGATGAAGCAACGACATGAGGAACGCCGTGCCGCCTGCGAGGCCGATCCGGAGGCCTGCAAGGCACGCCGCGACGAGATGCGGGCCAAGCGCGAGGAAATGCGTGAACTGTGCGAGCAGGACCGCGATGCCTGCCGTGCCAAGCGGAAGGAGATGCGCGAGGAGATGCGCGGGCACATGCAGGGCTGGCGCGACGGCCCGCGGTCCTGAATCCAGGCGCGTTTCCACGTTTCCGATGTCGTCCCCCTGGCCGGCCCGTCGCGAGATGGGCCGGCTTTTTTGTGGTTGGCACCTACCCCGCTTGGGCAGTGGGCGGCATCGGCCGTTACTTCTTATCATGCCGGGAAGTCGGCATTGGAGAACGGATCGGACATGCATGGGAAACGTCAGGCCGGTGCATCGACGCTCGAGTTGATCCCCGGTCGCTGCTACAGCAACGGGTTGTATGGCAATCACTGGGTGGTGCGTCAGGTCGATCGCGTGGTCGACGGCGCCATGGTGGACTTTCGCGTAGTCGTCGGCGCCGGTCGGCGCAGCCGCGGTACGTGCAGCGTGGAGGAATTCCTGCGCTGGGCGCAGCACGAGGTCTGCCGCAACGAGAATTCCTGGCAACGGGTGTAGGTCACCCTGCCGCGATCTACAGCAGTTCTCCTTTCACAACCGGGATTACCCGCCCCCCGACACGAATATCTGGTGCCCCGTCTTGCCGGCGGGCGCGCAGCATGACCAGCGACGGCCGGTTCACCGACCGTCCCTGTTCGATGCGCAACGACAGGTCCGCATCGCCCGACATCCGGTGTTCCAGCAGCCAGGCGCCGAGGAATGCGGCGCCGTTGCCGGTGGCCGGGTCCTCGCGCACGCCATGGGCCTCGAAGAAGAAGCGCGCGCCGAGATCGTTTTCGGGATCCTCGGTTTCGCGGCAGAACAGGTAGACGAGCGGTGGAAAGCCGCGTTCGGCGAGCGGCGCGTAGGCGGCGAGGTCGAGCCGGCTGCGGTGCAGGGCATCGAGGCTGACGAGCGGTACGATCATGGCCGCGGTGCCGGCCGAGACCTGCTGTATGGGGGCGGCCGCGTCGATGTCCTCCGGTGCGATGCCGAGTGCATGCGCCATCGCGGCAGTTTCGCACGCCGGTCCGAGCGTCATCGGCGGCGCCTGGAACCACAGGACTTCCTCACCCGTCGCGGCATCGGTTTCGAAATGAACGGCGATCGGTCCCACCGGCAGATCGAGCCGCAGCGGACCTTCGTGCTTCAATGAAAGATGCCGGCGGATGACCCAGGCGGTGCCGAGGATCGGGTGCCCCGCAAAATCGATCTCCCGTGCCGGCGTGAACAGTCGCACCGCGTATCCGCCATGCCTGTTCGGATGCGGCGTCACGAAGGTGGTTTCCGAATAATTCGTCTCGGCCGCGATCTGCTGCATGGTCTCGTCGGTCAGCGGTTCGGTGCCGATCACCACCGCCAGCGGATTTCCCGCATAGCGCCGCAGCGCGAAGACGTCCACGATGTACAGGGTCTGGGTCATGACGTCGCTGCCTCGTTTGCGCCGTCGGCTTCGGCCAGGGTTTCGTCCAGCAGTTCGATCCAGTGTCTGACCGGGATCGGCGATGCGGCGGCGAGGTGCATCAGGCAACCGATGTTGGCGGTCGCGATCATCTGCGGGCGGGGCGCAAGCAGCGTCGACAGCTTCTGCGCGCGCAGGGCCTCCGACAACGGCCGTTGCAACACCGAGTAACTGCCCGCTGCCCCGCAGCACATGAACGGATAGGCGACCTGCGTCAGCCGGAAGCCGGCGCGCTTGAGCAGTTTTTCGGCCACACCGTTCAGTTTTTCTCCGTGTTGCAGGCTGCACGACGACTGGAAGGCGATGCGCCGCGGTGGCTGATGGGGCGGCAGGTCGGTCTTCCATTCCGCGGCGACGATCTCTGCCACGTCACGAATCAGCTCCGAGATGCGCTGTGCCTTGTCGCGGTACGCCGGATCGTCGTGCAGCAACTGCCCGTATTCGCGGAAATGCATGCCGCAGCCGCTCGCTGTGAGCACGATGGCCTCCACGCCGGCCTCGACCTGCGGCCACAGGGCATCGACGTTTCTGCGCATCAATGCGCGCGCCTCGTCGGTCGCGGCCATGTGGTGGCTGAGCGCGCCACAACAGCCATCGCTGGCCGGGATCGACTGGATGCCGAGCCGGTCCAGCACGCGCGCCGTGGCGGCATTGATGTCCGGCGCCAGTGCCGGCTGCACGCAGCCCTGCCAGATCACCATGCGCCGCGCGTGTGACCGATCGGGCCAGACGCCGGCCGGACGGCTGTCGGGGATTCGCGTGCGCAGGTCCGCGGGCAGAAAGCGGCGCAGGGCCTGGCCGGTGCGCAATAGGGCGGTGAAGCGGCGGCGATGGGGCACGATCGCGCGTACCGCCCAGCGCAGCGCACGTTCCTTCAGCGGTCGACGTACCGTTCGTTCCACCAGTTCGCGCCCGATGTCGAGCAAACGGCCATAGCGCACGCCCTGCGGGCAACTCGTCTCGCAGGAACGACAGCTCAGGCAGCGGTCCAGATGCAGTTGCACGTTCTCGGCGAGCGATCTGCCGGCGAGCGTCTTGAGCGTATAGGCCGGCGGAATCGTCGCAATTTCGGGGTCCTTCCCTTCGAGAAACTGCTTGACGAGATAGATGCGCCCGCGCGGACCGTCCCATTCGTCATCGAGCAGGCGGAAGGTGGGGCAGGTGAAGGTGCATTGGCCGCATTGCACGCACGGGTGCAACAGCGCCTCTGCCTCGCGACCCAGATCGGTATCGCGGAATTGTTCGGCGAGTTCGACAATCATTCAGGTGCCTTGTGTGGAAGATCGGACCTCCGGCCACGCAAGCCGACGGAGATCACAGGTACTGGCAGGATGTTGAAAAAGGGCTGTCCTGCCCTTTTTCAACGCGCCGCGACCGGTACATGCCCGGACGCGGCTACGACGAATCAAACACGTAAGTGTTTGATTCGCGTGCGAGGCGTCCCTGCCTCGCGTTAGCAGGCTGTTGTTCAACAGCCTGCTAGTCGAGAGAGGGTTCGTGATTGCCATGGTACCAAAGCGCCGCGGCCACCCCGAACGCCGAGCAGGCCGGGCATCGGTAACCGCTGTTGCGGGAGATCAGCGTGATGTTGTGGCGCGGCATCTCCGGCTCGATGGCGATCGGGTGCAGCCCATGCGGAGCGGACGCGATACTGCCGGGCAGGATGGTCGCCAGCCGGCCGAAGCGCGCGATCTCCAGGATCACGCTGAGTGAATTGGCCTCGATCGAGATGCTCGGTTCGATGCCGTGCGTACGGCAATACTGGTCGAAGTGCTGCCGCAGCGCGAAATTCGTGTTCAGCAGGACCAGTGGCTCCTCGGCCAGATCCTGAGTAGTCAGCGGCTTCGTCTGCGCGGCGCGTGGATGGCCCTTGCCGACGGCGAAGTGAAGCGTCTCCGTATACAGCACGTGCGACTGGATCTCGTTCGACCGGGTCTCGCCCTGGAGCTGGTTGGAAAAGGCGATGCCGATGTCGAGATTGCCATCGGCCACGTTTGCCTCGACCGCGTCCTGCGGCAATTCGAGCGTGCTCAAGGTGATGCCGGGATGGCGGGCGTTGAAGTACTCCAACATCGGTGCGACCAGATGTTCGGAGATCGGTGTCATTCCCAGGCGCAGCGAGCCACGGGTCAGGTCCTGCAACTCGTGAACCGCGCGTTTTCCCTCGTCCAGTTCCCGCAGCGCCCGTCGCGCATGATGCAAATACACCTCTCCGGCGGCCGTGAGCTGCACCGATCGCCCCGTCCGGTCCAGTAGCTGGACGTCGAGAAGATCCTCCAACTGCTTGATTTGTTGCGACAAAGTCGGCTGTGAGACGAACAACTGTTCGGCCGCGCGGGTGAAGCTCTGCATGTCGGCGACCGTGATCAGGTAGCGGATCGCTCGGGGGAATACGACGTTGCGCTCCATAGGGGAACCTTATAGGACTGATTGGAATTTGGTCTTGGAAAACTATAGCTGGATGGACCATTGTTGTGAACCACAAGGATCCGTCATGACATCGAAAACTAAAAACGGACGGTCTGGCTTGCTGAGCGCAGTGTACGAGTCATCGCTGCCGCGTTCCAGAAAATGATTGAAATGAATATTTGATAATGCTTATGGATGGTGGTGGGGCGTTGTGAAAATGGGTGGATTGCAGAATGCACGGCGGCGCTGTGAATGTCGGCAAACTGCAATCGGAAATGGCGCGGGGGAGTTGGGGTTATGTGAGGTCTGGGGGGGTACGGTCCTGTCCAGGCTTGCTGTAAACAAAGACCTTTGAGTGAATTCAACGAAGCGAGGAAATGTCATGCATATTGAACCGGGTGTTGTTAATGGCGCCAAAATGGCACTGGGCTACGCGACCGCGATCGGCGTGATGGCCTATACGGCGAAGCTTGCCCTGGGGACCATCAGGAAGGACGGGCCCGCCGCGCTGGCCATTCGCAGTCTCATTGCGACGGTGCTTGTGTTTACGTTCTTCCAGGTCTTGCCGCATCACCCGGTCGGGGTGTCCGAGGTGCATCTGATCCTGGGCTCGACGTTGTTCCTGATGTTCGGTGCCGCGCCCGCGGCGATCGGTCTGGCACTTGGCTTGCTGGTGCAGGGGTTGTTCTTCGCGCCGGCCGACCTGCCGCAGTACGGCATGAACGTGACGACCCTGCTGGTGCCGTTGATGGCGATCAGCTTCCTGGCCCGTCGCATCATTCCCGCCAACACCGCATATAAGGACGTCTCTTACGCGCAGTGCCTCGCGCTGTCGACGGCATTCCAGGGCGGGATCGTAACGTGGGTTGCCTTCTGGGCTGTATACGGTCAGGGCCTGGGCATGGGCACGCTGACTGAGGTCGCGACCTTCGGCGCCGCCTACATGACGGTCATCCTGATCGAGCCGCTGGTCGACATGGCGGTGCTCGCCATCGCCAAGGCGAGCCACCGGATCGCCGGCAGCGTGGTGTTCCACCCGCGCCTGTCCATCCCGGCCGCGAACTGAGTTGTAAGTCGGTCGATCGGGGAGATCCAGTTGGTGTGCCGGGTCTTCCCGATCCCGATCCGATGACGTTTCAAGACAATGGTGCAGACCATCCGACTGCCCTGGTGGGCTTGTCGACGAACAAGGGGTGACAGATGAATTCGGCGGACATGAAACAGACGATTCTGCAGGCGAAGGCGGACAAGGGCTTGACGTGGAGTGACATCGCGCGGGCCTCCGGTCTGTCGCAAGAGTTCACCTGCTCCGCCTGTCTCGGCATGAATCATCTGGAAAAAGATCAGGCCGATGCGGTGGTCGCGCTGCTGGGTCTGGATTCGGAGGTGTCGGAGGCATTGCAGCGCTTTCCGCTCAAGACCTGGGAGCGGGCGATTCCGACCGACCCCTTGATCTATCGCTGGTACGAGATGTTGAACGTGTACGGCGAGACCATCAAGGAGATGATCAACGAACAATTCGGTGACGGGATCATGAGCGCCATCGACTTCACGATGAAGGTCGATCGGCAGGAAGACCCGAAAGGCGATCGCGTGCTGGTGACCATCAGCGGCAAGTTCCTGCCGTACAAGTCGTGGTAGGGGCGATCGAAAACGCGACCGCTGAGGTTTCGCGTTTGAAGTGCATTACAAGAGCGTGGTTCGGCTTGGGGGCCGATTCCGGTACTCCTCCTCGTACCGGGTGATTGTGGTTGCCGCCTCCATGCGAGGCGGCCTTTCAGGGGAGGTCTTCGGTGTAAGGGTTGTGATGTGCTGGCGTGTATCTTGTCTGCATGGAAACTAACAATCATAGGATAATGATGCGTCATTGATCGGTTCCGTGCGCGTCCGTTGATAACTATAACGAAACATGATGGATGTCATCGGAAATTGATCTTTGAAATACGATTTGTGGAGGTTCATGATTATTTACATATTGAAGAATTGTGAGCTGAAGGGTAGTGGGGCAGTCGCAAACGACTGGGATGCATGAAGGATGGTTGGGTTGGGGGAGTGTTGGGGTTGTGGTGGTGCTGCACGATAAGTACTGATGGCATGTACCGCTAGCGTTTCATTATCTACTGAAGGAGTCGAAGAATGTCGTCATCCACAAGAGAAGAAGTACACCGGCATATTCAGACCGTCGGGCTCATGCAGCCCGCTCTGCACCGGCAGACCCATGCGCCGGCCCCGGACGAAATCGACCATACCCTGTTCCGGGCCTATACGCGGTCCTCGCACGACGTCGGCGGCGAGCCGGACGTGCCGATGCGCTGGGAGGAAAAAGAGGAGGAGCAATGGGAGCTGAATACCTTTGCGACCTGTGAATGCCTGGCCTGGCGCGGCGTCTGGAACGCCGAGGAGCGCCGTCGTCGGCAGAACGTGGATCTGGGGCAGACCATCTACCTGGGCATGCCCTACTACGGACGCTGGCTGATGACTGCCGCCCGAATCCTGGTCGACAAGCAGTACGTCAAGTTGACCGAACTGATCGACAAGATTGACGAGGTGAAAAAGCGCCATGAGCAAAGTGCATCACGATAGGACCCATCACGCCAAGATCGCCACTGGCATCGGCGATCCGCAGTGCTTCAAGGGCAAGGCGGGTCCGGCCAGGTTCAAGGTGGGTGATCAGGTGCGGATCAAGAATCTGCCGGACCTTTTCTATACGCGCTGCCAGATCTACCCGCGTGGTGCGATCGGCACGGTGGTTCGCCTCGTTTACGAAAGCCCGCCCGCCGAAGACGAAGCCTGGGACAACACCGACAATCCGGAGTGGTTCTACAGCGTGGTATTCAAGCAGAAAGATCTGTGGCCGGAATATCACGACACGTTTTCGAACGACACGCTGGAGACCGAGTTTTCGGAGCGTTGGCTCGAGCCGGCTTGAATCGGCCGACGAACAATCTTGACGAGAGGAATTACCGATGTCAGATCATCATCACGATCATGATCACAAGCCGGCGCCGATGGTCGACGAGATCAGCGATTTCGAAATTCTCGAAATGGCTGTGAGAGAGCTTGCGATCGAAAAGGGCCTGTTTTCCGCGGAGGATCACCGCCGCTGGACCGAATACGTCCATACCCTCGGCCCGCTGCCCGCTGCCCGACTCGTTGCCAAGGCCTGGCTCGATCCCGAGTACAAGCAACTCGCGATCGAGGACGGTGTCGAAGCCAGCAAGGCCGTCGGCGTCGATTGGGTGACCTCGCCGCCGACCCAGTTCGGCACGCCGAGCGACTACTGCAACCTGCGCGTGCTCGCCGATACGCCGACCCTCAAGCACGTCGTGGTCTGTACGCTGTGCTCCTGTTATCCGCGGCCGATTCTCGGTCAGTCGCCGGAGTGGTACCGCACCCCGAACTACCGTCGCCGTCTGGTCCGCTGGCCGCGCCAGGTGCTGGCCGAATTCGGTCTTCAGTTGCCGCCCGAGGTTGAGATCCGGGTTGCGGACTCGAACCAGAAGACGCGCTACATCGTCATGCCGACGCGGCCGGAAGGGACGGAAGGCTGGACCGAGGATCAACTGGCCGAGATCGTGACGCGCGACTGCCTGATCGGCGTCGCGGTACCGAAGCCCGGCGTGACCGCCAACGAAAAGCGGCCGGTGCGTCCCGCCATTCATCCGGTGCATCACGATCATTGATCGTCTGGAGGTTGAGCCATGATGAGCGCAAAAGACAACGGTCAGGTGACGCAGACGGGTTGGAGCGGGACCGACGTGCAGCCGATCGGCGTGCTGGAGGAAATCCGGCAGCGTGGGCGGCCGTGGGAGGAGCTGGCGGCGCAGTACGGGGTGACCAATCCCGATCCGCCGTGGAAGCTCACGCTGGAGGCGACCTGCGACATGCTCGCCGCGGATTCCTGCATCAAGCCCTACGATCAGGTCGATCCCGGTTCCTGTGCTCTGCCGTCGCTGGAGCGCCGCGCGGAAGAGGATGATCTGTCCGAGACCATCTACGCGGACGTCCCCTATCCGGAAAACCAGTTGCTGGCGCTTGCGCACTCGATGATCAAGCGGGGCTTCTTCAACGAGGAGGAGCTCGCGAATCGGATGCGCGAACTGGAGCGTCGTCTGAACAGCGTCTGATCACGCCGACCGGCGGGTTCGTTCGAAGCGGGCCCGCCGGTCGTCGTTTGGGCGCAACATTCACGGGATATCGTTGCGGGACAACCGAATGGCCGCGCCGCACGTGGTCTCCCGCTGGCGCAGTCTGCGAGGAACAACTAGATGTCAATACGTGGTACCGAAATCAAGATTCAGGGCCTGACGCATCGCTACACGCCGCGGAGTCCCGTTACCTTCAATCGCGTCGATCTGGAATCGCCGTCCGGTGAGGCATTGGCGATCATCGGTCGCTCGGGTTGCGGCAAGTCCACGCTGCTCCACATCCTGGCAGGCATCCTGAAGCCGACCGAGGGCAGGGTGCTGCTCGATGGCAAGTCCGTCGAGGCGCCGTCGCCGCGCTGGGTCATGATGTTTCAGGCGCCGCATCTGTTTCCCTGGATGACCGTCACGCAGAACGTCGGCGTCGGTCTGAGTTTCGGCCGCTGGTCCAAGAAGGAAATCCAGGAACGCGTGACCGAGGCGATCAACCTGGTCGAACTCCAGGACTACGCCCAAAAAAATACCCAAGACCTGTCCGGCGGTCAGCAGCAGCGCGTGGCGCTCGCCCGCTCACTGGTCATGGAACCCGAACTCCTGCTGCTCGACGAGCCGTTCTCCGCACTCGACGCATTCACCCGCGCCTCCTTGCAGAAGGACGTGCGTTCGATTGCCAAGCGGCTCGGGTTCAACATCGTCATCGTGACCCATGACATCGACGAGGCCGTGATCATGGCCGACCGTGCGGTGATCATGGCTGGCTCCCCGGGGAGCATCGTCGACGAGTTCGAGGTCGATCTGCCAGACCCGCGCGATCGCGCCGATCCCGTGGTGCAGAAGCTCAGGGCAGAATTGATGGCTAGGTTCCAGAGTGCCGTCCGCGCCAAAGGCGGGGTTCCGGCGATGGAAGAAGAGGTCCAGTGAGCCATCCGGCCCGAACCCGCTTCGGGTCCGGCGTGGCGATACTGGAATTCGCAATCGAAGGTGTATGCATTTAGAGGTGACATCACATGTCCAAAAGGCACACCAACAAGATTCTGGGTACTCGGCTTGATTACCAGAAGCACGGCGACGGGATCGACGATCCGGCACTGAAACTCGACTATGACGACCGCTTCAGCGGCGTTCTCGGCACCGCGATCAGTCGTCGCAGCCTGATCAAGGCGGGTGCGGCGATGGCCGCAATGGGCGGCATGACGTCCCTCAATTCGGCCTTCGCCCAGGCCAAGAAGAAGGCGTTCGACCCGGTCGTGCGCATGGGTTACATCCCGATCACCGATGCCGCAGCGCTGCTCGTCGCGCATGAACTCGGTTATTTCAAGGACGAGGGCATCGAGTCCGACAAGCCGACGCTGATTCGCGGCTGGTCGCCGCTGGTCGAGGCCTTCGCCTCGCAGCGCTTCAACCTCACGCATCTGCTCGCGCCGATCCCGATCTGGATGCGCTACAACAACAACTATCCGGTCAAGATCACCGCCTGGGATCACACCAACGGTTCCGCGATGGTGGTGCACAAGGACAGCGGCATCAACTCGCCGAAGGACATGGGCGGCAAGCAGTTCGCGATGCCGTACTGGTATTCGATGCACAACATCGTGTCGCAGATGCTGCTGAAGGAACACGGCATCAAGCCGGTGATCCGTCCGCAGAATGCGAAGCTCGCGCCCGACGAGTGCAACTTCCTGATCCTGAACCCGCCCGACATGCCCCCCGCGCTGGCGGCCAAGCAGATCGACGGCTATTGCGTGGCCGAGCCGTTCTGCGCCATGGGTGAGCTGCGCGCCCACGGCAAGGTTCTGCGCTTCAACGGCGACATCTGGAAGGGGCATCCCTGCTGCGTGGTCGTGATGCACGAAGACGACGCAATGGATCCCGACCGCGCGGCCTGGGCGCAGGGCGTGCACAACGCGATCATCCGCGCGCAGTTGCATCTGGGTGCGAACCGCAAGGAAATGGCGCACATGCTATCCACCGACGGCAAGAAGTACATGCCGTTCCCGGCACCGATCATCGAGCGCGCGATGACGTTCTACGATCCGGCGTACTACAAGAATCCGCAGGCGATCCAGAACATGAACTGGGGGCAGGACCGGATCAACTTCCAGGCCTGGCCGTACCCGTCGGCCACGGTGCGTATCGTCGAGGAACTGAAGAAGACGACGGTTACGGGCGACTCGGGTTTCCTCGACAAACTCGACAGCGAGTTCGTGGTCAAGGACCTTGTCCAGTACGAGTACGTGAAGAAGGCGCTCGAAAAGTACCCTGACTGGAAGAAGGACCCGAGCGTCCCGCAGTCGGGCAATCCCTTCGAGCGGACGGAGGTCATTCGCGCATGAGTTCACCCGTCGCCTCCTCCGGCGGGGCTGTGGCCGCCGGATGGTACAAGCATCCGGCGGTCCAGCAACTTGGCTGGGCCATTGCCGGGATATCGATACTGGTAGCGCTGTGGACGTTGTTTGGCTATTACATCGCCGGCAATCCCAAGACGCAGAGCTTCGCCTCGTTCGGATTCATTCCGACGATGCATGCATTTCCGGAGCTGTGGGAGCTCGGCAAGCTGCAAAGCGCGGTGATGGTCAGCACCTATCGGCTTGGCGCCGGCCTGGCGATCGCCGTCGCCATCGGCGTGCCGGTCGGCATCCTGATGGGGCGCGTGAAACGCTTCCGCGAACTCAGCAATTCGCCATTCCAGTTGCTGCGCATGGTGAGTCCGCTGTCGTGGATGCCGATTGCGGTCTACGTGTACGCAACCTGGGACGGCGCCATCATCTTTCTGATCGCGATGGCGGCGGTCTGGCCGGTGATGTTCCAGACCGCGGCCGGGCTGTCCAAGGTCGACCCGGCGTGGTTCAAGGTAGCCCGCAACCTCGGTGCCAGTTCGACCCAGATGCTCACGCGCATCATCATTCCGGCCATTACCTTCGATGTCCTGTCCGGCATACGGCTCGCGCTGGGCGTCGCCTGGATCGTGCTCGTGCCGGCGGAATACCTGGGTGTGACCTCCGGTCTGGGTTATGCGATTCAGGATGCCCGCGGAACCCTGTCGTACCACTGGTTGACCGCCATGGTGATGACGATCGGTGCGATCGGCTACTGCCTGGATTCGATACTCGTGTTGCTGATCAAGCGCTTCAGCTGGCATCGCGGTGGCTGAAACAGCTCATCCGCCCG
>JAQVJI010000003.1:0-8732 GCA_028695255.1 Chromatiales bacterium | reverse complement strand
GCGATCGGCATCGGCGTCCCGTTCGGCATCATCATCGGCCGGATCAGGGTCGTGCAGAAGCTGACCAACGTGCCGTTTCAGTTCATGCGCATGATCAGTCCGCTGTCGTGGGAGCCGATCGCGGTCATCGTGTTCCTCGCATGGGATAACGCGATCATCTTTTTGATCGCGATCGCGGCGGTGTGGCCGGTGATGTTCTCCACCGCGACGGGTCTGGCGAAGGTCGATCCGAACTGGTTCAAGGTGGCGCGCAACCTCGGTGCGAACCCATGGCACATCCTGACCCGGATCATCATTCCCGCCATCACCTTTGACGTACTGACCGGCATCCGGCTCGCGCTGGGCGTCGCCTGGATCGTCATCATTCCGGCGGAATTCCTGGGTGTCACGTCCGGTTTCGGCTATGCGATTCAGGATGCACGTGAGGGCATGATCTACCCGAATCTGATGGCGATCATCCTGGTGATCGGCGTGGTCGGCTACGTGCTCGACGGCATTTGCGTGGCGCTCATCAAGCGCTATGCGTGGCACAAGCAGTCGTAGCGACGGATTCGACGGCTGGAACCTGGATTGGGCCGGCGACCTGAGCGCATGCTCGAATAATCAACCATGACGCAGGGATGCGTCCTGCAATCGAAACGACGAGGAACAACAGAACATGTCAAACAAGATCAGCATCGTGTGCGTGACGGGCACGCGGGAAAAGCTACAGATGGCGGCGATGATCGCATCGGTCGCCGCGGCCACCGGTGACGACGTCACGGTGTTCCTGTCGATGAACGCCCTGGGTCACTTCGTCAAGGGACACACCGCCGATGCGCCCGCGGAAGGCGAATTCGGTGCGCTCATGGGGCAAAAGGGCGTCCCGCCGTTCAAGAAACTGTTCCAGCAGGCGGTGGAGCTCGGCGATGCGAAATTGCTGCCGTGCTCGATGGCGCTGGATCTGATGAAACTCACCAAAGAAGACCTGGACCCCGAGGTCGGGCCGGCAACCGGCCTGACGCGCTTCCTGAGCGATGCCCAGGGCGGCCAGGTCCTCACCTTCTGATCACACGCGGAGAACCGAATCATGAGCGACACCAAAATCGTCGACGCACGCGACACCTTCTGCCCCGGGCCGTTGATGGAACTCATCACCTACATGAAGCAGAGCAATGTGGGAGATACCCTCGAACTGTTGTCGACCGACGACGGATCGGGCAACGACGTGCCGGAATGGGTGGACAAGGCCGGACACGAACTGGTCAGCAACGAACGGGTCGATGGCGTCTGGCACATCAAGGTGCGCAAGGCCAAGTGACGCCGGGCGTTTGAGATTACCCAATTCCTGGACAGGAGAATGCTATGAAAATCCTCGTCGTCGGTGGTGGCACGGGCGGAACCATTGTCGCCAACAACCTGGCGCGGCGTCTGTCCGCCGAGATCCGCGCCCGCAAGGTCAGGCTGACCATGCTCTCGGCATCCGACCGGCACATGTACCAGCCGGGCCTGCTGTACGTCGCGTTCGGGCAGATGACCCCGGACCAGTTGTATCGCGATCAGGCCAGCCTGCTCGAATCGAACATCGATTTCCACGTCGATCCGGCCGTCACGTTCGATCTCGACAAGCGAAAGGTCGTGACCAAGAGCGGCAAGACCCACGAATACGATATCCTCGTCATGGCGACGGGGTCGCGCATCGTGCCGGAGCAGATCCCGGGTCTGGCCGAAGGGGCGCACACCTTCTACAGTGAGGAAGGTGCGCTCAAGATGTTCCGGCGCCTGCGCGAGATCGAGGAGGGTACGGTCGCTGTGGTGGTCGGCGTTCCGCACAAATGCCCGATCGCGCCGGTCGAGCTGATCTTCTCGCTGCACGACTATTTCAAGTCGCGCGGCATTCGCGACAAGATCAAGATCAAGTATCACTATCCGATCGGCCGCCTGCACACCATCCAGAACGTCGCGGTCTGGGCCAAGCCCGAGTTCGAGCGCATGGGCATCGAACACGAGACCCTGTTCAACGTGAAGGAAGTCGACGTCGAGAACAAGATCGTGCGCAGCGAGGAGGGCACCGAGACGCAGTACGACATGCTGATCGCGATCCCGCCGCATCGCGGCATGGAAGCGATCGAAAAGAACGGTCTCGGCGACGGTGGCTGGATCCCGACCGACCGCTACAAGCTGACCATGAACGGTCACGACAACGTGTACGTGCTCGGCGACACGACGAATCTGCCCGTCAGCAAGACCGGATCCGCCGCACACTTCCAGGCCGAGGTGGTGTCCGAGAACATCGCCTCGATCGTGAAGATCGGCATACCCGTGCGCGACTACGACGGCAAGGTATATTGCTTCATCGAGGCCGGGCACGATCGCGCCACCTACGCGATGTTCGACTACCTCAACCCGCCCGATCTCAAATCGCCGTCGAAACCGATGCATTGGTTCAAGATGGCGTACAACCAGATGTACTGGACCAGCGTACGCGGATTGCTCTGAGGAAGCCGACATGACAACACAAAACGAAACGCCTCTCGCCGCATTGGGCGTCGAGGATCTGCAGCGACTGGTCGAGGTGGCCCAACTCATCACCGCGGGCCGCGACGCCATGTCGGACGAGATCGTCACGCGCCTGTCCGGCGCGCTGAGCGACGGTCTGGCCCTGCTCGACCGGCTGACGCGCAACGACGGGCTGATGCGCCTGTTGAAGGTGCTCGATCAGCAGGACACGCAGTATCTGTTGATCGCCCTTTCCGACGCGATCCAGGCGACGGGCAAGGAGATTCCCTCCATGGCACCAGCGGTCGGCGGCCTGGGTTGTCTGCTGCGCATCGTGCGCGAGCCTGGCGTGCTGGAGGCGTTGCGCCTGTTCGCAGTGATCGGCAAGCACATGAGCGAGAGCCTGCGCGAGCAGCATCGCCGCGGTGGTTTGTAGGCCTGCATCCGACGTCACCTCCGATGCAGGACGGCGTGTCGGCACCGGCAACGGTGCCGACACGCCAACCCCAACTAGAGCGCGATCAACTCGGGCGGTGCTTCGGCGTCGAGGATCAGGATGTGGTGTTCCGGTACGGTATGCCACAGCCCGTCCTCGGTCAGGCATTCCGAGGCCACGAGCTGGGCACCATCCGGAAACGCCTCGTCGTCGGTGGTGTAATACAGCGACGGACAGGCATGATTGATGGCGTGGCGGGTGGCGTATATGCGCTCGCCATCGCTGAACAAAAGATTGAGCAGCGCGGGCGCGTCGTCCGCCCATTCCTCTACCAGGCCGAGCGTCTCCGCGATCGCGACCTCCGGCGCCCGGCCGCCATCCTCCCACAGCATCTGCCTTAGCAACGCGAACAGATATTCCGAGTCGGTGTTGCCGCGCACCTCGGCCTCGATGTCCGGGTGCAATATGCGCAGCAACGCCGGACGCAGACTGCGCGTGAAGTCGCGTATGAATCCGTTGTGCGTGAACAGATGATCGCCGTCGTGGAACGGCTGGGTGTTGATCAACCCCGGCGGAAAGCCGGGCGTCGCGCTGCGCACGGTGGCGATCCACAGGTCGGCCTCCAGGCTGCGGCCCAGCGCCTCCAGGTTCGGGTCGGTCCAGATCGGTGCCGGATTGCGGTAGACCGCGGTGCCGTCGTCGGGCGCATACCAGCCGAAACCGAAGCCGTCGCCGTTGAGGCCGGCGTACAGCAGTTCCCGCGGCGCGGTCGCCTGTTGCAGCAGGCCGTGCGCCGGTTCCAGCAGAAACCGGGCGAGCGGGATCGGTGGTCCGAGGTAGGCGGCGTGTCGGCACATGCTGGCGGGCCTCCGTTGCGGGTATGGTCCATGATAGCCCCCGCCGTGCCCGCGTCCTATACTGATTTCAACCCGGAAAGTCCATTAGGAGGCGTGATGATCGCGCAGAGATTTGGATTCACAAGGCATTTTCCGAAGGAGCGCAATACCGGGCCGTATTGCCGACTGAGGAAAATGCTTTGTGGATTCAAGGATCAAGCGAGGGCACGTCTCCTAATGGACTTTTCGGGTTCAAACTCTGGCCGCCTGTCACTGCGCTGTAACAATCATCGGCTGTAATAAGTGGTGACTATGGCAAGGTTCATCATTCCGACATGACCGGTAAAAACATATTGATCGTCGAAGACGAGGCCGCCATCCGCGAGATGGTCGGATTCGCATTGCAACGCGCGGGTTTCGAGATGGATGAGGCCGCCGACGCCGCCGAGGCCCAGAACCGGCTCGCCGGCCGGCTGCCCGATCTGATACTGCTCGACTGGATGCTGCCCGGCACCAGCGGCATCGATCTGGCGCGGCGTCTCAAGCGCGACGAGTACACCAAGGACGTGCCGATCATCATGCTCACCGCGCGCGGCGAGGAGGACGACAAGGTCGGCGGCCTGGAGGCGGGCGTCGACGACTACGTGACCAAACCGTTTTCGCCGCGCGAGCTGGTGGCGCGCATCAAGGCGGTGATGCGCCGTTCGGTGCCGGAGTCCGAGGACGAGCCGATCACCATCAACGGCCTGACCCTCGACCCGGCCAGTCACCGCGTCGCCGTCGACGACGCGCCGCTGGAGATGGGGCCGACCGAGTTCCGTCTGCTGCATTTCTTCATGACCCACCCGGAGCGCGTCTATTCGCGTTCGCAACTGCTCGACCGCGTCTGGGGCCGCAACACCTATGTCGAGGAGCGCACCGTCGACGTGCACATCCTGCGTCTGCGCAAGGCACTGACCCCTTCCGGCTACGACCGTCTGGTGCAGACCGTGCGCGGCGCCGGCTATCGCTTCTCCGAGAGGGGCTGAGCACCTTGTACAAGGCGTGGACGGTCGAGATCTGGCGGCTCATCGGCGCCCTCCTGACCGGCCTCGTCATCGGCTTGTTCACCGAGGCCTACGCCTGGTCGCTGCTGTTCACGCTGCTGTTGTACATCGGTTGGCAGTTCTATCAACTCTACCGCTTTCACCGCTGGCTGCTGACCGGCCGGCGCAGCGAACCACCGCCGGCCTCCGGCGTGTGGGGCGAGTTGATGTACGAGCACTACCGGCTGCACATGCGCAACCGCAAGCGCAAGAAGAAGGTCGCCAGGCTGCTGCGCCGCTTCACCGACACCAGCGCGGCGATGCCGGATGCCGCGGTCATTCTCGACCGCCATTTCCAGATCGAATGGTTCAACGATGCCGCCGGCCGTCTGCTCGGCCTCAAGCCACAGGACGTCGGGCGGCGCATCACCCATCTGCTGCGCCACCCCGCCTTCATCGCCTATGTGACCGGCGAGGATTATCGTGAAACGGTGGAGTTTCCGGGCCCGCTGGACATCGATCTGCGCCTGAATGCCCGCATCGTGCCCTACGGCGACAAGCAGTATCTGCTGTCGGTGCGCGACGTCACGCGCCTGTACCGGCTGGAGGAGATGCGGCGCGATTTCGTCGCCAACGTATCGCATGAACTGCGTACGCCGCTGACCGTCATCACCGGCTATCTGGAGACCCTGACCGACATGGACGAGGTCGAGCCCGTGCGTCCGTTGATGGTGCAGGTCAAGTCGCAGGCCGAGCGCATGCGCCGGATCGTCGAGGACCTGCTGGCGCTGGCGCGGCTGGAGACGCGCAATCTCAATCCGGCCGACATGCAGGAGGTCCCGGTGCCCGCGCTGGTGGCCGGCATCGCCGAGGATGCGCGCGTGCTGTCGGGAGAACGGCAGCAGACCATCGTGACCGAGGTCGATGCCGATCTGCGGCTGCGCGGTGCGCCGTCGGAACTGCACAGCGCGTTCGCCAATCTGGTCAGCAACGCCGTGCGCTATACCCAGGACGGCGGGCGCATCGTCGTGCGCTGGTACGCCGACGATGCGGGTGCGCACTTCGAGGTCGAGGACAACGGCATCGGCATCGAGCCCCAGCATCTGCCGCGCCTGACCGAGCGCTTCTATCGCGTGGAGTCCGATCGTTCGCGCGCCAGCGGCGGCACCGGACTGGGTCTCGCCATCGTCAAGCACGTCTTGCAGCGCCACGGCGCAAGCCTGCGCATCGACAGCCAACCGGGCCGGGGCAGCCGCTTCACCTGCGACTTCCCGCCCGACATGGTCGTTCCGGGCGGAGGGACCGTGCGGGCCGCAGGGGGCTGACCGGACACGCGCGACCGGCGTTGTGCCGGCCGGCCGGCCCCGCCATACTGTGTCCCCCTCAGCGATCGGAATGACGGGTACGGTCGGAACTATGCCCCCGAAAAGTTTCTTCTCCTCCATGTTCGGCGAATCGCCGGTGTCGCCGCTGCAACGGCACATGCGCAAGGTGCAGGACTGCGTGCAGTGTCTGCCGGCGTTCTTTCGCGCCGTCCAGAACGGCGACTGGGACGAGGCCGCGCGCCATCAGGCCGAGATTTCGCGCCTGGAAGACGAGGCCGACAGCCTCAAGAAATCCCTGCGCCTGCACCTGCCCAAGGGCATGATGCTCGCCATGTCGCGCCGCGACGTGCTGGACGCGCTGGCGGTGCAGGACAACATCGCCAACACCGCCAAGGACATCGCCGGCCTCATGCTCGGCCGCCGCATGGCCTTCCCGCCATCGGTCAGCGCGCTGATGATCGATTTCGTGATCCGTTCGCTGGATGCCGTCGCGCAGGCGGACCGTGCCATCAACGAGCTGGACGAGCTGGTCGAGACCGGTTTCCGCGGTCATGAGGTCGACGTGGTGACGTCGATGCTCACCGAGCTGGACCGGATCGAGGCCGACACCGACGCGATCCAGGTGCGCGTGCGCGCCGAGCTGTTCGCCCGCGAGCGCGAAATGCCGGCGGTGGACGTGATCTTCATGTATCGCATCATCGACGAGGTGGGAGACCTCGCCGACCTTGCCCAGCGGGTAGGAAGCCGCTTGCAGTTGATGCTCGCACGTTGAGGGGAACCGGATGGAACACGCCGTACTCTTCCTCGTGCTCGCCTGCGTGTTCGGGCTGTTCATGGCCTGGGGCGTCGGCGCCAACGACGTCGCCAATGCGATGGGCACCTCGGTCGGCTCACGCGCACTGACCATCAAACAGGCGGTGTTCATCGCCGCGATATTCGAGTTCACCGGCGCCTGGCTGGCCGGCGGCGAGGTCACGCAGACCATACGCAGCGGCATGATCGATGCGAGTCTGCTCGCGGGCCAGCCCGAGCTGCTGGTCTACGGCATGCTCTCGTCACTGCTCGCCGCCGGCGTCTGGCTGCTGGTGGCCTCGCACTTCGGCTGGCCGGTGTCGACCACCCACTCGATCGTCGGTGCCATCGTCGGTTTCGCCGCCGTGGGTCTCGGCATGGAGGTCGTGCACTGGGGCAAGGTCGGTACCATCGCCATGAGTTGGATCATCTCGCCGCTGCTGGCCGGTGTCATCTCGTACGCGCTGTTCCGCAGCGTGCAGATACTGATCCTCGACACCGACAAGCCGCTCAAGAATGCGCGCACCTTCGTTCCCGTCTACATCTTTCTCGCCGGTTTCATCATCGCGCTGGTCACCCTGCTCAAGGGCCTGCATCACGTCGGCCTGCGCTTCACCACGGTCCAGAACTACGGGCTCGCGGTGCTGATCGGGCTGGCCGTGATGGCGCTTGGCATCGTCGCGATCTCGCGTCAGCAGTTCGATCCGGAAGCCGATCGCGAATTTCATTTCGCCAACGTCGAAAAGGTCTTCGGCGTGCTGATGATCGTCACCGCCTGCGCGATGGCCTTTGCACACGGTTCGAACGACGTCGCCAATGCGGTCGGCCCGCTGGCGGCAGTGGTGTCGGTGGTGCAGTCCGGCGGCATGGTGACGTCGCAGTCGGCGATGCCGATGTGGGTGCTGCTGCTCGGCGGTGGCGGCATCGTGCTCGGGTTGATGACCTATGGCCACCGCGTCATCGCCACCGTCGGTACCGGCATCACGCAGCTCACGCCCAGCCGCGGTTTCGCCGCCACGCTGGCGGCGGCCGGCACCGTGGTGCTCGCCTCCGGCACCGGCCTGCCGGTGTCGACCACCCACACGCTGGTCGGTGCGGTGCTCGGCGTCGGCCTGGCGCGCGGCATCGCGGCCATCAACCTGAGCGTCGTGCGCGCGATCTTCATGTCCTGGATCGTCACGCTGCCGGCCGGTGCGCTGCTCGCGATCGCGTTCTTCTATACGCTGCGCGGGCTGCTCGGCTAAATCGTGAAAAACAAATGGCTCTCGCTGAGGACGCGGAGGCGCTGGGGAAAACAAAACGGCGAACTGCACCGGTTTTTCTCCGCGTCCCGGCGTTCTCAGCGAGAGATTGCCCTTTTCCTTTCGTTGCGATCCCTGTGTCCTCTGTGGCCATAAACCAAAGGTTTCGACATGAATGACGATGCCGCGGCCCTGCAACTGATCCTGGTGCGTCATGCCCAGGCCGAGGATGCGGTGGTATTCGCCGCCTCCGGTCAGCCCGATTCGTTGCGTCCGTTGCTGCCCGAAGGGATGCGGCGTACGCGTCAGGCCGCCAAGGGACTCGTTCGCGTATTGGACGCCGTCGACGGCGTCCTCAGCAGCCCCTACACCCGTGCGCGCCAGACGGCCGAGATCCTGGCCAAGGCGCTCGGCAAACGGGCGGTCGACGAGACCGAGTATCTGGTGCCGGAATCTGATCCCTGGCGGCAGGTCGACTGGCTGCGCGACAACGGTTTCACAGGCGTCGTGATGCTGGTCGGTCACGAACCCAACCTGTCGGCGCTCGCTTCCTGTCTGCTGACCGGCGATGGACGGCTGGCGCTCGATTTCCGCAAGGG
>JAQVJI010000226.1 GCA_028695255.1 Chromatiales bacterium | reverse complement strand
CCTGCTGGGCGAGCTGTCGGCGCAGGGTCACACCATCATCCTGATCACCCACGAACGCGAGGTGGCGGCGCAGGCGCAACGCGTGATCGAGATCCGCGACGGCGACATCGTCGCCGATCCGGGGCCGGCCCCCAGACCGGACACGGTGCCGGATTTTCATCCGCGCATCGATCGCACCTCGCGCATCGCCGATCTCATGGAGGCCACGCTCACTGCCGTGCGCGCACTGCGCGCCAACGTGTTCCGCGCCGTGCTGACGCTGCTCGGCATCGTCATCGGCGTCGCCTCTGTGATCGTCATGCTGGCCATCGGCGACGGCGCCAAGCAGGCGGTCGTCGACCGCATCAGCGCCTTGGGCACCAACCTGCTGACGGTGCGGCCCGGTGCGCCCAACCAGCGCGGACGCGAGACGGTCGCGACGCTGGTATTGCAGGACGTGCGCGCGATCGCCGAGCTGCCCAACGTGCTGGCGGCCGTGCCGGAACAGAGCGCGAGCGTCACGGTGCGATTCGGCAATTCGGATCACCGCACGTCGGCCAACGCGACGACGGCGGACTTCATCGTCGCGCGCAGTTGGCCGGTGGCGCAGGGCACGTTCTTCACCGTCGAGGACGAACTGCGTTACGCCACCGTGGCCGTGCTCGGCCAGACCGTCGCGCGTGCCCTGTTCGGCGCCGCCGATCCGGTCGGCGAATACGTGCTGGTCAACAACATCCTGTTCCAGGTGATCGGCGTGATGGGTCCGATGGGCGCCACCGGCTGGGGACAGGATCAGGACGACGTCATCTTCGTGCCGTATTCCACCGGCAGCCTGCGCCTGTTCGGCCAGCGTTTCCTGCGCAACGCCACGGTCGCGGTGGAAGACGTCTCGCGCATCGACGACACCCAGACCGAGGTGCATGCGCTGCTGCTGGCACGGCACGGCGTCGAGGACTTCCAGATTCGCAACATGGCGTCGATCATCGAAACCGTATCGGAGGCGCAGGGTGCGATGACCGTGCTGCTCGGTTCGATCGCCGCCATCTCGCTGCTGGTCGGCGGCATCGGCGTCATGAACATCATGCTGGTGTCGGTGACCGAACGCACGCGCGAGATCGGCATCCGCATGGCCACCGGCGCGCGCATGCGCAACATCCGCCAGCAGTTCCTGGTCGAGGCCCTGATGGTTTCGGCGCTGGGCGGCATCATCGGCGTGGTGCTCGGTCTCGGCGCCGCCGCCGTCGTTGCCTGGTCGGGCACGCCGATCCAGTACTCGCTGCTGCCGGTGGTGCTGGCCTTCAGTTGTGCCTTCGCCACCGGTCTGGTGTTCGGGTTCCTGCCGGCGCAGAAGGCCGCGCGGCTCGATCCGGTTGTAGCGCTGGCCTCGGAGTGAGGATTGCATGGATCTCGCTGAGTACGCAGGGGCGCTGGGAAAGGAGAATCCGGCCCTTGTCTTTCTCCGCGTCCCGGCGTGCTCAGCGAGAGATCAATGGTTTTGTCTGTCGTCCATGTGCCTTTCGGTGAATGAATGAACCCATCCTTGCGTCGATTCGTTTTTGTTCCCGCCGTCCTGGCCGCGTTCCTGGTGGCCGTGCTGGCGGGCGGCTGTGCGTTGCCGATCAGGCACACCGAGCCGGCCGTCGCGTTGCCGGCGAGCTGGAGCGAGGCCACGGCCCGCGGCGCGGACGTAGTCGCGCTGGAGGCCGAGTGGTGGCGCCGCTTCGATGCCGAGGAACTGCCGCGTCTGATCGACGAGGCCTTCGCGGGGAGCCCCGATCTCGCGGTGGCGGCCGAGCGTGTGTTGCAGGCCGAGATCGCGATGCGCAATGCGGGCGCCTCGCTGTTTCCGAGCGTGAATCTCGACGTAGCGACCAGCGCCGGCCGCAGTTTCAGCAGCGGCAGCGGCTCGTCGCGGCCGGAGTCGTCGAACCTGTCGCTCGGCGTCAGCTACGAGATCGACATCTGGGGCAGCAACTACGCCAGCCGCGAGGCCGCGCGTGCGCAGTTCCGCGCCAGCAGCCATGACTACGAGGCGGCGCGGCTGTCGCTCGCGGCCGGGGTCGTGAACGCCTATGCACAGGTGCTGGCGTCGCGCGCGCGGTTGGCGATCGCGCGCGAGAACCTGGCGATTGCCGAGCGCCTGTTCAAGATCGTCGAGGCACGTTACCGCCATGGCGCGGTGTCGGCGCTGGACGTGAGTCGCCAGCGCAGCACAGTGCTGTCGCAGCGCGACGCGATCCTGCCGCTGGAGGTGCAGACGCGGGAAAGCCTGCGTGCGCTGGCGCTGTTGCTCGGGCGTCTGCCGGACGGTCTGGAAATCGGGCTCGCAGGACTGGACCGGCTTGCCATTCCGGAACCGGACCCGGAACTGCCGTCGGAACTACTGTTGCGCCGGCCCGATCTGGCGGCGGCCGAGGCAAGGCTGGCGGCCGCCGATGCGAACGTCGTGGTGGCGCGCGCGGCATTGTTCCCGCTCAAGCTGTCGCTCGGCGCCTCGGCGGGTCTGGCAAGCGGCGAATTCGGACTCCTCGGGCTTGCCAATCCGTCCAATGCCGCCAACCTGACGCTGTCGCTGATGCAGGCGGTGTTCGACGGCGGTCGTCTGCGCGGGCAGGTGGAAATCAGCGAGTCACAGCGCCGGCAGTTGCTCGAAGGCTATCGCAGTACCGTGCTGACGGCATTGAAGGAAGTGGAGGACGCGCTCGCCGCCGTCGAGCGCAGTCGCGTGCAGGAACGGACGCAACTGGCGATCCGCGCCGAGAACGAGCGCGCGCTGCGTCTGTCCGAACTGCGTTACCGCGAGGGCAGCGACGATCTGAGCAGCCTGCTCGATGCGCAACGCAGCCTGTTCCAGGTACAGGACCAACTGGTGCAGATTCGTCAGTCGCGCCTGTCGGCGGCGGTGGATCTGTACAAGGCCCTGGGCGGCGGCTGGCGCAACGGGAGTGAGGGTGTGTAGGAGCGCCCGTGGGCGCGATGGGATGGCACTGCGTCGATGCAACGCCATCGCGGCTGCCGCCGCTCCTGCCGCAACAAAAAAGGGCGCCCGAAGGCGCCCTTTTGTCCGTCATGCACGACTGATCGATGATCGAAGGATCAGAAGCGCAGCGCCAGACCGATGTTGAGCACAGGATACCAGTCGAAGTCGTCGACTTCGTCCTGCAGGCGCTTCTGTTCCTTGGCGATGTCATTCGCAAACTGGGCGGTGTTGGCGCACTGCGGGTCGAGGGCAGCGTTGAAATTCGCGGACACCGTGGCCGAACCGGACTTGAGCTGGGTGACGCCGAGGTCGACGTACAGGCTCAGGCGGTTGTCCTCGTGCACCGGGTTGCCGTAGCCGATACCGATGTAGGGGGCGAACTCGTCGAACTCGATCTCGGCATTGGCCGGGCTGATTGCCGACACGAGGTAGTCGGTGTCACCGATGTTGATCGTGCTGCCGACGGTCTTGGACTTCAGGGTGCCCGTGAGGTCGCTGTTGTTGTAGGCGATGCCCGCGGTGATGCGGAAGTTGTTGTTGAAGGGGTGCAGATCGACCAGCAGGCTGGCGAGTCCGAGATTCAGGTCGGCGTCCCACTCGGTCTTCTTGTCGTTATAGGTGGTCTTGCCGTCGAAGGTCAGACCGCTGTAGCCGATGCGCGCGTTGAGGTACGGGCTGAGGGAGGCGATGCCCTCGACGCCCACACCGGTGGTGCCGGCCTTGACGCCGACGGCGAAACCCTCGGCCTGAGCCGCACCGG
>JAQVJI010000046.1 GCA_028695255.1 Chromatiales bacterium | reverse complement strand
CGCTAATGCGCCCATAAGGCGCTCTTATCGAAACCCCATCGAGGTCGCCTGCATGAATACCAGCTTCCACAGCCAGCTCTACCAGCAGTACGCCCGCATCGGCAAGGCCGTCAGCAACGACCACCGCATCGCACTGCTGGATTTTCTCGCCCAGTCCGAGCGCAGCGTCGAGGAACTGACCCGCCTGTCCGGCCTGAGCGTGGCGAACACCTCGCAGCACCTCCAGATCCTGCGTCAGGCCGGCCTCGTGAAATCGCGCAAGGCCGGTCAGCACGTGATCTACCGCCTGAGCGACGACGAGGGTGTGCTGCGCCTGCTGGAAGACCTGCGGACGCTGGCCGAGCGGCATCTGGAAGCGACGCGTGAACTGGTGCAGTCACGTGCGGGCGATGCGGACATGCTGGTCACGCTCAATGCGCAGGAGTTGCTGACCCGCGCGCGGGCCGGCGAGGTGGTGGTGCTGGACGTGCGTCCGCGCTGCGAATACGAAACCGCGCATCTGCCGGGCGCGGTCAACATCCCGCTCGAAGAACTGGAGAATCGTTTCAGCGAATTGCCCGCCGATCGCGCCGTGGTCGCGTATTGCCGCGGACGCTACTGCTATCTGGCGCACGAGGCGGTCGCCCGTCTGCGCCGGCGCGGTTACAATGCGGGTCGCCTGCCGGACGGTCTGCCGGAGTGGAAACTCGCCGGCCTGCCGGTGGAGCAGCGATCCTCGGCCGCATAGCCCGGAGGAACCGCAACAGATCATCAACCGCCTTTGAGCCCGTCACTGCATGAATCCGATCCGCGCCGCCTATCCCGCCACCCGCATGCGCCGCATGCGCCGCGACGACTTCTCGCGCCGCCTGATGCGCGAGACCACGCTCACCGCCAACGACCTGATCTGGCCCGTGTTCGTGCTGGAAGGGCGGCGCAACCGCGAGGCCGTGGGATCGATGCCGGGGGTGGAACGGGTGTCGGTCGACCTGTTGCTGAAGCAGGCCGAGGCCGCGCTCAGGCTCGGCGTGCCGGCGCTGGCGCTGTTTCCCGTCACGCCGCTGGAGAAGAAGAGTCTGGACGCGGCCGAGGCCTGGAATCCGAAGGGGCTGGCGCAGCGCGCGGTGCGCGAATTGAAGAAGCGTTTTCCCGAACTCGGCGTCATCACCGACGTCGCGCTCGATCCCTTCACCACCCACGGTCAGGACGGCCTGATCGACGACGGCGGCTACGTCATGAACGACGAGACGGTCGCGGCGCTGGTGCGCCAGGCCGTGTCGCATGCCGAGGCCGGTGCCGACGTGGTCGCGCCCTCCGATATGATGGACGGGCGCATCGGCGAGGTGCGTGCCGCGCTGGAGGCCGCCGGCCACATCCACACCCGCATCCTCGCCTATTCGGCCAAGTACGCGTCGAGCTTCTACGGCCCGTTCCGCGACGCGGTCGGTTCGGCCGGCAATCTCGGCAAGGGCAACAAGTACACCTATCAGATGGATCCGGCGAACAGCGACGAGGCCCTGCACGAGGTGGCGCTCGATCTCGCCGAGGGCGCCGACATGGTCATGATCAAGCCCGGCATGCCGTATCTCGACATCGTGCGCCGGATCAAGGACGAATTCGCCGCGCCGACCTTCGTCTATCACGTCAGCGGAGAATACGCGATGCTCAAGGCGGCCGCCATGAACGGCTGGCTGGACGAACGCGCCTGCGTGCTCGAAGCACTCACCGGCATCAAGCGCGCCGGCGCCGACGGCATCCTCACCTATTTTGCGCGCCAGGCGGCGGAGTGGCTGCGCGGCTGACGCATCAGCCGGGAAACCACTTCGGCTGCTACCGCACCAACTGATTCAGTTCGAAGATCGGCAGCAGGATCGCGATCACGATCACCAGCACGACGCCGCCCATGGCAACGATCAACGCCGGTTCGAACACGCCGAGTGCGAGCGCGATGCGCGTTTCCAGTTCCCGTTCCTGATTCGTCGCCGCGCGTTCCAGCATGGTGGTGAGCTGGCCGCTCGACTCGCCGCTGGCGATCAGGTGCACGGTCATGGGCGGGAACTGGCGGCTGCGTTCGAGCGCGGCGCCGATGCCCGAGCCCTCGCGCACCTTCGTCGCCGCCTCCAGCACCGCCTGACGCATCGGCAGATTGCCCATCACTTCCGAGGCGATGCGCAGGGCTTCGAGCACCGGCACGCCGGAGGCGGTGAGGATGCTCAGCGTGCGCGCGAAACGCGCCGCGTTCATGCCGCGCACCAGCCGGCCGACGATCGGCAGTCTGAGCAGCAGGCGATGAAAGGCCATCTTCGGTGCCGGCCGACGCAGCAGATAACCCGCGGCGACGACGCCGAGCACGCTCACCAGCAGCCAGAACAGGCCCTGCTCGCGCACGAAATCGGACAGTGCGATGAGCGCGCGCGTGAGCCAGGGCAGTTGCTGGCCGATGGAGTCGAACACCTGCACTACCTGTGGTACGACGTAGCCGAGCAGTGCGGCGGTGACGGCGATCGCCATCAGTACCAGCAACACCGGATAGAACAGCGCGATCTGGATCTTCTGCCGCATCTGGTGTCGGCTTTCGGTGTATTCGGCCAGGCGTTCCAGCACCACGTCGAGATGCCCCGATTGCTCGCCGGCGGCGACGGTGGCGATGTAGATGTCGGGAAACACCTGCGGGAAGTCGGCCAGTCCGACCGCCAGCGGATGACCCTCCATCACGCGCGTGCGCACGGCCATCACCATGTTGCGGATGCGCGGCTTCTCGCTCTGGCGCGACACGGTGGAAAGCGCCTCTTCGAGCGGCAGGCCGGAATGCACGAGCGTGGCGAGCTGGCGCGTGAGCAGCGCGAGGTCCATGGCGCCGACGCCGCGCCGGAACAGGCGCACGCCGCCACCGCTGCGGCGTTCGCGCTCCTTGACCTCTTCCACCGACAGCGGCGTGAGTCCGGAGTCGCGCAACTGCTGGCGCACCTGGCGCGGGGTGTCGCCCTCCAGCACGCCGCTGGTCTCGCGGCCGTTGGGGTTGAGGGCGGTGTAGGCGAAGGCTGGCATGGGAAGGCTTCGATCTCAGGCTTTCAACAGGGTGATCTGGCTGGGCTTGAGCAAGCGGCGGAAGCCCTTGTCGAAGGTGACGAGATGCAGATGGTGGGTCTGCACCGCAGCGGCAATCCAGGCGTCAGGGATGTCGTTGCCGGTCAGCCCCAGCCTCAGACAGAGATGTTCAAGCAATGGCCACTCTTCGCCGAGAGCCGGTATCTGGACGCCCGGGGTGTCGAGGACTGCGCGCATGAATGAGACCGCCGCTTCGGGTGGCGTGGGTTCGACGAAGACCTTCGGATGGGTAACCAGACGCAGAAAGCCCGACGCGACCATTGGCAGGATCGCCAGTGGCGGCTGCGGCGTGCTCAATGTCGTCTCCAGCCAATTCAGCGCGCGTGCATGGTGTGGGTGATCGCGACGCGATGCGGCGATCAACACATTGACGTCGGGCGTCACGTGACGTCATCCGCCGCGTCAAGTAGTGCGCGCTGACTGCGGCTGTCCTTGATCGACGGATGGAGCCCACCCTTGCCGGCATGAACGGGGAGGGCCTTGCGCCGGACCGTTTTCGCCTTCGAAGGTGTGCGCAGGCGCATCGCCAGACCCTGTTCGATGACGGCGGTCAGGCTCGTGTGCTCCTTGGCCGCCAGTGTCTTGGCCTTGGTCAGCAGTGCGTCGTCGATGTCGAGGGTGGTACGCATGGCGAGAGTCTCGATGCAGAAATATGCATCATTATGGCCGGTAAGGCCGGGGATTCAAACTCCTGGCTCCGATTCAGGACATTAGTCTTCCTTCGTCACGCGCAGCACTTCTTCCACGGTGGTGTGGCCGGCGAGGATGCGGCGCAGGCCATCGGCGCGGATGCTCGGTCCGTGCTGGCGCGCGTGGCGTTCGAGTTCGAATTCGCCGGCGCCGTCGTGGATCAGCGTGCGCATGGCGTCGTCGACCTCGACCAGTTCGTAGATGCCGGTGCGGCCGCGGTAGCCGAGGCCCTGGCAGCGCGGACAGCCGACCGCGCGATGCAGCGTGGGCGGATCGTTCTCGGATACGCCGAGCGCGCGGCAGTCGGCGGCGTTGGCCGGATACGGCTGCTTGCAGTGTTCGCACAGCAGGCGCACGAGGCGCTGCGCGAGCACGCCGATGACGGTGGACGAGAGCAGGAAGGGTTCGACGCCCATGTCGCGCAGGCGCGTGATGGCGCCGACGGCGGTGTTGGTGTGCAGCGTCGACAGCACCATATGGCCGGTGAGCGAGGCCTGCACGGCGATCTGCACGGTTTCGAGGTCGCGGATTTCGCCCACCATCACCACGTCCGGGTCCTGGCGCAGGATCGCGCGCAGGCCGCGCGCGAAGGTCATCTCGACGCGGCTGTTGACCTGCGTCTGGCCGATGCCGTCGATGTAGTACTCGATCGGGTCCTCGACCGTCATGATGTTGCGCGAGCGGTCGTTCAGCACCGACAGCGCGGCGTACAGCGTGGTGGTCTTGCCGCTGCCGGTCGGGCCGGTGACGAGCAGGATGCCGTGCGGACGCTGGATCAGCCGGTGCATGGTTTCCAGCGTCTGCGGGTCCATGCCGAGATGCGTGAGGTCGAGGCGTCCGGCCTGCTTGTCGAGCAGGCGCAGCACGACGCGCTCGCCGTGGCCCGAGGGCAGCGTCGACACGCGCACGTCGACCGCACGCCCGGCCACCTTGAGCGAGATTCGGCCGTCCTGCGGCAGGCGTTTTTCGGCGATGTCGAGACGCGCCATGACCTTGATGCGCGAGGTGATGAGCGGCGCCAGCACGCGCGGCGGTTCCAGCACTTCGCGCAGCACGCCGTCGACGCGGAAGCGCACCACCAGCCGGTTCTCGAACGGTTCGACGTGGATGTCGGAGGCGTTTTCCTTCACCGCCTCGGTGAGCAGGGCGTTGATGAGGCGGATGATCGGTGCGTCGTCTTCCTTCTCCAGCAGGTCCTCGGGTTCGCCGAGACTCTGCGCGATGCTGGACAGGTCGGCCTCGTCGCCGAGTTCCTCCATCATCTGCATCGCCTCGTTCGAGGTCCGTTCGTAGACCTCGCGCAGCAGCGCGTCGAAGCGTTCCTGCGTGACCGCCTCCAGCCGCAGCGGACGACCGACGTGACGGCGCACCTCGGCCAGCGTCTGACGCGTCAGGCCCGGCCGGTAGGCGAGTGTGGCGCCGCCGTCGTCGAAGGCGGTGACGAGCACGCCGTGGCGGCGCGCGAAGACGAACGGGATCAGGCGCTCGGGACTCGTTCCGGCGGCGGCCGCATGACCTTCGGGCGCGATTTCCTGCATCGCCGCGGTCACCGGCCGGGAATCAGGGACGCGGTCCATCGTTCGCCGGTTGCTCCCGCAGGGAGGTCGATGGATCGGCCGGATACGGCGGCGGCAGGCGCAGGATCGCCTCCATCTCGGGCAGCATCGGCGCCGTGCCCTTCGGCATCATGAGCACGCCCTTCTCGCGCGCGCGCTGTTGTTCGCCGCGGATGAAGTTGTATTTCGAGGCCGTGATGTCGGCCTGCACCGCCTGATCGCGCACGATCACGGGATGCAGGAAGATCATGAGATTGCGTTTTTCCTTGCGCGCGCCGTCGTAGCGGAACAGCCGGCCGAGACCGGGGATGTCGCCGAGGCCCGGCACGCGGTCTGCGGTCTGCGTCAGCGCCTCGTCGATCAGGCCGCCGAGCACGATCATCTCGCCGTCCTCGACCATCACGCTGGTCTTGAGGCTGCGCTTGTTGGTGACGATGTCGGTCGGCTGGATGCTGCTCTGTACCGTCTGCACGATCGCCGACACCTCCTGTTCGATGTCGAGCTTGACCGCGTTGCCCTCGTTGATCTGCGGCTTGACCTTGAGTTTCAGACCGACGTCCTGGCGCTGCACGTTGTTGAAGGCCTGACCGGACTGCTCGACCGAGCGGCTGGTGATGAACGGCACGTTCTGGCCGACGATGATCTCAGCCTCCTCGTTGTCCATCGTGAGCAGCGTCGGCGTCGACAGGATGTTGCTGTGCGTGTCGCCGCGCAGGGCACGGATCAGCGCCGCGATCTTGAAGCTGCCGCTCAGGCTCGCGAGGCCCAGGCTGATGCCGTTGCCGACCGTGGGCGGGGTGGCGCTGCCGCCTTCGAGGAAACTGTTGATGCCGGCGGCCATGCTCACGATGCCCGAGTTGCCGCGGTCGAAGTTGATGATGCCGATGCCCGAGTCCTCCGAGCCGAAGGCCCATTGCACGCCGAGTTCGGTCGCGCGATCGGTGGAGACCTCGGCGATCACTGCCTCGACCAGCACCTGTGCGCGGCGCACGTCGAGCTGGCGGATCACTGATTGCAGCGTGCGCAGGATGTCCGGCGGCGCGTTGATGACGAGTGCGTTGGTGCTCTCGTGCGGCTGGATGTGGACCTGCGCCGTCTTGGCGGTGGTGGCCGCGCCCTGTCCGCCGGTGGCCGTTTCCACCAGCGTGCCGCTCAGGCCCTTGAGCACGTCGGCCAGTTCCTTGGCATCGGCATAGCGCAGGTAGATGACCTGCGTGTTCTCGCCGCCCGGCATCGGCGTATCGAGGTGCGCGACCACCGCGCGCACGCGCAGGCGGCGCTTGGGATCGCCGCCGACCAGGATGCTGTTGGTGCGCTCGTCGGCGGTGAGCTGGAGCCGGCTGGCGCGCGTCGTGCCCTTGGCGGCCTCGGCGCCGTCGAGTGCGGTCAGGATGCGCACGACCTCGGCGGCCGATGCGTGTTCGAGCCGGATCACTTCCAGCTCGTCGCTGCCGGCCTTGTCGATCTGGGCGACGATCTCCAGCAGCCGCTGCACGTTGGCGGCGGTGTCGGAGACGATCAGGATATTCGATTCGGTGGCGGCGGCGAGGTGCCCGCCCTGCGGGATCAGCGGGCGCAGGATCGGCACCAGTTGTGCGGCATCGATGTGTTCGACGTTGATGATGCGCGTGATGTATTCGTCGCCGCGCGCCTGGCCGCGCCGGCTCACGGTCGGCACTTCGCCCTGCTTGGCGAGCGCCTCCGGCACCAGCTTGACCGCGCCGATGCCGGGCACGGCGGCGAAGCCGTGGATCTTCAGCACCGACAGGAAGATCTGGTACAGGTCGTCCTTCGACACCGGCTTGCTGGAGACGATGGTGACCTTGCCGCGCACGCGCGGATCGACCACGAAGTTGGTGCCGGTCTGTTCCGACACCAGCGCGATCACCGCCTGCAGATCGGCCTCCTTGAAGTTCAGCACCACCGGCTCGTCGTTGCCGGCCTTGGCGGGCGCCTTCTGCGCCGATGCGAGGCCCGGCAGCAGCAGCGCCGCGAGCAGCAGGGCGAGCCACGCAGCGCGGCGGTGGGCGAATCGGGTGTGATGGTTCGGTTTGCTCATGCCTGTTCTCGTCCTCAGTCGAAGCGCAGCACCACGCTGTCGTTGCGTCCGCCACGCTCGACGTCGAGCGTGATCTCGGGAGCCGTGCCGATCTGCGCCAGCACGGCCGCAATGGCGGCGCTGTCGGTGACCGCGACGCCGTTGATGCCGGTCACCAGATCGCCGGGGCGCAGCCCCATGCGGCGGAACAACTGGTGTTCGCGTCGCGGGTTGATGGTGTAGCCGCGGATGACGCCGTCGGTGGTGACGGGCTGGATCTGCACCATCTCCCACAGCGTCTCCGGATTTTCCAGGATGCGCGCACGCACCTCGGCCGCGCTGCCGGCGGGCGCGGTCGGGCTGCGCGGCGCGGCGGCGGCCGGTGGCGCCTCGCGCGAGGGCTCGTCCAGCGGCAGGCGCAGCATTTCGCGCCGCCCGGCGCGCGACAGGATGACGCGGTCGGCATGCACCTCTTCGAGCTTCGCGCCGCCCGGCAGAGGATCGCCGACCAGATAGGGGCGGTCGTCGCCGCTCGGGTCGCCGATGATCGCGACGCCGCTGCCCGCGCTGTGGCCGGCCATCACGCCGCGCAGCGTCAGTTTGAGCTGGGTCTCGGGCAGTGCGACGGGCGTGTCGTCGGCGACCGCCGACGGCGTCTCGTCGGCCTTGCCGAACAGGTTCAGGTTTGCCACCGCGCGCAGATCCGGGGTCGGCAGGACGGCGGTCGTCGTCGGCTCGATGGTCGCGGCATCGCCCAGGTTCGTCGCCGGCGCGAACAACAGCCAGGTCGCCTGCGCCAGGCTGTAGGCGAGCAGGATCACCAGCGCGACCGCCACCCACGGGGGCAGTCTGCGTGCGGCGGCGGGGGCAAATTGCCCCGACAGCCATTGGGATCCGCGGCTGAGTCCGCTGGTGAGCGTCATGATGTCGTGCCGGATGGAAGGCTCGGCCGGATCGCATTCTACGATGCGCGATCCGGTTCGGGAGCGCCATCTTCCCCCATTCCCCGGTCGGGCGGCAACTCGCCGTCGGCGGTCGGATGGTCCGACAGGCGGAACACCCGATAGTGCAGGGCGTGGTCGCGATGGATCGGCACCACCAGGTCGTCCAGCGATTCCACGTCGGCGTACCGGTCCGTCAGCGGGTCCTTGTGGGCGACCGGGCGACGTGGGACGTAGGAGACGTAAATGGCCGTCCCGGCTTCCTGCGGATCGAACGGGATGGTCAGGTCGAAGTGATCGCCGATGCCGCCGCCGCCCGGATTCCACTTGCGTTGCACCGGCACGCCGCGCGCGTAATAGAGGAGTTGCGCGGCGGTCATGCGGTGATCGGTGACCAGCACGGCATCCGGATACCGGCGCATCAGCTCTTCCGTCTGTCGGCCGAGTTCGGACCAGCCGCGCACGAACTTGTACGGATCGCCGGCGCGGGTCATTTCGGCGCCGACCGCGCGCATCAGTGCGTCGTAGTGATACATACCGAGGACCAGCACCAGATTGAACGCCAGCGCCGCCTTCAACCAGCCGGTCAGGCGGCGCTCCAGCAGCCAGATCACCAGCAGCAGCGTGCCGCCGACGTACATCGGCGCGCCCCAGTTGGCATTGGCGCGCGACAGCAGCGACAACAGACCGATGGCGACGAACCACGGCAGCACGAAGGACAGCAGCAGACGCATGCGGTCGTCGCCCGGTCGCGGCGTGCGGCGCAGCACCACGATCAGCAGCAGTGCGAAGGCGATCGGTCCGAATACCGCGAACTGCTCGCCGAAGAAGGACAGCAGGTTCTCGGGGTGCAGGCCGTCGCTGCGGTCCAGGTGCGAGATGTCGTGCGTGTGGCGATAGCTCACGAAGTCGTTGGCCCAATTCCAGGCCAGGTTGGTGCTGTAGATGAGCGCCGCCACCAGGGCGCCCGCCCACGGCCGCGGCGAACGCAGCCAGTGCCGCCGTTCCGGCGACCACAGCACGTACAGCAGCGCGCAGACCAGGAACAGGCCCATGTTGTACTTGCTCAACAGGCCGAGGCCGGCCGCCGCGCCGGTCGCCAGCCACCAGCTCCAGTCGCCGTCGTCGAACGCGCGGATCAGGCAGTACAGACTCAGCGCCCAGAAGAACAACAGCGGCGCGTCGGTCGAGATGATGAAGGAGGAAAGCCCGACCGCCGGCATCAGCGTGTAGACCACGGCGGCCCAGAGGCCGGCGCGCGCGTCGGCCAGCCGCCGTCCGAGCAGGAACATCAGGAGCGCGGTGGCGGCGTGCAGCAGCGGCGCGCCGAGCTTGATGCCGAACAGACCGTCGCCGAACAGCGCCGTGGTGGCGGTGATGATCCAGGCGATCATCGGCGGCTTGGAGTAGTAGCCCCAGTCCGGAGTCAGCGACCAGACCCAGTACTGCGCCTCGTCGCCGTAGAGGTCGTAGGGGAAGATCGCGAGCAGCAGCAGCCGGTAGGCGAGCACGGCCGCGACGAACGCGAGCGCCGTGAGACCGAAGCGGCGATCCGTCGCAGCCGTCTTCATCTCAGGACGCGGAGGGTTCCTGCCGGAACGCCGTTCGTTCGTCCTTGTCGCGCCGCACGACGTAGGACTGGGCCTTGCCGGACTCGAACCAGGTGCGCGCGAGCAGTTCGCTCAGCACGCCGGTGGTGAGCATCTGCACCGACACCAGCACGCACATCACGCCCGCGATCAGCAGCGGGCGGTCGCCGATGCTGGCGCCGAGGAACAGCTTGATGAAGAACAGGTACAACAGCGCCAGGCCGCCGAGCGCGCCGAAGAACAGGCCGATCGAGCCGAAGAAATGTCCCGGCCGCGCGCGGTAGCGCAGGAAGAAATACACCGACAGCAGATCGATGATGACGCGGAAGGTGCGCGAGATGCCGTATTTCGAGGTGCCGTGCGCGCGCGGATAATGATTCACCACCTGTTCGGCGATGCGCGCCGGCGTCGTGCGCGTGGCGATCCAGGCCGGGATGAAGCGGTGCATCTCGCCGTACAGCCGCACCTCCTTGATGACCTCGGCGCGGAACACCTTGAGCGAACAGCCGTAGTCGTGCAGCACCACGCCCGTCACCTTGCGGATCAGCCGATTGGCGATCATCGACGGAATCTTGCGCTGCCACAGCGCGTCCTGGCGCGAACGCCGCCAGCCGGCGACGAGATCCAGATCCTCGTCGATCAGGCGTTGCACCATCGCAGGGATGTCGGCCGGATCGTTCTGCAGGTCGCCGTCGAGGAAGGCGATGACGTCGCCCTGCGCATGATCGATGCCCGCCTGCATCGCCGCCGTCTGACCGAAATTGCGCGCGAGCTGTACCAGGCGCAGATGCGCACCGTGGCGCTCGCGTTCCGCCAGCATGCGCGCACGCGTCTCGTCGGTACTGCCGTCGTCGACCAGGATCAGCTCCCAGTCGTAGCCCTGTCCGGCCAGCGCCGCGTGCACGCGCTCGACCATCGGCCGGACGTTGTCCTGCTCGTTGAACATCGGCACGACGATGGAAAGCGTGGGCGAATCGGACATGGGGTTTCCGGGTGGAGTGGCGGGCCTGAAAAGATACAGGATGGGGCGGGGTGGAGCCAGCGCCGGACGGAGACGGTGCTCACATCCGCCAGCCTTGCCTTGTTGACCCCGAAGCGGCGTGCAAGAATCCCCACAGGCAGCTCATGAAGGGTCTCTCGATGCCCATTCTGTCCGTATTTTTCGGCATCATCGTCCGCATGTGGCACGACGATCATCCGCCCCCTCACGTGCACGTCGAGTATCAGGGCTTCGAGGCGCTCGTCGACATCCGCAGCGGCGAGATTACCGAAGGACGGCTGCCCGGCAAGGCGGCGATGATCGTCAAGGAGTGGTGTCTGCGTCACCAGGCGGAACTGCTCGCAAACTGGCAGCGCGCACAGCGCTTCGAACCCTTGGAACGAATTCCGGGAGCGGACCAGGATGATTAAGATCACCGACACCCGATATCTGGGCGATTTCCGCGTCGAACTGCGGTTCTCCGACGGCAGCGTCGGCACGTTCGACGGACAGGCCTTTCTGCGGCGCGAGGGACCGTTGCTCGAACCGCTGAGGGACGAAGCCTATTTCCGGCGGCTGTTCATCGATGCGGGGGCCCTTTGCTGGCCGAACGGCCTCGAACTCTCCCCGGCGCGCCTCCACGAACTTTGCAGCGCAGGCAAGGCTGCGTAGTTGCTACGGAAACTCGGGTCGTTCTCGTACACGCTGCCTCTCTCAGCCGGATCACCCGGCCCCACCACCATTCCCGGACGGCAGCAACACACTTGCCGCACCGCCGATCAGCGTCGCGCCGAGCATGAACAGGTGCAGGTTGACCGCGCCGGCCAGGGCCTCCTTGAGCGCGATGCCGAAGGGCGCGAGGCCGGCCACCACGCCGGCCTCGTAGGTGCCGGCGCCGGCGATGCCGTGCACCGGTAGCACGCTCGTCAGGTCGCCCAGGATCACCGCCAGCAGCAGGCCGGCGGCGGGCGCGGGCACGAACAGCCACAGCACCCAGGCGAAGGCGCCGAGCTTCACCGCCCAGTTGACGACCGTCCAGGCCCAGGCGCGCCAGAATGCGCCGTCGTCCTGCGGCAGGCTGTCGAGCGCCTTCAGCACGAGGCGTCCGATGCGGCCCTCGTGACCGTGCAGGCGCTTGCGCAGGGCGCGTCCGAAGTGGTGCGCGAACCAGGGCAGCGGCAGCCAGGCGAGGGTCGCCGCGACGGCGACGGGCAGGCCGAGCCAGTGGCCGCCGACGGCGGCGAGCGCGACCAGTCCGAGTGTGTGCAGGTCGAGCAGGCGGAACCAGAACAGCGCCGTCATCGAATGCATCACCGGCACGCCGAACCAGCGCGACATCAACACCGGAAACGACAGTTCGCCGGTGCGCGCGGGCAGCAGGTTGTTGAGCAGGTTGTGCTGGAGCTGGAGCTTGAAACAGGTGGCGAAGCCGCCCTGCATCTCGCGCCGGAAATAGTCGTAGAAGCGCATCGTGCGCAGCCAGTAGGTGAGCAGCGTGAGCAGTGCAGCGGCGGCGATCGCGAGCGGCGACAGCGTGCGCCAGGGCGCGAGCAGCGGCGCCCAGCCGTACCACCATTCCACGGCGAGCAGGAAGGCGATCAGGATCAGCAGGGCGACGAGGTGCTTGAGGAGCGGTTTGGGCATCGGCCTTCGGTGGATGGTGTCGCGTATAATCCGGGCTCCGTCCGGCCCGGGTGAATGGCAGCCCGTTTGCCGGGAACGCCAGCGATCCCGCACGAGAACCCGCATGTCGTCCCATCGTTTCGCAACCGACCCGGACGTCGTCCGGTTTCTGCCCTGGCTGATCGCCGCGCTCTACGCCGGCTTCTTCTTCAACCTGGGCGGTTTCCCGTTGTTCGATCTGGACGAGGGCGCGTTCGGCTCGGCGACGATGGAGATGCTGGCACGGCGCGACTTCGTCTCCACCTGGCTGTACGGCGAGCCCCGCTATGATAAGCCGATTCTGATCTACTGGTTGCAGGCCGCGAGCGTCACGCTGCTCGGTCTGAACGAGATCGGCCTGCGTCTGCCGTCGGCGATCGCGGCTACGCTGTGGATGCTGTTGATCGCCGCCTTCGGCCGCCGCGTGCTGGACGCGCGCACCGGCATCGTCGCCGCGATCCTCGCCGCGACCTCGATCGAGGTGGCGATCCTCGGCCGCGCCGCCATCGCTGATGCGCTGCTGAATCTGTGCATCGCGGGCGCGATGTTCGCGCTGTTCCTGTACTACCGCGAACGGCGCGTACGCTGGCTGTACGCGGCGGCGGCGGCGATCGGTTTCGGCATGCTCACCAAGGGCCCGGTGGCGCTGCTGATCCCGCTCGCGGTGAGCTTCCTGTTTCATGCCATCAAGGGCGAATGGCGGCTGTGGCTGCGCACCGCGCTGCATCCGGGTGCGATCGCGCTGGTGATCGCCATCGTGCTGCCCTGGTACGTCGCGCAGTATCTGCGCGAGGGTCCGGCCTTCATCGAGGGCTTCATCTTCCGCCACAACCTCGGCCGCTTCAGCGCACCGATGGAAGGCCACGGCGGCGGTCCGTGGTTCTACCTGCCGGTCGCGCTGCTCGGCGTGCTGCCCTACACCGCGCTGCTGATCGGCACGCTCGCGGCCGTGCGGCAATGGTTTCGCGACGACCTGCAACTCTGGCTGCTGTTGTGGTTCGCGTTCGTGTTCGTGTTCTTCTCGCTCGCCGCCACCAAGCTGCCGCATTACCTGCTGTACGGCATGACGCCGCTGTTCCTGCTGATGGCGATCCATCGCGACCGCGTGGCGAACCGCTTCTGGCTGTTCCTGCCGCCGCTGCTGCTGTTCCTGCTGCTGCTGTTCCTGCCGCAACTCGTCGACCTCGCGCTGCCGTACCTGCGCGACGAATTCGTGCAGGCGCAGCTCGCCGATCATCACGCGGTGTTCGGTCATGGCTACCAGGTGTATTTCGCGTTGGCGGCGATGCTCTGCATGGCCTGCATGTTCTGGCGCCGGCTGCCGCGTCTGCTGTCGCTGTTCGCCGCCGGGTTGCTGACGGCGGTCGGCGTCGCAGGTCATCTCGCGCCGTCCTTCGGCGCCATCCAGCAGGTTCCCGTGCGCGATGCCGCCTACGTCGTGCGTGCGCTCGACGAACCCGCCGTGATGTGGCGCCTCAACATGCCGACCTTCAACATCTACAGCGGGCGTATCGTCGAAAAACGCGAGCCGCAGGTGGGTGAGATCGCAGTCACCAAGGTCACGAGCCGGCGCCGCCTGGGCGAGCACGAAGTGCTGTACGAAAGCCGCGGCATTCTGCTGGTGCGCATCACCGGGCCGTTGCGGGAAAGGTAGGGCGCCGGCCGTCTGTCCCGCGCATTCGATGCCGACTGCCCGATACCTTGCAATTCCTTGATTGCCCAGCCTCCGCAATTGATCTGCATCAACATCAGCCGTCTTCGATCGCCTGCCCACCCCCAATTGCCGTATTGCGCATGGCAGCCGACGGCTAGAATCGGCCACCCGATTCGAGCGCGCTTCCATGACTAGGCGTTCCCTGCTGTTTCGTTTTCTCGCACTGACCCTGCCTCTGCTCCTGCTTCTTGGTTTCCTGCATTACTGGGACCTCGACGGGGAACGTGAGCGCTGGCGCCTGCAACTGGCTACCGACGTCGAACAGTCCGCAGCCAGTCTGGCCAATGGTTTCCACGAAGCGGCAGCCGACGCGCTGGCGCTGGCTGCCGACGTCGAATTCCGCGACCGCCTCCCGAGCGGCGACTTCGCCGGCATGGCAAGCCGCATGGAGGCGCTCGCGCGTTTCAAGTCGCACTATCGTCAACTGCGCTACCTCGACGAAACCGGCATGGAGCGCTTGCGCGTCGATACGACGCCAACCGGCAATGTCGTGCGCATTCCCGCGCATGAGCTTCAGGACAAGTCCGGCCGCGACTATTTTGCGGAAGCGCGCCATCTTCCCGAGGGCGCGGTGCGCCTGTCGCGGCTCGACCTCAACATCGAGCACGGCCAGATCGAGACGCCGCACAACCCGATGCTTCGATTTTCCTCGCCGGTGTTCGACGCCACCGGCGTGCGGCGCGGCATGATCGTCATCAACCTGGGGGCGGGCCCGCTGCTGGATCGACTGCATGCCCGAACCCACGGGCAAGTCCGGCGGCTCGCGTTGATCAATGCCAAGGGATCGTGGCTCGCCGGCGCGGATGCCGAGCTGCGCTGGGGCGATGTCCTCGGCAACGGCAACGGTTTCGCCAGCGAACGGCCGCAGGCGTGGCGAAGGCTGGTGCAGGAGGTGCATGAAGCGCCGACCCAGTGGCAGTCCGACGGTTACCTGTATGCCCGGGCGACCTTGTATCCGGTCGATATCCTGCGCAGCCGGATGGCGCATGACGAAACGCGGATCGAAAGCGCCGATCCGTGGTGGATCGTGATCGGCGAAGCCGACTTGCGCGCCGTCGATGCCGCCCCGCGGGCGCGGCTGCAAACAGGTCTGACGATTGCAGGCAGCGCGCTGGTCTTGTGGTTCTTCATCCTGCGTGGCTGGCGACGGCTCAATCTTGCCGCCCGGGAATCCGGTCGGCGCATCCGGCAGCTCGCGAGCGTGGTCGAGCAGACCTCCGATATCGTCTTCATCACCGATCCCGAAGGGCGCATCGAATACGTCAATCCGGCCTTCACCCACACGACCGGTTATGCCGCCGAAGACGTCGCGGGCAAGACGCCGGCCATCCTCAAGTCGGGGCAGCACCCGCCTGCGTTCTTCAGCGCACTATGGGACGACATCAAACAGGGGCGCCAATTCCGCGACCTGTTCATCAACCGTCGCCGTGACGGCACGTTGTTCTATGAGGAAAAAACCATCTTGCCACTGGTAGGTGACAACGGCCGCATCAGCAGCTTCGTCTCGACCGGCAAGGACATCACCGACAGCAAGGTGACGAAACTGGCCTTCCACGATCAACTCACCGGGCTGGTCAATCGCCCGCTGTTCATGGATCGCCTGCAACACGAGATGGCCCACGCGGCGCGTGGCGGCGAGTGCATGGCGGTGCTCTACATGGACCTCGACGGGTTCAAGGCGGTCAACGACAGCATGGGTCACCGTGCCGGTGACGAGATTCTGAGGGAATTCGCCCGACGCATCGGCGCCCTCATGCGCAAGAGCGACACCCTCGCACGCCTGGGCGGTGACGAGTTCGCCATGCTGTTGCGCGACATCGACACCGTCGCCGACGCCGAACAGGCAGCGGCCAAGATCATCGCCGCCATGCAGTCCGGATGGATCGCCGGCGATTCGCCGGCACGGCTCGGCATCAGCATCGGCATCGCGCTTTATCCCGGCGACAACGTCGATATCGACGGCGAGGCACTCATCGCATGCGCCGATGCCGCCATGTATGACGCCAAACGCGGCGGTCGCAATCGCTACGTCGTATACACACCCACCACCGACGCGATGGCCGACTGAGGACGTGGCGTGTCATGCCGCCGCTCTCCCGCGGACGGCGTCTGGGCGATCACGAAGTGCTGTACGAAAGCCGCGGCATCCTGTTGGTGCGCATCACCGAGCCGTTGCGGGAACCGTGGGGGCTCAGCCCATCTGGCGATGGGCA
>JAQVJI010000045.1 GCA_028695255.1 Chromatiales bacterium | reverse complement strand
TCGGGCGGTGGCAGTGCGACCTCCGGCACGCCTTGCGCACCGATCAGCGCGACTTGCGCGGCCGGCATGCCAATGTACACCGAGAGCAAGACGACGGGCGCGTCGGTCAAGGCCGACATCGCACTTTCCGGCCAGAACCTGCTGCGCGTAGGCGCGGAAATGCACCACTACCGGCTCGATGACTGGTGGCCCGCCTCCGGGAGCGGCATGTGGCCCGGCACCTTCTGGAACATCAACGACGGGAAGCGCGACCGGACGGCGCTGTTTGCCGAATGGGAGGCTCAGCGCGGAACGAACTGGATCACCCTGCTCGGCGCGCGCTACGAGAACGTACAGATGGATGCCGGCGACGTTCGGGGCTACAACCCGAGCACCGATGGCATGGGCGCGATGAAGCATTACCAGCAACGCGACGGCGACGCCTTCAACGCCCTCGATCGCTCGCGCACCGACAACAACCTGGACTTCACCGCACTGGCACGCTATACGCCACGCGCCGACCTGAATGTCGAGTTCGGCTTCGCACGCAAGGTACGCTCGCCGGGCCTCTACGAAGTCTATCCGTGGTCGACCTGGCAAATGGCCGCCTTGATGAACAACTTCGTCGGTGACGGCAACGGCTACGTCGGCAATCCCGACCTGAAGCCGGAAACTGCGCACACCGTCTCGGCCACCTTCGACTGGCACGCACCGGAACGCGAATGGGAATTCAAGGCGACGCCTTACTACACCCGCGTCACGGACTACATCGATGCCGTCCAGTGGAATGCGATGGCGAACATGCCTGCCGCCACGCTGGCGCAAAACAAGTTCACCGTGCTGCGCTACGTCAACCAGACGGCGCGTCTCTACGGCGTCGATCTGTCGGGCAAGGTGCCCCTCGCCAAGACCGGCTGGGGCAAATTCGGCCTCAAGGGCCTCATCAACTACACCAATGGCCGGAACACCGACACGGACGACGGCCTGTACAACGTCATGCCCTTGAACGCCAGACTCGCGCTGACGCACAAGCTGGGCGGCTGGGACAATGCCGTCGAGGTCGTGATGGTGGCGGACAAGGACGACGTCTCCGATGTCCGGAACGAGATCGAGACCGGCGGCTACACCTTGGTCAACCTGCGCGCGAGCCACGCCTGGAAGCAGGTGCGCGTCGACTTCGGCGTCGAGAATCTCACCGACAAGCTCTACTACCTGCCGACCGGCGGAGCCTATGTAGGCCAGGGCACGACGATGACGAATCCGGCGCTGCCCAACTATCCGCAGTGGGGCACGGCAGTCCCCGGACCCGGCCGCTCGTTCTACACCAACCTCACATTCAAGTTCTGACAGGCCGTTGAAACACAGCCGGCCGGCCCGAGGCAGGGATGCCTCGCCCGCGGGCCATGCCCCGCATCATCAGGTGGTTTTGTTACACGCCCGGCGCTGGATCCTACCACTTGGGCCGGGCCGATGCCTTCGACGTTCTGACCGCTGATGCCGTCTTGACAAGGCATTTGAGCACGGGCAGACGCGCCTTCACTTCGACCAGAACTTCAGATCCTCGAAGAAACTCTTCACGCCGTCGAGCCAGCCGTGGGCCTGCGGGCTGTGGCGCTGGCCGCCTTCGCGCAGGCTGCGGTCGATCTCTTCGAGCAGTTCGCGCTGGCGCTTGGTGAGGTTGACCGGGACCTCGACGGTGACGCGGCAGATCAGGTCGCCGGGCTCGCCACCGCGCACCGGGCGCACGCCCTTGCCGCGCATGCGGAACAACTTGCCGCTCTGCGTTCCCTCGGGAATCTTGAGCGAGACGCGGCCGTCGAGCGTCGGCACTTCGAGTTCGCCGCCGAGCGCGGCGATGGTGAAGCCGATCGGCACTTCGCAGGTCAGGTCGCTGCCGTTGCGCGTGAACAGCTTGTGGGGCTTGACCCGCACCTGCACGTAGAGGTCGCCGGACGGCCCGCCGTTGATGCCGGCCTCGCCCTCGCCCGAGAGACGGATGCGGTCGCCGCTGTCGACGCCGGGCGGCACCTTGACCGACAGCGTCTTGTGTTCCTCGATGCGGCCCTGACCGTGGCAGGCGGCGCAGGGCTTGGTGATGATACGTCCGGTACCGTGGCAGCGCGGGCAGGTCTGCTGTACCGAGAAGAAGCCCTGCTGCATGCGCACCTGGCCGACGCCGCCGCAGGTCGGGCAGGACTCGGGCGTACTGCCCTTTTCCGCGCCGCTGCCGCCGCATTCGGTGCAGGTGGAAAGCGAGGGCACGCGAATCTTGACCTCGGTGCCGAACACCGCCTCTTCCAGCGATAGTTCGAGGTTGTACTGGAGGTCCGCGCCGCGGTAGGCGCGATTGCCGCCGGCGCTGCGCGCACCGCCGAAAATGTCGCCGAAGATGTCCTCGAAGATGTCGCTGAAACTCGCGCCCTGGCCGCCGCGGAAGCCGCCGGCGCCGGCACTCGGGTCGACGCCCGCGTGGCCGAACTGGTCGTAGGCCGCGCGGCGTTGCGGATCGGAGAGGATTTCGTAGGCCTCCTTGGCCTCCTTGAAGCGGCCTTCCGCGTCCTTGTCACCGGGATTGCGGTCCGGGTGATATTTCATCGCCAAGCGGCGAAAGGCCTTTTTCAGGTCGGCCTCGGCGGCGTTCTTCGCCACGCCGAGCACTTCGTAGTAATCGCGCTTGGACATCGTATCTGGATCTGGTTGGCAATCCGTGGGAGCGGCTCCGCCGCGATGAATGTTTGTCCGTGGCCTCCGGCTGATCGCGGCAGAGCCGCTCCCACCGCGCCACAATACAAAGGCGCGGGACGTCGTCCGCCCCGCGCCTCGCGTTCCTGCAGATTACTTCTTGTTGTCGTCGACTTCCTCGAATTCGGCGTCGACCACGTCGTCCTGCGCGGCGCCGGTGCTGGCCTGCTCGCCACCCTGCGGCTGTTCTGCAGCGCCCGCATCCTTGGCATACACGCGTTCGGCCAGCTTGCCGGAGACCTCGGCCAGTTTCTGCGTCTTGCTCTCGATGGCGGCCTTGTCGTCGCCCTTCATGGCCTGCTTCAGGTCCTCGGCCGCGGCTTCGATGTCGCGCTTCTCGCCTTCCTCGACCTTGTCACCGAGTTCCTTCAGCGACTTCTCGGTGGCGTGGATCAGGTTGTCGGCCTGATTGCGCGCGCTCACGAGTTCGTGGAAGCGGCGATCCTCGTCGGCGTGCGCCTCGGCGTCCTTGACCATGCGGTTGATCTCGTCCTCGTTCAAACCCGACGAGGCCTTGATGATGATCGATTGCTGCTTGCCGGTGGCCTTGTCCTTCGCCGACACGTTCAGAATGCCGTTGGCGTCGATGTCGAACGCGACCTCGATCTGCGGCACGCCGCGCGGGGCGGGCGGGATGTCGGCCAGATCGAAGCGGCCGAGCGACTTGTTGGCACTCGCCATCTCGCGCTCACCCTGCAGCACGTGCACGGTCACCGCCGTCTGGTTGTCGTCGGCGGTGGAGAACACCTGCGACGCCTTGGTCGGGATGGTGGTGTTCTTCTCGATCAGCTTGGTCATCACGCCGCCCAGGGTCTCGATGCCGAGCGACAGCGGGGTGACGTCGAGCAGCAGCACGTCCTTGACCTCGCCGCCCAGCACGCCGCCCTGGATCGCGGCGCCGATGGCGACCGCTTCGTCCGGATTGACGTCCTTGCGCGGCTCCTTGCCGAAGAAGCCCTTCACCGCTTCCTGCACCTTGGGCATGCGGCTCTGGCCGCCGACCAGGATCACGTCGTCGATCTGCGATACCGACAGGCCCGCATCCTTGATCGCGATCTTGCAGGGCTCGATGGTGCGCGCGATGAGTTCTTCCACCAGCGATTCGAGCTTGGCGCGCGTGAGCTTGACGTTCATGTGCTTGGGACCGGAGGCGTCGGCCGTGATGTACGGCAGGTTGACCTCGGTCTGCTGGCTGGAGGAAAGCTCGATCTTCGCCTTCTCGGCCGCCTCCTTCAGGCGCTGCATGGCGAGCGGATCGCCGCGCAGGTCGATGGTCTGTTCCTTCTTGAATTCGTCGGCCAGATAGTCGATCACGCGCGTGTCGAAGTCCTCGCCGCCGAGGAAGGTGTCGCCGTTGGTGGACAGCACCTCGAACTGGTGCTCGCCGTCGACCTCCGCGATCTCGATGATCGAGATGTCGAAGGTGCCGCCGCCCAGGTCATAGACCGCGATCTTGGTGTCGCCCGGCTTCCTGTCCATGCCGAAGGCGAGCGCGGCGGCAGTCGGTTCGTTGATGATGCGCTTCACTTCGAGACCGGCGATCTTGCCGGCGTCCTTGGTGGCCTGGCGCTGCGAATCGTTGAAATAGGCCGGCACCGTGATCACGGCCTCGGTGACGGTCTCGCCGAGGTAGTCCTCGGCGGTCTTCTTCATCTTCATGAGCACGCGGGCCGAGATCTCGGGCGGCGCCATCTTCTTGCCGCGCACCTCGACCCAGGCGTCGCCGTTGTCGGCCTTGACGATGCCGTAGGGCACCAGTTTGATGTCCTTCTGGACCTCCTTTTCCTCGAAACGGCGGCCGATCAGGCGCTTGACGGCGAACAGCGTGTTCCTCGGGTTGGTGACCGCCTGGCGCTTGGCCGCCTGGCCGACCGTGACCTCGCCGTCCTCGGCGAAGGCGACGATGGAAGGCGTGGTGCGGGCACCCTCGCTGTTCTCGATGACCTTCGGGCTGCCGCCCTCCATCACCGCGACGCAGGAGTTGGTGGTCCCCAGGTCGATGCCGATGATCTTACCCATTGTCTTGACTCCAGAAGCTCGTTGTATGCGTGAAAGGACGGCGAACCGCCCCGAAAAGTGTTTGAGTTGACTCGATAAATTGGGCCACGAGGCGGGTTTTCAAGGGTTCAGCCGCCCTCCGGCGCCCGGCACACCACCACCATCGCCGGCCGCAGCAGGCGGTCGTTCAGGCGATAACCCTTCTGCATCACCGCCAGCACGGTATTCGGCGCGTGCTCGCTGCTTTCCTGCATCGACATCGCCTGGTGCTGTTCGGGGTCGAAACGCTCGCCGCGCGGGTCGATCTCCTCGATGCCGAACTTGGTCATCGCCTGCGCCAGCAGCCTGAGGGTCAGCTCCGTGCCTTCGCGGATCTTCGCCACGTCGGCGGCCTCCTGGGCCGCGTCGACGCCGAGCTCCAGGCTGTCGCGCACGCCGAGCAGTTCAGCCGCGAAGCGCTCCAGCGCGTACTTGTGGGCGTTCTCCATGTCGCGTGCCATGCGCTTGCGCAGGTTGTCCATTTCCGCCTGCGTCCGCAACAGCGCATCGCGCTGCTGCTGGGCCTCCGCCTGCGCCTCTTCGAGCTGCTTGAGCAGCGTCGCGGGATTGAATTCGGGGTGCGGATTGTCGCCGCCGGCCGGGTCGCTGCCTGCGGCTTCGACCGGGGTCTGTTCCTCGTTTGACATGTCGCTGACTCCTGCGGAATCTCGGTTTTTCATTGATGCCGGGCAAAAACAAATCCCGCCCGGCCGTCGGGCCCGGCGATCGGGCCCGGCAATGGGACAAATCGTCGTCGGACCGCTATTGGGGTTTCAAGCCAGGGAATTCAAGTCTCGGAATTCAAGGCTGGGCATTCAGGGCCGCGCCCATCAGGCGGGCCGTAACGTCGACGATCGGGATCACCCGGTCGTAGGCCATGCGGGTCGGGCCGATCACGCCCAGCACGCCCACCACCTGACCGTCCACCGCGTAGGGTGCGGTGACGACGCTGCACGCATCCAGCACGCGGTAGCCCGATTCCTGGCCGATGAAGATCTGCACCCCTTGCGAGAACACGCACTTGTCCAGCAGGTGCAGGATGTCGCGCTTCTCGTTGAAGGCCTCGAACAACTGCCGCAGGCGTTCGACACTGGACAGCTCGTCGTAGTCCATCAGCCGCGTCTGGCCGGCCACCACCACGTCCTCGGATTCGCTGGGCGACAGCGCCTTCTCGCCCAACTCGATGGCCGCCCGCATGAGCCGGTCCATGTCCTCGCGCACGTCGCGCAGATCGGCCAGGATCTGCGTGCGCACCGCCCGCAGGTCGCGGCCCGCGAACTGGGCACTCAGGTAATTGGCCGCCTGGTGCAGTTCCTCGGCCGAGTAGTCGCGATCGAGGTGGAGGATGCGGTTCTGGATCTCGTTCTTGGCCATCACGAGGATGGCCAGCACCCGCCGATCCGACAGCTTGAGGAATTCCACCTGTTGCAGCGGCGCATATTCCTGCCGCGGCAGCATCACCACGCCGGCCAACTGGGTGACGCCGGACAACAGCGTCGACGCCTGCTCGGCCAGATGGCGCGGCGTCTGCTCCGGACTCAGACCCGCCTTCAGCCGCGCCATCTCGTCCTCCGGCAGCGGACGCACCTTGAGCAGGCTGTCGACGAACATGCGGTAGCCCTGCGCGGTCGGCACGCGGCCCGCCGACGTATGCGGCGATACCACCAGACCCAGCTCCTCCAGATCCGCCATCACGTTGCGGATCGAGGCCGGGCTCAGATCCAGCCCCGCAGTGCGTGCAAGCGTGCGCGACCCGACCGGCTGGCCGTCACGGATATAGCTCTCCACCAGCACGCGCAGGAGCTGGCGGGCGCGTTCGTTGAGCGGGTTGTCTGAGTGGGTGGGCGTGGTCATCGGTTCGAGGGTGGCGCGCAACGGCGGGACGTGAAGGCGGAAATGTCTTGTTGGACAACTCGTTAGCGCTCAAGTGCGACATAGTATATGGCCACCCCGCACTGTCAAGCAGCGTTGCACGCGGGAGAGCCACGGAATGACGGCGTTTGACGGACCGGGCCGCCACGTCCACGACGACATCCGCGCGACGTCCATCGCCCGCAGGGCCGGGTTTCCACCCCTCGCAACGCCATCGGAAGTATCGGTATCCCCACGGGCCAGTCCGATACTTCCTATATACTTCCGGCGCATGAAGAACGCCACGCACAAGGCCCATTTCGACACCGTCGGCATCATCGCCAAGCGCGGCGACGAGCGCGTCGCCGACATCCTGCACGCATTGCACGGCCACCTGTGCGCGCAGAGCCGCGAGGTACTGCTCGACCGCAGCGCGGACATCGGCATGGACCCTTCGGTACTGGTCGAGCGCGAGGAACTGGCTGCACGCTGCGACCTCGCCGTGGTGATCGGCGGCGACGGCACGTTCCTGAACGCGGCGCGCTCGCTGATCGCCGACGACGTGCCCTTGCTCGGCATCAACGTCGGCCGGCTCGGCTTTCTGGTCGACATCTCGCCGCAGGACATGACGCAATGCGTGGACGAGGTGCTGCAAGGACACTACGACGAAGACCGGCGCAGCGTGCTGCACGCGCGCGTGCTGCGCCGCGGTGCGGTGGTCGCCGAGGGCGACGCGGTCAACGACGTCGTCCTGCACATCCGCGATGCCGTGCGCATGATCGAGTTCGAGACGCGCCTGGACGGCCGCTACGTCAACACCCAGCGCGCCGACGGCATCGTCGTCTCCACGCCCACCGGCTCCACCGCCTATGCCCTCTCGGGCGGCGGCCCGATCCTGCATCCGGGTCTCGACGCGCTGGTGCTGGTACCGATCTGCCCGCATACGTTGTCCAGCCGACCACTGGTGGTCGACGCCGGCAGCCGGGTGGAGATCGTCTTCGGCGCCGACAACCAGAGTCAGGCACAGGTCGCCTTCGACGGCCAGTCCAATCTCGACCTGCAACCGGAAGACCGGATCGAGATCACGCGCCATCCGCATCGCCTGCGCCTGATCCATCCGCGCGGCTACGACTACCTGCAAATCCTGCGCGCCAAGCTGCGCTGGGGAGAACAGCCCTGATCGTGAGGCGTAAGGCGAAAATGGACTGATCGAGACTTGCAATATTTGAAACCGATGCGATTTCCGAACCCCCGACATCCAACCACGTCTCACGTCTGACACCTCGCGCCCCAATGATCACCCACATCCACATCCGCGACTTCGCGATCATCGAGGAACTGGAGCTCGATCTCGCAGCGGGCATGAGCGTGCTGACCGGCGAAACCGGGGCGGGCAAATCGATCCTGATCGATGCCATCGGACTGGTGCTGGGCGACCGTGCCGACGCCACGAACGTGCGCCACGGTGCGGAACGGGCGGAGATCGGCGTGTGGCTGGAGGTGACGGCTCGCCCGGAGGTACAGGCATGGCTGGCCGAACAGGACCTGGCCGCCGAGGACGAGTGCATGCTGCGGCGCGTGATCGGCCGCGACGGCCGTTCGCGCGGTTTCATCAACGGCCGCGCCGTGACCCTTCAGGCGATGAAGGAACTGGGCGAGATGCTGGTCGACATCCACGGCCAGCACGAACACCAGTCGTTGATGCGCCGCGACGTGCAGCGCCAACTGCTGGACGAACACGCGGGCAACGAGACCTTGCTGAGCGAGACCGCCGCCCTGTTCCGGCATTGGCAGGATCTGCAACAACGCGCCGACGTCTTGGCCGCGGCCGGCAGCGAACGCGAGGCACGGCTGGAATGGCTGCAATTCCAGACCCGCGAGTTGCAGGCGCTCGATCTTGGCGCCGATGAATGGGGCACGCTCGAAGCCGAACACGCGCGTCTGAGTCACGCCGGACAACTGGCGCAGACGGCCGCCGCCACTTGCGTCGCACTGGACGGCGACGAAACCGCAATCGACAGCGTACTCGCCCGCGTGTTGCACGAACTGGAGACGGCCGAACGCCTCGACGCCGCATTGAGCGAACCGCTGGACCTGCTGCGCCAGGCGCAGATCCAGATGCGCGAGGCGAAGGACGGTTTGCAGCGCTACGCCGAACGCCTCGAACTCGACCCCGAACATCTGGAACGGATCGATCGGCGCATCGCCGCCGCCCACGATCTGGCGCGCAAGCATCGCGTGCGCCCGGAGGAACTGCCGGAACTGCGCGAGCGCCTGGAGGCGGAACTGGCCGACCTCGAAGGCGGCGGCACGGACCTCGAAGCGCTGCTCGCGGAAATCGAGCGCCTGCGCCAGGCCTATTTCAGAACGGCCGAACGCCTGAGCGAATCCAGGCGCAAGGCCGCCGCGGCACTGGGCAAGGCCGTCACCCAGACGATGCAGGAACTCGGCATGCAGGGCGGCCGCTTCGAACTGGCAATGGACCGGCCTGCCGACGAACGCGCGTCCGCGCACGGCCTGGACCAGATCGAGTTTCGCGTCAGCGCCAACCCGGGCCAACCGCCGCAGGCGCTCGCGCGCGTGGCCTCCGGCGGTGAACTCTCACGCATCGCGCTCGCGATCCAGGTCATCCTGAGCCGCGGCAAGGGCATCCCGACATTGATTTTCGACGAGGTGGACAGCGGCGTCGGCGGCGCGGTGGCGGAAGTGGTCGGACGTCAGTTGAAGGCGCTCGGCGCCATGCGCCAGGTCCTGTGCGTCACCCATCTGCCGCAGGTGGCGGCACAGGCCGACCATCACCTGCGGGTGCAGAAGATCAAGCACGAGCAACGCACGCAGACGGCGATCGAGATACTGGACGAACAGGCGCGCGTGGAAGAACTCGCGCGCATGCTGGGTGGGGTGGAGATCACGCGCCACACGCTGGCCCATGCCCGGGAGATGCGCCGGCAGTCGGCCGGCTGAGTGGTCACCCACGCCGGGCCATCACGCGGGAAACGCTGACCTGTTCAGTGCTTCACTTGCCGCGTTTGGCGCCGGCCTTGCCCTTGCACTTCGGATTGCGGCACTCGCCGTAGATGATCAGCGAATGATCCTTGATGTCGAAACCCAGACGATCGGCGATCACCTTCTGGCGCTCCTCGATCGTGCTGTCGACGAACTCTTCCACCTTGCCGCACTGGATGCAGACGATGTGGTCGTGATGACGGCCGCGCTCCAGTTCGAACACGGCCTGACCGCCCTCGAAATGATGACGCGACACCAGGCCCGCCGCCTCGAACTGGGTCAGCACGCGATAGACCGTGGCCAGACCGATCTCCTCGCCCTGGTCCAGCAATTGGCGGTAGATGTCCTCGGCGGTGAGGTGATGGGTGGTCGCGGTTTCCAGCAGTTCGAGGATCTTCATCCTCGGCAGCGTCACCTTGAGCCCGGCATTCTTCAGGTCCTGTGACTCCACACGTCAGCTCCACGTCGGGGCAACGCCATGCCGGCACGGCGTTGCCGGAGAATCGGGATGCCAAGGGTCGCGCCGGTGCATTATGATGTAGCGCTTCCAACCCACGGCAGAAACGAAATAAACATGGGAAAGCTTCTCACTTGTGTCGTTGCCATTGCAACCCTGCTCGCCGGCTGTGGTGGCGTCAGCCTCAAGCCACACCGCATCGACGTCCAGCAGGGCAATGCCGTGGAAGCCGCCCAGGCCGATCGCGTGCGCGAAGGCATGACCCGCCGTCAGGTGCGGTTTCTGCTCGGTACGCCGCTGATCGCCGACACCTTCCGTGACGACCGCTGGGAGTATGTGTATTTCTTCAAGCCCGGCCGCGGCACCGAGGAACGCCGCCGGCTGAGCGTGTTCTTCGCCGACGACGTGGTGATCCGCGTGCTGCGCGAGGGTCTACCGGAACCCGTGGCGCCGGAACCCATCGCAGAGAAACCGGCGCTCGAAACGCCGGCGGCCGTGCCGGTGCCCGCCACCGAAACGCCCGCCGCGGCAGCACCGGCCGTCGAGACACCGGCCGTCGAGACACCGGCGGTCACCGAGCCGGCGGCGGAGACGACGATGGTCACACCCGGAACGACGGCTGACGGCGCCAGCGGCGAATCGGCGGCCCGGCCGACGCCCGTCGTCACGCCTGAGGATGCACCGGCATCCGACTGCATCCTGCCGGCCTTCGTGGAACCGAAGACCGAATCGGATGCAGCGCAAGACACGAAAGCGGAAGAAGATGCGTCCGGCGACTGCGTACTGCGGGCATTCCAGCCGCAGGCCGCGCCGGAAACGCCGGAGACGGGTTACATCCTGCGCGCCATCCCCGGCCCGCAGTGAGGCCGGCTTACCCGGGGGCGGCGTCGTTGGGCGTCGCTTCCATATCCCCACCACCCTTCTTCATGCGCTTGCCCTCCGCCGCACGCTGCTTGCGCACGGCCTTCGGGTCCGCGATGAGCGGACGGTAGATCTCCACCCGGTCGCCCGGCCGCAGCGCGGCATCGACCTTGGTGAGTTTCCCGAACACGCCGACCTTGTTCACGGCGAGGTCGATCTCCGGAAATTGCTCCTGGATGCCGGACTGGCGGACCGCCTGTTCCAGCGTCGTGCCGGGTTCGACCTCGATGGCGACGATCACCTGTTCGTCCAGCCGGGCGTAGGCCACTTCGACCGGCATCAACCGGCTCGTTTCAGCGTCGGACACCGTAAACCTCCCGCGCCCTGCGTACGAACGCATCCACCAGCGAATTGGCGATCTGATTGAACACCGGCCCGATCGCCAGGCTCACCAGCCGATTGGAAAACTCGAATTGCAGGTCCAGCCCGACGCGGCAGCCCGCACCCTCGCGGGCCGGATCGAAACGCCAGAACCCCTCCAGATGCCGGAATGGTCCTTCCACCAGACGCATCTCGACCATCTTGTCCTTGAGCAGGCGGTTGCGGGTGGTGAAGGACTTGCGCACCGCGCCCTTGGACAACTCGATGGTGGCCTTGATCTCGTCCTCGCTGCGCGACAGCACTTGCGCCGAGCTGCAACCGGGCAGGAAGCCAGGATAGGACTCGATGTCGTTGACCAGGACGTACATCTCGGCGGGCGTATAGGGAACGAGTGCGGAACGGCTGATGGAAGGCATTATCGGACAGTCATGTCGGGCGCAATCGGGTGATGCCGGGCATCAGAGGATGCCGAGCACGTTCAGGAAGACGATGAAGATACCGACCGGCGCGACGAAACGCACCAAAAAATACCACAGCCTGAACAGCACGGTATTGCCCAGCGCCAGCTCCTCGCTCACCGAGGCGCGCGACATCAGCCAGCCGGCGAACAACGTGATCAACAGTCCGCCGAGCGGCAGCAGCACGTTGGAGGTGGCGTAGTCGAGGATGTCGAACACCGTTCGACCAAAGATCACGCCCTCGGACCAGAGATTGAACGACAGCACCGTGCCCACGCCGAGCACCCAGGCCAGTGCGCCGGTGACGATCGACGCCCAGGCGCGTTGCATGCCCCGGTTCTCCACCAGCCAGGCCACCGCGGGCTCGACCAGCGAAATCGACGAGGTCCAGGCGGCGAACACCAGCAGCAGGAAGAACAGCGTGCCGAAGAAGGTCCCGCCCGGCATCTGGCCGAACGCGATCGGCAGTGTCTTGAAGATCAATCCCGGCCCCTGCCCCGGCTCAAGGCCTGCCGCGAACACGATCGGGAAGATGGCAAGCCCCGCGAGCAACGCCACCACGGTGTCCGCGATGACCACCATGAACGAGGTCGTGGCGATGGATGCACGCGAGGCCAGATAGGAGCCGTACACCATGATCGCGCCCATGCCGAGACTGAGCGTGAAGAAGGCGTGGCCCATCGCGGTCAACACCGCATTCGCGTTCAGACGACTGAAATCGGCGCTGAACAGAAACTGGAAACCGGTCGCGAAATGTCCCTCGACCGCGGCGTAACCCACCAGTGCCAGCAGGATCACCACCAGCCCCGGCACCATCACCTCGACCGCGCGCTCCAGACCCGAGCGCACACCGCGCGCAACGACGACGACGGTCAGCAACATGAACAGCGTGTGCCAGAGCATCAACTGCGCCGGATCGGAGATCAGGTCGACGAACAGTCCGTCGGCCTCGTCGGCGCCGATGCCCTCGAACATCCCGCCCACCGCATGGAACACGTAGGCGAGCGCCCAGCCCGCGATGACGCTGTAATAGGAAAGAATCAGAAAACCCGTCACCACGCCCATCCAGCCCAACAGGCTCCAGGCCGGCGTCAGGCCCTCCTCGCGCGCCAGCGTCGACATGGTGTTGATCGGACTCTGCCGGCCGCGACGACCCAGCATGATTTCTGCGATCATGATCGGCAGGCCGATGGCGAAGATGCAGCCGAGATACAGCAGCACGAACGCGCCGCCGCCGTTCTCGCCTGCAATGTAGGGAAACTTCCAGATATTGCCGAGCCCGACCGCCGAACCGGTCGCTGCCAGCACGAACACCAGACGCGACGACCATTGGCCATGGATGGACTGCGTTCTTCTCATCGCGGCAGGCGGGTTACGGTGGATGACCGGCGCATTGTGGGCAATTTTGCGGCGTGGCTCAACCTGACGCGCCACCCCGTATAATGCGCCGATGAGCAAGAAACCCAAGACCCAACCGGGCACCGCGACCGTCGCCGTCAACCGCAAGGCCCGCCACGACTACTTCATCGAGGATCGCTTCGAGGCCGGGATGGCGCTGGAGGGCTGGGAAGTGAAGAGCCTGCGCGCGGGCCGGCTCCAGTTGAAAGAAAGCTATGTGCTGCTCAAGGACGGCGAGGCCTGGCTGTTCGGCGCACACATCTCACCCTTGCCGACGGCCTCGACGCATATCCACCCCGATCCCGTGCGTACGCGCAAGCTGCTGCTGCACCGGCACGAGATCAGCCGGCTGATCGGCGCCGTCGAACGCAAGGGCTATACGCTGGTGCCGCTGGCGCTGTTCTGGAAGCGCGGGCGCGCGAAACTCGAGATCGGACTCGCCAAGGGCAAGAAGGAATACGACAAGCGCGAGACCGACCGCGAACGCGATTGGGAACGCGAGCGCCAGCGTCTGCTCAAGACGGGTTGACCGCCTGTTCCAACGGGATGTTGAAACAGGACTGTCCTGTCCTATTTCAACGCGCCGCGCCCGGCACATGTCCGGTCGCGGCTACGACGAATCAAATATTCACATATTTGATTCGCGGGCGAGACATCCCTGTCTCGCGCTGGCAGGCTGTTTTTCAACAGCCTGCCAGAGTCCGCCACAGGCACACACCGCCGACCTCCTTGTCGAGCAGCGACAGATAGGCCTCGTGCGCGGCCAGTTCCTCTTCCATCGCCTTCGGCACCGGTAACGGCGGACGGGTCGACGACAGCCGGCGTATCGCGGTCCGCTCCGGTGCGTCGTTCGACTCGACCGCGGCCTCCTCCGCCGACAGCGACAACGCGACCTGCCCGCCGGTCATCGCCAGATAGACGTCGGCCAGGATGGTGGCGTCGAGCAGTGCTCCGTGCAGTTCGCGCTGCGAGTTGTCGATGCCGTAGCGTTTGCACAGCGCGTCCAGTGAATTGCGCTGACCGGGGTGCAGCTTGCGCGCCATCTCCAGCGTATCGGTGACGGTGCAGTAATCGGTCAATACGCCCCATTCACCGCCCAGCCGCGACAGCTCGTGGTTGACGAAGCCGACGTCGAAACGCGCGTTGTGGATGATGAGCTCGGCGCCGCGCACGAAGTCGATGAAGCTGCCGACGACGTCACCGAAGCGTGGCTTGTCGGCCAGCAGTTCGTTGCTGATGCCGTGCACCGCCTGCGCGCCCTCGTCGATCTCGCGATCCGGTTGCAGATATTGATGAAAATGCCGCCCGGTCACGCGGCGGTCGATCACCTCGATACAGCCGATCTCGATGATGCGATGGCCCTCGGCCGCTTCCAGGCCGGTGGTTTCGGTGTCGAATACGATCTGCCGCATGGTATCTCCGCGATATCGGTGGTTGCTTGATGTCGGCCGTCAACGCCCCAGCAGCCGGTCGATCGCCTCGTTCGCCAGCGCGTCGACGAGTTCGTTCTCGACGTGGCCGCTGTGGCCCTTGACCCACTCCCAGCGGATGCGGTGGCGTGCGGCGGCGACGTCCAGACGCTGCCACAGGTCCTGGTTCTTGACCGGCTTGCGGTCGGCGGTGCGCCAGTCGCGACGCTTCCAGTTCGGCAACCACTCGGTGATGCCGTTCTTCAGGTACTGCGAATCGGTGCTGAGCACGACGTCGCAGGGGCGCGTCAGTTCTTCCAGGGCGGCGATCGCCGCCATCATCTCCATGCGATTGTTGGTGCTCTGCGGTTCCGCGCCCTGCAGGCGTTTCTCGCGCCCGCGAAAGCGCAGCAGCGCACCCCAGCCACCCGGTCCGGGATTCCCGCGACAGGCGCCGTCGGTGAAGATCTCGACGGCTTCGGTCGTCATGTCGTCGTTCATCGCTTGTTCGGTCATCGCTTGTTCGGTCATCGCTTGTTCGGTCATCGCTTGTTCGGTCATGGTTCGTTCAATCGCGGCTGGACTTGCGCATGCTCGGGCCGGCCAGCCCCCCGGCCACCAGACGCCGCGGCCGCCAGCGGGGCCGGATCGGCGTCAGCGTCGCCACGCGTTTGCGGGCCAGCATCACGTAGATGCCGCCCGGCAGCAGATATAACTGTCCCTGTCCGATGCTCAGGCGGCGCAGCGATGCCGGCCACCGGAACGGCGGCCGATGGCCGACGCGCGTGCAACTCAGCACGTCGAAACCGAGCAGCGCCATCCAGTCGCGCACCCGCCATGGCGGGTAGAAGCGCCCGCACCAGGGCATGCGACCGCGCCAGCCGAGGGCCAGACGCCAGAGACCGAACAGGCTGTAGGGATTGAAACCGACCAGGACGAGATGTCCTTCCGCCACCAGCACACGCTCCGCCTCACGCAAGACCTCATGCGGATCGCGGCAGAATTCGAGCGCATGCACCAGCACGAGCAGATCCACGCAGTCGGCGGCGAACGGCAGCGCCGCCGGGTCGGCGCGCAGGCCGTCCCGCACCCCGGTCTCGTCCATGCGCAGCCGGTGGATGATGCGACTGGCGTCCAGCAGATCGCGTTCCGGCGCCGGATCGCCGACCTGCACCGCGTGATAGCCGAACAGCCGCGGCAACAGGCGATCGATCTCGTCCTGGACCGCGTCGAGCATCACGCGACCAACCGGCGTGGTGTACCACTCGCGTAGCGCCGCGCGCAACGCGCCGCCCTCGTCGTTGCAGCGCAGGACCGGTTTGAGTTTCGGAATCGGCATGACGGGCGTAAGCATAGCGTCCCGGGTGGCACGGCCGCCATCGATCCTGCCGAAGCGTCAGTGGATCATGGGGTTGCCCCGCCTTCCAGCGGCCCTTATCCTTGCCGCCCATGACACACAGAAAGCCCGGTTACATCGCTGGCGTCGTCATGGGGCTGTTCCTGCTCCCGGGCTGCGCCACCCTCGCCACCGAAACCGGCAGTCTGGAGGCCGTCCCTGCCGTCGCGCAGACGACGGACGCCGCTCCTCCCTCCACCATCGACCCGTCACCGACCGCAGTCCTTGCCGCCGATATCGGCAGCGATGCCGCAACGGATACCGACACGCCGACCACGGTGGTCGTCGGCAAGCACAGCGCGCAGGAAGTCGCCGACATGCTCGTGATCGAGGAGGTGACGCCGTTCCCCGATGCCGATCCGGCGAAGACCAGCGGCAGCGGCGACATCTGGGATCGCGTGCGCAAGGGCTTCGCGCTGCCCGACCAGTACGACAACCACCCGCTGGTGGTGAATCACCTGCAATGGCATCTGTGCAGACCCGACTTCCTGCAACGCGTCACTGCGCGCGCC
>JAQVJI010000044.1 GCA_028695255.1 Chromatiales bacterium | reverse complement strand
GGGGATCCGGTCACGGGCGGCTGGGTACTGGCCGACAACCGCCGCGTGCTGTACTTCCCGCGCGTCGCACCGAGCAGCAAGTACGTCGTTAGCCTGCGCACCGGCCTGCCGGCCGCCAACGGCAGCAGACTCGCGGCCGACGAGGAACACACGGTCGAGACGCGCGAGATGCCGCCGGCCTTCGGCTTCGCGAGCCGCGGTTCGGTGCTGCCGGCCAAACTCACCGACGGACTGCCGATCATGAGCGTCAACGTGCCCGAGGTGGACATCGAATTCCTGCGCGTGCGCGACGACCGGCTCGCGCCGTTCGTCGCCGAGTTCTACCGCGACCAGAACATGGACCTGTGGGACCTCGATCGCATGCATCCGCTGATCGAGAGCGTGTACGCCGCGCGCTATACCACCGGCGCCAAGCCGAACACGCGCACCGTCACGCACATCCCGGTCGAGGGTGTGAAGGAACTCAAGCGCCCCGGCTTCTACGTCGCGGTGATGCGAGAACCGGGGCGCTTCCAATACCAGCACAAGGTCAGCCACTTCTTCGTCACCGACATCGGCCTGCATGCGCGCGTCTACGTCGACGCGATGGAGGTGCATGCCGCCTCGCTCACCGACGGCAAACCCGCCGCGGGCGTCACGGTGGAACTGCTGGACGGTCAGAGCCGCGCCGTGCAGAGCGCAGTCACCGACGGCGAGGGCCGCGCGCGCTTCGACGGCGTGCCGTTGCACCAGCAGGTGGTGGTCGCGCGCAAGGGCGAACACATCGCGGTGCTGGCCTTCCGCGAACCTGCGCTCGACCTGTCGGAGTTCGACGTCGCCGGTCTGCCGTCGCAGCCGCTGTCGGCCTTCGTCTACGCCGAACGCGATCTCTACCGGCCGGGCGAGACGGTGCAGATATCGGTATTGCTGCGCGACCGCGACGGCCGCGCCGTGCCGCCGCAGCCGCTGCACGCAACCGTCAAACGCCCGGACGGCCGCGTCATGGCCGTGCACACCTGGCAGCCCCGCGAACTCGGCTATTACCACCACGCGCTTACCCTGCCCTACGACGCGCAGACCGGCGGCTGGTCGATCGAGGTCCGCGGCGATCCGGCGGCTTCGACGCCGACGACGCTGTTCCGCTTCAAGGTCGAGGAATTCCTGCCCGAGCGCATGAAGCTCGAACTCGACGCCGAACGCGCCTGGCTCGAACCCGGTGATACCTTCATCGTGCGCGTGACCGGCAGCTATCTGTACGGTGCGCCGGCCAGCGGCAACCGTTTCAAGGGCGTGCTCACGACGAGTCGCGACGCCGAACCGCTCGCCAATCTGCCCGGCTTCGTGTTCGGCGACGTCGACGACGACCGGCAACGCAAGCGCGAGGAACTCGACGAGGTCATGCTCGATGCCAAGGGCCGTCACACACTGCGCCTGCCGCAGCCTGCGGAACGCCCGAACTCGCCGCTGCGCCTGCGCCTGACGGGTGAGCTGTACGAGACTGGCGGCCGGCCGGTGATCCGCTCCATCCAGCGCACCGTGTGGCCGGCCGAGGCCATGCTCGGCATCCGCCCGACCTACAGCGGCGAGTACGCCCCCGACAATTCGGTCGCCGAATTCGAGGTCGTGCGCGCCACGCCCGAGGGCCGGCTGCTGGCCGCGCAGGCGCTCGACGTGACCGTCATCCGCGAGGAGCGCAACTATTTCTGGAGCTACGACGACGCACGCGGCTGGCGCTACGAATTCAGCGACGCGCATTACCCGGTACAACGTCAGAACCTCGACATCCCGGCCGACGGCCGCGCACGCCTCGACGTACCGGTCGAATGGGGCAGCTACCGCATCGAGATCCGCGATGCCGAAACCGGACTCACGCTGCGCCACCGCTTCCAGGCCGGCTGGTCCTACGAGGCGGCGGCCGACCGCGCGCGTCCGGACCGCGTCGACCTGCGGCTCGACAAGCCCGCCTATCGCGCCGGCGACACGGTGCAGCTCACCGTCACGCCGCCGCACGAGGGCGAGGCGCTGATCCTGGTCGAAGGCGACGGCCGCCTGTGGAGCAAACAGGTCCACGTCCCCGCCAAGGGCCGCGTGGTCGAGATCCCGATCGATCCCGCATGGCAGCGCCACGACCTCTACGTCAGCGCACTGGTGCTGCGCGGCGGTGAGGCGAAGAACCGCATCACGCCCAACCGCGCCGTCGGCATCGTTCACCTGCCGCTCGAACGCGCCGATCGCCGGCTCGACGTGCAGATCGATGCGCCGGAAAGGATGCTGCCCGAGACGCCGCTCGAACTGCGCGTCCAGCTCGCCGGTCTGCAAGGCCAGCAGGCCATGCTGACCGTCGCCGCGGTGGACGTCGGCGTGCTCGCCATCACCGACTACCGGACGCCCGATCCCTGGGCCTTCTTCTTCGGCAAGCGCCGCTTCGGCGTCGACCTGCACGACCTCTACGGCAAGGTGATCGAAAACCTCGACGGCGTGCGCGCGAAACTGCGCTATGGCGGCGACGCCGATGCCGGCGGTCTGCGCCAGAGTCCGCGCGGCAAGGCCGAGGTCAGGATCGTCTCGCTGTTCACCGGCCCGGTCGAGGTCGATGCCGAAGGCAGGGCGACCGTGCAACTCGACGTGCCCGACTTCAACGGCCGTCTGCGCGTCATGGCCGTCGCCTTCACCGAGGATCGCTTCGGCAGCGCCGAAACCGAGGTGACGGTGGCCGCACCCGTGGTGGCCGAGATCGCGTTGCCGCGCTTCCTCGCCAACGGCGACAGCACGACGCTCACGCTCGACCTGCACAACCTGAGCGGCCGTCAGCAGAAGCTCGCGCTCCGGCTCGCGGCCGACGCACCGCTGTCCATGACCACCGCGACGCGCGAACTCACGCTCGACGATCAGGAGAAGACCACGCTGCGCTTCGACATCGCGGGCGGCGAGGCCTTCGGCGTCGGCGAGATCCGGCTCGCGCTCGACGGTCAGGATGTATCGCTGCACCGGCGCTGGGAACTCGCCGTGCGTCCGCCCTGGCCGGGCGAACGGCGCGTGACGCAACGGCGTCTCGATGCCGGCGGCCGGCTCGCGCTCGACGCCTCGCTCCTGCGCGGCCTGATGCCCGACACGGTCGAGGTGCAACTCGTCGTCTCTCCCACGCCGCCGATCAACCTGCGCGACGCGGTCAAGGGCCTGCTCGGCTATCCCTACGGCTGTCTCGAACAGACCACCAGCGGCGCCTTCCCGCTGCTCTACGTCGACGAGACGCAGGCGCAGGCGCTCGGCCTCAAACCCCTGTCGCTCGCCGAACGCGCGACGCGCATCGACCAGGCCATCGCGCGTCTGGGCGGCATGCAGCTCGCGAGCGGCGGCTTCGGCCTCTGGAACAACCAGGGACCGGAAGAGGGATGGCTCACGCCCTACGTCGTCGACTTCCTGCTGGAAGCGCGCGATCAGGGCTTCGGCGTGCCCGAGCATCTGCTCAAGCGCGCGCTCGACGCGCTGGAACGACGTCTCCAGGCCGGCGGCAACACCCTCGCCTCGCGCCGTTTCTCCGATGCCCCGGCGCACCTGTCCTTCGCCGCCAACGCCTATGCCGGCTATGTGCTCGCACGCGTGCAGCGCGCGCCGCTCGGCACGCTGCGCACGCTCTACGACCATCAGCGCGCACAGGCCGAATCCGGTCTGCCGCTGGTGCATCTCGGCCTCGCGCTCAGGCTCATGGGCGACGAGAAACGCGCGCAGGCGGCGCTCGCCGAAGGCGTGAAGAAGGAACGGCGCGAGAAGTGGTATCTCGGCGACTACGGCAGCGACATCCGCGACAGCGGCCTCATGGCCGCGCTGCTCGAACGTCACGCCGTCGAGGTCGAGGGCCGCGACGCGCTGCTGTTCCGACTTGCCGGCGACCTGCCCAACCGCCGCTGGCTCAGCACCCAGGAACGCCTCGCCGCCTTCCTCGCCGGCCGTTCGACGCTCGCCGCCGGCGGCCGCGAGTGGAACGCGACGCTCGACGGCAAGACCATCGAGGCCCAGGGCCGCACGCAGCGCGTGTTCGACGCCGACGCCCTGCGCGCCGGTGTGAATTTCACCTCGAAGGCCGACTTCCCGCTCTTCACCGAGATCGAAGTCACCGGCTACACGCGTCAGGCGCCCGCGCCGAAACTCGACGACATCCACATCCAGCGCAGCCTGCACACGCCCGACGGCAAACCCGTCGGCGAACGTCCGCTCAAGGTCGGCGAACTGCTCATCGCCCACCTGCGCGTGGAAAGCCGCAAGACGGTGGAAGACGCGCTGATCGTCGACCTGCTGCCGGCCGGTCTCGAGATCGAGAACCTCAACCTCAGCCAGGGCGAGGCCATCGCCGACCTGCGGATCGAAGGTCAGCGCCTCGGCGACGCGATGCAGAACGACAACGTCAAGCACCAGGAATACCGCGACGACCGCTTCGCCGCCGCCGTGCGCCTCACCGGCTACGGCAGCACCCACCTGTTCTACCTGCTGCGCGTCGTCTCGCCCGGCCGCTACACCGTGCCGCCGCCGTTCGTGGAAGACATGTACCGGCCGGAATTGCGCGCCGTCGGCGTGTCGCCGGGGATGTTGCGGGTGGAGAACTGAGGCGCAATGCAGTCTTTCGCCAGATGAGGCCCGCCGCCGGCGCGACGACGCATCCACCCTTGGGCATGATTAGCCCTATAGGGCATAATACACCCCATGAAGGCGACCCTGATCTTCCATAAACGCCAGGAGGCCTATGGCGGCATCGTCGAGATGGTGATCTGGCGTCTGCCGCGGACTGATCCCGATCGGCCACATGGTCTCAAGTATCGCCTTTACTTCGGACGCGATGGACAGCGTCTGGTCGGTTACGACAATGAGCGCGGCAAGGGAGACCACCGCCACTACGAGTCCCACGAGGAGCCCTATCACTTCGTCTCCCTCGAACGACTCATTCGGGATTTCCTCGACGACGTTACGCGTATCGGAGGTTGACCATGACGAAGAAACGTATCCTGCACATCGAGGTTTCCACCCTCGAAGAATCGCTGCAACAGTTCGCGGACGCTTGGCGCGCCGCGGAAACGGGGCGACCGGCACCCGCCCATCACGCCGTCGGTTTCGAAAACCTGCCGCGTCTCCTCTCGGCACTCACACCGAAACGATGGGAGCTGATCCGCGTGCTGCGCGCCGAGGGACCGATGACGGCCTATGCGCTGGCGAAGTTGCTGCGGCGCGACCACAAGAATATTTATGCCGACGTCGCAGCCCTTGAGTCGTTCGGTATCGTCACGCGCACCGCCGAAGGCCGTATCGAAGTGCCTTGGGACGAGATCGATGCAAAGTTCCGACTCGCAGCGTGATGCCCGAAGCGTTCAGCTTCAACCGGGGATCGGTCAGCCGACCCGAAGTCAGCCGTGACGGCGGACGCCCCAATTGCCGCTTCGCGTCAGGTAGCGCCGACGCGCAACCTGACCTACGGCATCGATGCAAACATGCTGATCGGACAAGAAAACGGCGCGGGCGCGGGCCGTTCGTGAAACTCCAAAACCAGATGAATGCGGCAATCCGCATCCGGTACGCGACCGGCGGAAAACCCGGCCGGCCGTTGACTGGCTCTCCCCGATGGACCGACATGCTACGGGTGTTCGTTCACCATGCGCACGATGGCGTCGAGTTGGCGGCGGTGGATCATCGTATGGAGCGCGGCCAAGACATGCCAGCCGTGGCCGTCCAGCGCGCCGAACCACGGGTGCGCATGGCGACGTGCGGTATGCAGATTCCTGATCGTCTCCACCCGTGCCAGATAGGCCGTGAGGGCATCTTCAAGCGCGGACAATTGTTCCCGTCCCGCGCCCGGAATCGGTTTGACGTCGGCGATGCGCACCTCGCGCCCGAACGCATGGTCTGCGCTCAATGCGGTCACGAGTTCACCGATTCCGGTATCGACGATGACGAGATGTTGCAGGACCATGGCCGCTGACCAGTTGCGACTGCTGTCCTCGATGCCCATGACCCTGGGAATCAGCACCTGACGTTGCATCTGCTCCAGGGAAAGCCCGCGCGCGGTGTCGCATACCCGTCGCGTCTCGGCACTCAGCCACACCTCGATCCTGCGCCGGGTGAGAGCACTTCGCAGCAGCAGGAAACCCACCCGCGCCAGCAGGTGTTCCAGCGGCGGCAGGCCGGCGCCGGGCGGAGCCAGCGAGGTCTTGTCGTTCATGGCCGTGGTACCCTCGGCATCAGATCCGGCATGACGCCAGCGTCAACCAACGTCAAACACATCGGGATTTCCCAAGCGCATGGATGACCCTCCCGTTTCGCAAGAACGCCTGCCCCCCGTTCACCATACATACATGCTCGACTCCCGGTTCATGATGTCGATTCGATATACCGCCGATGCCGGCGCTTGCGCCACGCCATAGCACACGTGCAGCGGCAACAGATGCTCCTCGCGCGGATGGCAGAAACGCGCGCCGGGCGCCTCGTTCCAACGAACCAGCTTCGCCGCCCGGTCTGCTTCCGGATACTCCGGGTTTGAGCACACGTCGACCAGCCAATCCTCGAACGCATGATTGAGCCGGCTCCATTCCTCGTCACCCGACGCGAAGAAGGCCCGCATGTTGTGGAAGGAAAAGCCCGAACCGATCACCAGCACGTTGCGCCGGCTCAACGCGCCGAGCGCGCGGCCGATTGCCATGTGCCGCGCCGGATCGAGCGTGTTCACGAGCGACAACTGAACGCACGGGACGTCCGCCTCCGGGTACATGATCTTCAGCGGCACGAAGACGCCGTGATCGAATCCTCTCGCCGCATCCAGGGCCGCCTCGATGCCGGCATCGGCCAGCATGCCGTGGATATCCGTCGCCAACGACGGCTCGCCGACGCAGGGATACCGGATATCGTAGGACTCCGGCGGAAAGCCGTAATAGTCGTAGATCAACGACGGGCTCGCCCCGGCCGTGATGGTCGGCACCGCCTCCTCCCAATGCGCGCTGACCACCACCAGCGCATCGGGCTTCGGCATGTTCGCGGCGATGTCGGACAGGCAGGCGACCATCTCCCGATGCGCCGGATCGCCCAGCAAGGGCAAGGGACCGCCGCCATGGGATACGTACAGGGCCTTGGGCAGGTGTTTCATGGGTCGCTCTCGGTTGAAGGGGCGCGCTCAATCAGAACAGGAAACCGGGCTCAAAGCCAACGCATGGCCGCCAACCGATCCAGAAAACGCATGGCGTACCGGAAACCGTGGCCCGACCGGTAGCCCGGATGCAGCGCAGCGGAATCCGGGTACGCTTGCCGACACGGCCCAGTCGGCGTGTTTCCTTGCGTTATACTCGCAGCCATCTTCCCTCCGCACATGCGCCTGCCATGGGCCTTTTTCGACCGATCACCTGTCTGGCCCTCTTGCTGTTCGCAGGCATCGTCGCTCAGCCGGCGAACGCCGGTTCGCCCGACACCCCGTTGCAGGTCCGGGTCCAGTTGAAATGGTTCCACCAATATCAGTTCGCCGGTTTTTACGCAGCGCTCGAACAAGGCTATTTCCGGCAGGCCGGACTTGACGTGGAATTGATCGAGGGTAGCCCGGAAGTCGATCCGGGACGCGTCGTGACGAGCGGCGGCGCCGAGTTCGGCGTCGGCAACTCCTCGCTGCTGATCGACTTCAACAAGGGCCTGCCGGTTGTCGCCGTCGCCGCGATCTTCCAGCATTCACCCTTCGTCATCCTCGCGCGGACCGATCCGCACATCCGCACCGTCAAGGATCTCGAAGGTCGAACACTGATGGGCGAAAGCCACTCGGCCGAACTGACCGCCTATATGAAGAAGGCCGGCGTCGATCTCGGACGCGTCCGTCAGGTCATCCACAGCGACAGCGTCAAGAGCCTGGCCGCCCCCGGAGCGGAGCGGGTCGACGCGACCACCGCCTACATCTCGACCGAACCGATCGAAGCCAGCCGGTACGGCATTCCCTATCAAATCTTCAATCCCCGCGACCTGAACATCGACTTTTACGGCGACACGCTGTTCACCAACCAGCGCTTCGCCCGGGAACACCCGCAAGCCGTCGCTGCCATGCGTGACGCGCTGGCCGAAGGCTGGCGCTACGCCTACCGCCACCAGGCCGAAATCATCGATCTGATCCTGGAAAAATACCGGCCCGGAATGGACCGGATGACCCTGACGCTGGAAGCCCAGTCGCTCTACAACCTGTTTCTCGCCGATATCGTCGACATCGGCTACATGAGCCAGACGCGCTGGCAGGAAATCGCCCGGGTGTTCGCGGAAACCGGCCTGCTGCCGTCAAACTACACGCTCAACGGCTTCCTCTTCACGCCGCCTGATGCCCAAGTGCCCGATTGGGCCTACAGGGCACTCGGCTGGGCCGCACTTGCGCTGCTTTTCGGCGGCCTGCTGATTGCCCGCATCGTTTCGCTCAACCGCCGCCTGCGCCTCAGTCTGGCCCAACTCGAAACAGCCAACGCCGAACTCGCCGAGCTGTCGACCACCGACGCATTGACCGGCCTGTTCAACCGCCGCCATTTCGACGCGGCACTCGAGCGCGAACTCGCCCGCGCCGTCCGCCACGCTCAGGCGCTTGCGCTGCTCATCATCGACGTGGACGAATTCAAGCATTACAACGATGCCCTCGGCCACCCCGCCGGCGACGCCTGCCTGCGCCGGATTGCCGACATCCTGCACGACAACACCCAACGGGCAAGCGAGTTCGCCGCCCGCATCGGCGGCGAGGAATTCGCCATCGTCGCCGGCGGCCTCGCACCTGCCGAGGCCATCGCGCTGGCCGAACGCATCCGCCAGGACGTCATGACCGCCGGCATCGAGCATCCGGATCGAGAAGACGGGCGGGTCAGCATCAGCATCGGCATCAACTGTATTGCCCCGGACCAACCGCCAACCACCGCCCCCGAATTGATCGCCGGGGCCGACGCAGCGCTCTATCGGGCCAAGCGAGAAGGACGCAACCGCAGCATCCTGCACGAAGCGGACTAGGCGGCTCCGAAGCCCTACGCTTGCTCATCCGAAGCTGCCCAACCGTAGCCCGGATGCAGCGCAGCGGAATCCGGGGGATGGTCGACGACCGTCGGCGATACCGGACTCTGAAACCCCGGATTCCATTTCATTCCATCCGGGCTACGCGTGCTGACTCATGAGTAGGTCAGAACGGACCGCACCGGCGCCGGAAATCGCTCCGGATGCCGGATCGATTCAACCGCCAGATCGACATCCAGTGAAGTGTCTTTACCAAGCGCTATGGATATCATTTTCATGCTCCTGCATATACCCCCCTCACGCTGACGCATGGCCTGAACCGTAACGCCGGGATAAAAAGCCTGTAAAACACGGTTCGTGCCGCAACCAGCACCGTCACCATGCCGGCCGCATGTCCCGCCACCTTGGGGCGGACAACCCTACTCCGCCTTCCGCCCCAGGACGCGCATGCGTGCCAGCCATTTCCCGGCCATGGCGGCATCGAGTGCGTCGGTCATGCCGATCAGCGTCTCGCGCACCGGGCCGATGCCGCAGAAGGCGAGGATGTTGCGTTTGAAACTCTTCAGGCCGTGGGCGCGGAAGTACCAGCGATAGAACGAGGCCGGCATGCCCATCGTCACCACGATGCGGGCGCTGCGGCCCTTGAGCAGCCGCCGTTCCATGCCCGCGGCGTTCGCTGCCGCAACGGCGAAGCCGGGTCGGAAGGTCTGTTCGAGAAAACCCTTCAGCAGCGCCGGCATGCCGCCCATCCACAGCGGGTAGAAGAACACCAAGTGTTCGGCCCAGGCGATCGCTGCCTGTGCCTCGCGGATATCCGACGGCACCTCGCCGCTGTCGAATGCCTGTTGCGTGCGCAGCAGCGGAAAGTCGAGCCGCGCCACGTCGATCTCGCGCAGTTCGTGCCCGGCCTCTGCGGCAGCCTGCGCATAGGCCTCCGCCAGTGCGTGTCCGAGATGTCCGCCGGTCGGATCGGGATGGCCCTGGATGATCGTGATGCGTCGGCTCATCGGCGCCTCCTTGAAAGAACGTCTTCGTGGGAACCCTTCCTGCGCCCCCGCCGCGCCGCAGGTCAGGTTGCGCGAAGGCAGCACCTGACGCCCCGCCCATCTATCACGAACGCCGGACGACCACGCCTCAGGCCACGGCCTCGTTGCACAACAGGATGCGCGCCTCGTTCTCGGCCACCGGGCGCGAATACAGAAAACCCTGCCCGTATTCGCAACCCATCTCCGACAGCACGCGCGCCTGCGCCTCGGTCTCGATGCCCTCGCAGATCACCTTGAGCCTGAGCTGACGTGCGAGATTGACGATGGTCTCGACGAAACTGCGGGCGGCCTGATCGGTGTCGACGTCCCGGATGAAGGAACGGTCGATCTTGAGCACGTCGATCGGCAGCCGGTGCAGATAACTCAGCGACGAATAACCGGTACCGAAGTCGTCCAGCGACAACTGGATATTCATCGACTTCAACGCACCGAGCAGCACCAGCGCCTGTTCGGTATTCTCCATCACCGCACCCTCGGTGATCTCCAGTTTCAGGCAATGCGGCGCGAAGCCGGTCTCGTCCAGAATGGCGCCGACATGCCGCGGCAGATCGGTATCGCGCAACTGCTTGGGCGAGAGATTCACGCTCACCGTGAAATCGAAGCCCGGGAATTCCTCCGCCCATTGCCGCGCCTGGCGGCAGGCCATGCGCAGCATGTCGGTGCCGATCGGCACGATCAGGCCGGTCTCCTCGGCGATCGGGATGAACTCCATCGGCGACACCAGGCCCTTGCCCGGATGCATCCAGCGCACCAGTGCCTCGAAACCGGTCAGGCGTCCGTCCGGCAGCGTGACGATCGGCTGGAAATAGGGCTGGAATTCGCCGCGTTCGACCGCACGCCGCAAATCCATTTCCAGCTCCAGCCGGTGCAGCGCCTGTTCGTGCATGGTCTTGTCGAACAGCACGTAACTCCCGCCGCCCTGACTCTTGGCGCGATACATCGCGATGTTGGCGTCGCGCACGTACTGGTCCGGATGCGTGTAGCCGTCCGCGCTCACCGCGATGCCGACGGTGGCGCTGGTGTAGACCTCGTGTTCGTGCAGTGTGAACGGCAGCCGCAGCCGCTCGTGGACGCGGTTGACCACGCGCACGGCCGAGGCCGGGTCCTGGATGTCTTCGAGCAGGATCGCGAACTCGTCGCCGCCCAGGCGCGCCACCATGTCGGTCGGCCGGATGCAGCCGAGCAGCGTCGTCGCCACGTGCGACAGCAGCACGTCACCGACGCGATGACCGAGACTGTCGTTGATGACCTTGAATCGGTCGAGTCCGAGATCGAGCACCGCAAAGCGATAGTCGTCGCGCCGACGGTTGCGCTCGAAGCAGTACTCGACGCGATTGAGGAACAGCGCGCGATTGGGCAGCCCGGTCAGCGTATCGAGATAGGCATCCGGCACCGCGCCGTCGCGGCTCTGGAGATCCAGCGCCGTCTCGTGCGCCGAGGCATAGATCAGGCCGGCCGTGCGATCGGCCACCACGCTCCACGACAGACCGATGTAACCCTCGTCGATGCGACGGCAACGCGCGGGAAAGCGCGCCGTCTCCATCTCGCCGCAGACGTTCGCCAGCATCGTACCGACCCGCTCGCGATCTTCCGGATGAATGCGATCGAGATAACGACTGCCGAGCAAGGCTTCCAGCGGCACGCCGAGCGTCTGTTCCCAGGCCTCGCTCGCCTCCAGGATCCGGCCCTCGCAGGAGACGACGAACAACAGCGTCTCCGGCAGACGGAAGAACAGGCTGTTGTGCGAGAGGGCGGTCTTTCTTCCGTACATGCGCTTGGCGTCGAGGTGGTGTCGAAGGCGTGGATTGTCCGGATGATTGTAGAGGAACGCGGAAGCCGTCGTCCTCCTCAATGACAGGCGAAGCGGAAACTGCCGTCCAATTCCACCGGCAACACCAGCGTGCTCAGGCCCGCGGCCAGTGCCGACGCGCACAGGGCCGCGCGTGCCGCCGGATCGTCGACGTAGACCGCCGCATACTCGGCATTGAACACCGCCTTGCCCGCCGCGACGAACGGCGCCAGCAGATCGCACTCGTCGTAGACGTGGCAACTCTCGTTGACCGCGAAGTCGAAATCAGCGACGAGTTGCGGTATCTGCTCCAGGTCGTTCTTGAGCCCAACCGCCAGATCGCGCGCATGCGCCTCGCGCGCCAGGAAACGGTTGTAGTCGAGTTGATCGTCGGCCGTGAGCGGGAAACCCGTGTCCTGCATGTAGGCATCGACGTTGTCCGGATCGACGCCATCGCAACCCTTCGCCTGCGCCAGATCGAGCCGCGCCTGCATCACCTCGCGCACGCTCGCCGCGCGCACGTCGAGCCAGCGCTCGCCCGGCCAACCGTCCAGTGGATTGCCGAGCACGGCATCCGGAAACACCGCCGCGTCCGGCCGCCAGTCCTCGAACGACCCGGCCGAGAAATAGCAGATCACGCGCCGCCCGGCGGCCTGCAAATCGGCGATCAGCGTCGACGGCGAATCGAACAGATCGATGCCGTACACGTCCACCGCATAGCCCGTGTTCACCTCGCCCTGCAACTGCCAGTGCCAGGTCGCAAGCGGCGGCGGTCGATACGGCTCTGGATCGGCAGCCGGAGGATCGTTCGGAATCGGTTCGTCCGGTGCCGGATCGACGGGGAGCACGCCGTCATCGGCCGACCCGCCTCCGCAACCGACGAGGCACAGCAACAAACCAAGCATCAATACTCCGATGACGGACCGCATCAATCACTCCCCAAAGAACGAAACCAGCGCAACATACCGACCAACCCGCGCGCGCCGAACAGTAGCCAGAAACCGAGCCCGACCTCGAACACTGCCATCAGCAGACGCGCGTTCTCGCGCTCCTGTGCGCCAAATGCGAACTCCGGCTGATCACTGGTCCGGATTTGATAACGCAGGCTGATCCAGTAGACGACCCACGGTAATGCACGAACAAGGATGTAAACACCGAGAACGGAAAATGCCACCACCTGCACGTCCTCCAGCCGCCAAGGGCCAACGGAGTCCTGCGCCTTGTCCGTGGGCAACAGCCGCCGCGTCACTGCCATCGGAAACATCCACAGCAACAGCGCCACCAGTATCAGACTGGTTGCCCCGGCAACGATGATGATCCAAGTCAGCGAACCGGATGTCTGCCCGAACGTCTGAAAACTCACGGCCAATTCCTGCAACACGTTCACGAACAGGAATATCGCGGCCACCCGCAGGGCCAGCCCCACCGCTTCGTACTTCGTCATCGACAGATCCCTCCAATCATCCCAGAACGATGGATTATGCCCCAGGGAACCTCAAGCGATTCCCGATGGCGGAAGACATGCGACAGCCTCACAAGCCGCCCCCCATGCATTTCGAGGGAGTGAATGACCTTTCTTCTGCAATACGGACACGGCCGTTCGTCCGATTTCCCGGCATTCACCAAGTGAAACACTACACTTTCAAGCCGTGGCTGCATCCGACTGCGACAGCTACGTGCCTGACCCATGCAGCCCTGTAAAACAGAGAGGAATCCGTCACGAACCCTACCCTTTACCAGCGACTGGGCGGCGCCAAGCGGATGGCGCGTGAATTCTTCTGCGCGGGATCGGGCGGGCCGGAGCCCTATACGAGCAAGGACATGCTCGCCGCACACAAGGGCATGAACATCAGCGAGCAGGAGTACCTGGAAGTGATGGACGACATCGTCGGCGCCATGACCAAACATGGGCTGGACGATGGCACGAAGAACGACGTGGTCGCCATTCTCTATTCGCTGAAGGGAAACATCATTCGCGTCTGACCACTCGAACAGACGGACACTCCGCCCGGCGCATCGCGTCAGGTAGCGCTGGCGCGCAACCTACGGCATCGGTGCGGAATCGACGACCCACCGGACCCGCGCAGGTCGTTGCGAAGCTGCGTGACGGACGGACACTGCCGCGTCAGCTCAGCGCCGCATACAGAAGCTCCGCCACGTGCCGCGGCTCGCGTCCGCTGCCGTCGCGTATCTGATGCCGACAGGAAAAGCCGTCGGCGAGGATGACATCCTCCGGCGCAGCCGCGCGCACGGCGGGCAACAAGGCCTGTTCCGCCATCTGCATCGATACGTCGTGATGCTCGGCCTCGTAACCGAAGCCGCCGGCCATGCCGCAACAGCTCGTTTCCAGCATCTCGGCATCGAGCCCCGGAATCAGCTTCAGCACCTTGCGCACCGATTTCATTGCGCCGAAGGCCTTCTGATGACAATGACCGTGCACCAGCGCGCGTCCGCCGATCGGCTTGAGATCGAGCGCTAGACGGCCGGCCGCGTGTTCGGCGGCGAGGAACTCCTCGAACAACAGCGCCTGCTTCGCCAGCGCCGCCGCGCCGTCGCCGAGCCCGAGCTTGCGGTATTCGTCCTTCAATCCGATCAGGCACGACGGTTCGAGCCCGATGACCGGACGGCCCGCCGCGACGTGCGGCGTCAGCGCCGCCAGCAGACGCCGCGCCTCGGCACGCGCTTCTTCGACCATGCCGGCCGACAGATGACTGCGTCCGCAGCACAACGGCCGCGCCGGTTCCGCATCGTCCGCGGCCGGCTCCGCCACCAGCACGCGATAGCCGCCGGCGCGCAGCACCGCCAGCACCGCCTCGGCAATGCGCGGTTCGAAATACCGCGTCCAGGTATCGACCAGCAACACCACCTCGCGCCCGCTCAACGTCGCATCCGGCATTTCCAATTCGGGCACGACCTCGAAGCCACGACCGGCCGGCTCGGGCAGACGCCGACGTGCCGAGATGCCCATCAACCGCTCGCCGAGGCGCGCCAACAAGGGCACGCGGTTGCGCCAGCGCAGCAGTGTGGCGAGGACGGGCCATCGATGCAGATGCCGCGGCAGACGCGCCAGCAGCGCATCCCGGCGCGGCACGCCCTGCACCGCATTGCGCTGCGCCAGCGCCTCGATCTTGAGCGAGGCCATATCCACGCCGTTCGGACACTCGCGCTTGCAACCCTTGCAGGACACGCACAGATCCAGCGCCTCGTGCAGCCGCGCATGCGTAAATGCATCCGCGCCGAACTCGTCGTTCAACTGGCCATTCAGCGCGGCCTTGAGCGCAACGATGCGCTCGCGCGTCGAATGCGCCGGATCGTCGGTGATGCGAAAGCTCGGACACATGACGCCGATGCCCGTGCGCTGACACTGCCGGTTGCCGATGCACACCGCCACCGCGCGCGCGAAATCGCCGCCGTTCGCAGGCACGTCCGCATAGGCATCGCCGATGCCATAGCTCGCGTAACCCGACCAGTCGAGATGGGTTTCAAAGGGTTTGCCGTTCATGCCGGCGGAGAGAGCAAGATCGGTGCCGCCCGTTCGGAACACGCCCGGAACGGGCACCATACCAACGGCCGCACCGGAAATTCAGATGCTTACGATCCTGTTCGGATCAGCCGCCGGACGGCGGACGCGGTTGAGGCACGTGCGATTGGAGCGGCTGCGACACAAGGAATGTCGCCTTCGCCACAGTCCGCCCCGGAAGCTACGCGCCGTCCTCAAGTCGTTCCTTCCTGAGCAGTCTTTTCCCATGTATGACCGCCACGATCAGAACGTCCCCGGACCCGAGCCGATACACCAAGCGATAGCTGTAAACGAACCGTTCTCGAAGACGCTCATCCCCGATCTCCGGGACTACATGGCCTATCAGGGGAAATTCGTCCACACTCCGAGAAACCGACAGCATTTCCGCAACAACCGCCCGGGCGTAATGTTCAGAGTCTCTGGCTATGTATTCAGCAATGGCCTCGAGATCCTCGACTGCCTCGGGCGACCACTTTACTTCGAGGCCCATCGGTCGAGCTTCCTTTCAACCTCGCCCTGACTGAGCGTTCCTTCCATCTCTGCGCGCTCGATGCCCCGGTGAATCTTTTCCACCACGTACAGGTGATACTGGACGTCTTCCAGTGAGCAGTCATCGGGGAGGCTGTCCAATAGGGCTCTTACCTCGTCTTTGGCTGTATTCATGACTCACCACTTACGTTTGTCATTGACGCCGGGAGCGCTGGATCGCGCCAACCCCAAAGGGGTGAGGTTCGAGAATATGCCAAACGATCCAAAGGCGGTAGCCGTGTAGATTCCGGTCCGGATCGTGGACCGGGTGGCGTTCTTTCGCTGGAATGACGACAACCTCGGCTCAAGCGCATGCCAACCAAACCCTACCCCACCCGCCTCAAGGTCGCCAGCGGCGGATGATCGAGAACCGAGCGCGTGCCAAGCACGCCGGCGAGACCGACGCCGAGGGTGCCGCCGACGGCACCGATCAGCCACAGGCCGGGATTGAAGTAGTACGGCAGGTTGAAGACCTGCACCGCGAGCACGTAGCCGATGGCGGTGGCGCCGGCGGCAGCGAGCAGGCCGGCGAGCAGGCCGAGGACGCTGAATTCGGCCAGCAGGCCGGCGAGGACCTGCGCGCGACCGGCGCCGAGTGTGCGCAGGATGGAGGCCTCGCGCAGGCGCGCCTCGCGGCT
>JAQVJI010000225.1 GCA_028695255.1 Chromatiales bacterium | reverse complement strand
GCGCAGTAACACCGATACCTGCACCGTCTCGCCCGGCCGGTAGAGATCGCGTTCGGCATAGACGAAGGCCGACAACGGTTGCGACGGCAGGCCGGCGACATCGAACTCGGACAGATCGAGCGCGGGTTCGCGGAAGGCCAGCACCGCGATGTGTTCGCCCTTGCGCGCGACCACCACCTGCTGGCGCGACGGCACGCCGTCGAAGCGCACGCGACCCTCGCCGTCGGTGACTGCGCTCTGCACGGCGCGGTTCTGTCCGTCCAGCAGTTCCACCGTGACGCCCGCGGCGGGCTTGCCGTCGGCGAGCGAGGCGGCATGCACCTCCATCGCGTCGGCGTAGACGCGCGCGTGCAGGCCGATGTCGGTGACGAAGAAATGGCTGACCTTGTGCTGGTACTGGAAGCGTCCCGGCTCGCGCATCACCGCGACGTAGAAGCCGGGGCGCTTGAGTTCCTTCACGCCCTCGACCGGAATGTGCGTGACGGTGCGCGTGTTCGGCTTGGCGCCGGTGGTGTAGCGTGCGGCGTACACGCTCTCGATCAGCGGATGCATGCGATCGAGATCCCACAGGTCCATGTTCTGTTCGCGGTAGTGGCTCGTCACGAACTGCGCGAGCCGGTCGTCGCGCACGCGCAGGAATTCGATGTCCACCTCGGGCACGTTGACGCTCATGATCGGCAGGCCGTCGGTGAGCCTGGCCGGCAGCACCGAGCCGCGGCTCGCGAAGCCGAAGGCGGGCGGCATCTCGCGCGTCTCGACCGTGTGTTCCTCGTCGGTCGCGAGCTGGCTGCCGTTGGCGGCCGGCAGGCCGGCGCGCAGGTTCACCACGTACTTGCTGCTCGGCGCGACGTGCGGGAAGTACAGCACGCGGCGGTTGTCGGCCAGTACCCAGCCGCCCTTGACCGGATCGCCGTCGGCCCGGCGCACGCCCAGGAATTCGCCGTGGCGATCGTTGGGCGAGAGCAGGGTGTTGAAGGTCAGCGCCAGCGCCGGCGCGTCGTCGAAGCTGCGCTCGGCGACGTCGATCAGCGCGATCGGCTGGTCGTCGGCCCGTGCCTGAGTCGTGGCGCTTGGTTCAGGCGTGCGTGAGACGACGAGCCAGACGGCGGCCGCGGCGATCACCGCCAGCGTGAGAATCAGGGGCAGCAGGCGCTTCATGGGCGGGCATCCTTTGTTTGATAGGTCCTCGGTGGCGCCACTGTAGTACGGCTAGCCAAGCCGGGAAAGGGTGCGGCGGCGGACTTCCGTCGGATGTGTGAGCCGGTTGCGCCTGATCGTGGGAGCGCCGGAAGGCGCGATCGCGTGGGTTCGTGTCCCTGCCGCGTTCATCGCGGCTGCCGCCGCTCCCACGGCGTGCGGGCGGCGTCCCGGGTCGTGGTGTCGTCGTTCGGGGCCGCGATCCGCTATCATGTCCCGCGATCCGGCCATGCGCCGATCCTTTCCCTGGACCTTCAGGAATACAAATACCGTGTTCGAACTCGTCAAGGCCGGCGGCTGGCTGATGCTGCCGATCATTCTCTGCTCGATCATGGCGCTGGCCATCGTCGTCGAGCGCTTCTGGACCCTGCAACGCCGCCGCGTGGCGCCGCCGGGGCTGGTGGACGGCATCCTTGCCACCATCCGCGGCGGCAACCTGACGCGCGGTTACATCGACGGTCTGCGTGCCGCCTCGCCGCTCGGCCGCGTGCTGGCGGCGGGACTCGTCAACCGCGACCATGCGCGCGAAGTGATGAAGGAGGGCATCGAGGAGACCGGCCGCCACGTCGCGCACGATCTCGAACGCTTCCTCAATACGCTCGGCACCATCGCCGCCATCACGCCGCTGCTCGGGCTGCTGGGCACCGTGGTCGGCATGATCCAGGTGTTCAGCGTCATCACCGACATCGGCGTCGGCAGCCCGACCGACATGGCGGGCGGCATTTCGAAGGCGCTCATCACCACCGCCGCCGGCATCTCGATCGCCGTGCCGGCGCTGATCTTCCACCGCTATTTCCGCGGCAAGGTCGACGAACTCGTGATCGACATGGAGCAGCAGGCGATCAAGCTGGTCGAGGTGCTGCACGGCGAGCGCGAGAGCGACGCCGGGGGCCGCGCATGAAATTCGCCGCCGCCCGGCGCGAGCGCGACGGCCTGAGCATCGTCGATCTCACGCCGCTGATCGACGTGGTGTTCCTGCTGCTGATCTTCTTCATGGTCACGACCACCTTCAATCGCCATTCGGAACTGAAGATCCAGTTGCCCGAGGCCTCGACCGCGGTGCAGGAGACCCAGCGCCAGACCGTCGAACTGCTGATCGACGTGCGCGGGCATTACTACATCGACGGCAAGGAACTGGTAAGCACGCGTCTGGATACGGTCATCGCCGCGCTGCGCCAGGCGGCCGACAACGACGCCGCGACCCCGCTGATCGTGCGCGCCGACGCCAAGACGCCGCACCAGGCGGTGGTGACCGCGCTCGATGCCGCCTCGCGGCTCGGCATGACCCGGCTCTCCATCGCCACCTCGCGTGGCGAGGAGAACGACTGACTTGGCCGATCCGATGGTCCCCGACAAGGACATCATCCCGCCGGTGGAGGTGTATCGCCGGTTGTTGTCGCATTCGCTCGCCTATTGGCCGCTGATGGCCGTCGCCATCGTCGCGATGGTCGCCACCGCCGCCGCCGAAACCGGCTTCGCCGCCATCATGCGCCCGCTGCTCGACGGCAGCTTCGTCGAACGCGATCCGGATGTCATCCGCTGGATTCCCTACGCACTGGTCGGCATCTTCATCGTGCGCGGCGGCAGTGGCTTCTTCTCCGGCTATTTCATGAGCTACATCGGCCGCCAGGTGGTGAAGGAACTGCGGGCGAAGATGTTCGATCAACTGCTGCGCATGCCGGTGAGCTATTACGACAACGCGTCATCCGGCCAACTCCTGTCGCGCCTGACCTACAACGTCGAACAGGTGGCGCAGGCGTCGACCGACAGCATCACGGTGCTGGTGCGCGACAGCCTGACCGTGATCGGCCTGGTGGCCTGGATGTTCTATCTCAACTGGACGCTCGCGCTGTCGATCATCGTGGTCGGGCCGGTGATCGCGGGCATCGTCGCCTACATCACGCGCCGCTTCCGCCGCATCAGTCGCCGTATCCAGGGTTCGATGGGCGACGTTTCGCACGTCGCCGAGGAGATGATCGACGGTCATCGCGTGGTGAAGATCTTCGGCGGCGAGGACTACGAACGCGCGCACTTCGAGGCCGCCAACGAGCGCAACCGCGCGCTGCACATGAAGATGGTAGCGACCCACTCGGCAAGCGTGCCGCTGATCCAGTTCATCCTCGCCGTGGTGCTCGCCTTCATCGTCTATCTGGCGACGCTCGATTCGATGCAGGACACGGTGACGGTCGGCACCTTCGTATCGTTCATGACCGCCATGCTCATGCTGCTGTCGCCGATCAAGCGCCTGACCTCGGTCAACATGATGCTGCAAAAGGGCATCGCGGCCGGGCAGAACATCTTCCTGCTGCTCGACGAACCGGTCGAGCAGGATCACGGCACGCTGCGCATCGAGCGTGCGCGCGGCGAGATCGAGTTCCGCGACGTACGCTTCGCCTACACGCCGGAGAAGGGCGACGTGCTGAAGGGCATCTCCTTCCGCGCCGAACCGGGCCGCACCGTCGCCTTCGTCGGCCGTTCCGGCAGCGGCAAGAGCACGCTGGTGCATCTGCTGCCGCGTTTCTACCTGCCGCGCGAGGGCCGCGTCCTGCTCGACGGTGCCGACATCGATCAGTACCGCCTGAGCGATCTC
>JAQVJI010000043.1:5390-16710 GCA_028695255.1 Chromatiales bacterium | reverse complement strand
GCGGCGGCACGCTCTGCGCCTTCGCCGCGAACGGCGAAACGAGCAGCAGAAACAGCAGCGTGCCTATCGATGCGGGCGTGGACATGGCGTGTCTCCTGCGATGGACGGATGGATGAGGCATCATCCCGGAAAGTCCATCAGGAGACGCGCCTTTGCTTGATCCTTGAATCCACAAAGCATTTTCCTCAGTCGGCGATACGGCTCGGTATCGCGCTTCTTCGGAAAATCCTTTGTGAATCCAAATCTCTGCGCGATCATCACGTCTCCTAATGGACTTTCCGGGATCATTGGCCCGGGGAAGTTCTGGATGTGCTCCTCCCGGACGCGTCGGCGCGCCGAATCCGTATTCGACGTCGGTCGGGCCGGAAGCATGCAGCGCGCGCGGCAAGGCATGCAATGGTCGCGATGTTCGTTGACACTTACAACCGGGTGGGCACATGAAATCCTACAAATGGTGCGTCGACCGCGAGATCCCCGATCGCAACGGCGACGTCAGCAAGATCGACATCAGGCAGGACGGGCTCGAACTGCGTCTGGAGCGCCTCCTGTTCGACAATCGGGTGGCCGTCGATTTCTCCTACGTCGATACGGAGAACGAGTTCCTGGTCGTGCCGACGGATTCCGCCGGTGACACGTCGTTCGAGGCATTGAGCTTTCTGGTCATGCTTTCTGGCACGTGTCGCGGCCGGCTGACGTCCGGAGAGACGTTCGTGATGAATCCCGAGTGGGGCCTGCTCGCCAACCTGCCCGGCGGCGAGATGGAGGTCGTGGTCGAGAACGGCGAAGTGGCGCGCTCCTTCGGCGGTGCGCTGCCGCTGGAGATGCTTGCGGAGCTGTTCGACGGACAGCCGTGCATGCGGGAGCTGGAGCGACTGCTGGAAGTCAACCTGAAGACGCCGAAAAGAACGAGTTTTTCCAGATCGTTCCGCATCACGCCGCAGATACGCACGCTTGCCCATGACGCCTACTACATCCATCGTCATCAGGACATGGACGATCCGATGCGGCGCATGTGCCTGGAGGGCGCCGCCATGCAGATATTCGGTCTGGCGCTGCAACAAAACCTGGACGAACTGATCGACCGGAGCCGCTCAGCATCCCAGGTCGTCGCGTTCAAGAAATCCGTGCAGGAAGTGGCCGGGCGCATCCTCGCCAATCTCAGGGAACCGCCGCCGTTCGATGTCCTCGCGAACGAGGTGGGCCTCAGTCCGCGCCGGTTGAACGAAGGGTTCAAGCAGCTCTACGGCCAGTCGGCGACCGGCTGGCTGCGCCGCCACCGCATGGAACTGGCGCGGAACCGCCTGCGGGAGGCGCCGGATTATCCGGTCAAGAAGCTGGCCCTCGAACTGGGTTACAGCCACAGCAGCAATTTCATCACCGCATTCCGCCGCGAATTCGGGCAGTCGCCCAGTCAATACGCGAGACTTTTTCGCAAAATCTCATAATCCAGACAGCTTTGCACAATCGTTTGCCGTTGTTGGCGAGCGAAATTCACCCCTAGACTCCCCGCGATACCGCCGGATGACGGAACCCGCCTGTCGCGTCGACGGCGTCGTTGTCCTCCACGCGACGTTTTGTACCGGGTCTCGGACTGTCCGCTGGTCGAAGCGCGCCACCAACAGGGGAGTGGTTCAGCATGCTTCGACCGTGTCCACGCTTGATCGAACGAACCGGCCGGTTCGGTGGCCTGCTGATCCTGCTGTTCGTACTTTCGGCCTGCGGTGCGGACGTCAACATCGACGAGTCCGGGGGCGACACGTCCCCCGCGACCTTCGTCCTGGAGGGCACGGTCACCGACGATCCGGTGTCGGAGGCCGCGGTCTTCATCTACGACGCCGTCGGCAATCTGGTCGGGCAGACCGGCACCGATGCCAACGGTCATTTCTCCTGGCCCGATTTGCCACACGGCGACTATCGCGTCGTGACCAACGGCGGCTGGGTGCGCGGTCAGCCCTTTGTCGGCAGCATGACGGCCCGTTGCAGCGGTTCGCCCTGTCACGTCACGCCGCTCACCACGCTCGCGGACGCCTACGCCGAACGCAACGGTCTGAGCTATGAGGACGCGCTGGCGGCCGTGCTCGCCGCCTTCGGCCTGCCGATGGACCCGTTTGCGGCCGAACTCGATGGTGCGTCACTGGTCGACCTCGAACCCGTGCGCAACACCATCGCCGACGGCGGCATCGAGGCCTGGCTCGACGTGCTGCTGGATCTGATCGGCCAGGGTGCCGATCTGCCGCCGGAATACGTGGGCATCCCGATACCCGATCCGACGCCCGATCCGACGCCCGATCCGACGCCCGATCCGGACCCGACGCCCGGTACCGTCGCGACGCCAACCCTGACGCCGGCCGGAGGCGTTTTCGGCGGCCCGGTCGAGATCGCACTCGCCACTGCCACCGCGGGCGCCAGCATCCGCTACACCATCGACGGTACGGACCCCGGCGCGACCTCGACGCTTTACGGCGCACCGTTTCTCATCAATCCGAAGGCCGGCCCGGTGCAGGTGCGCGCGCGGGCCTTCAGGGACGGCCTGACGGATTCGGCCGTCGGTCAGGCGCTGTTCGTGCCGGGCTATGGCATCGCCGGCGTCGTCACGGGCTACACGGGCAGCGGTCTCGTGCTGCGCAATGGCGATGAGACGCTCGACGTCGCCGCCGACGGCGGCGAGCCGGTACCGTTCTCGTTCGCGACGCTCCTCGTCGGCGATACCGATTACAGCGTGACGGTAGAGACCCAGCCGGCCGGTCTGACCTGTGTCGTGTCGGGCGGCAGCGGCACGATCCAGGATGCCGACGTCGCGAACGTCGTCGTCACCTGCGTCGTCCCCGGCACGCCCGGCGCGCCCGGTTTCAGCATCGGCGGCACGGTCTCCGGCCTTGCCGACGGCAACGCGGTGGTGCTGGCCAACGGCATGGAGGAACGGACCGTCAGTACCGACGGGGAGTTTGCCTTCATCCTCCCCGTCGCCGACGGCGGCGCCTACGCGGTGACCGTCGCCCTCCAGCCCGGCGATCCCGACCAGACCTGCACCGTCGCCGACGGCAGCGGCATCGTGGACGGCGCCGACGTGACCGATGTGACGGTCACGTGCGCGACCGACGCCTACAGCATCGGCGGCGACGTGAGCGGGCTGGCCGGCACGCTCGTGCTGACCAACAATGGCAGCGACGCCCTCTCGATCGACGCCGACGGCGCTTTCGTCTTCGACACGCCGGTTGCCGACGGCAGCGGCTACGAGGTCGCCGTCGATGCCCAGCCGGCGGGCCAGACCTGTCAGGTGAGCAACGGCATCGGCATCGTGACCGGCGCCGACGTGACCGACGTGGCGGTCAGTTGCTTCACGGACGTCGATCTCACGGCGACGTCCGCGAAGCCCGGCGACGCGGCGGTGGTGCTGGCATGGAACGACGAGGATTACGACGGCGCGACGTTTCTTCTCTGCCGTGCCCGCGAGGACATCGTCGCCTTCGACGACTGCGCCACGCTGGAAGGGGGCTTGCTGACGGTCGTCAGCGGCGGCTCGCACATCGCCGACGGTCTCGTCGGGGGCGCCGGCTACTGGTTCCGGCTCGGCGTGTTGCACGGCGAGGGCCAGCGGACGCTGTCGGACGTGGTCTATGCGGTACCGGCCGTCGGCCTGAACGACACGGGCATCACGCGCTGCGGCAATCACGTGGATGATGCGGACGCGAGCAACGATCTCGACTGCGATGCCTTCGGCGTCACCGCAACGTCGGAAGGCGAGTATGAGATGGATGATGACCCGATCTTCGTCCCGGCCGGTCAGGACGCCCTGTATGGCCGTGACGCGCACGACGGTCTGGAGAAGGCCGGTGGCGGCCGCGCTGGTTTCGATTTCACCAAGATCGCCGGCGACGGCAGCGACCTGCCGGTCTCGGCCACCGAATGGGACTGCGTGCGCGACAACGTCACCGGACGGGTCTGGGAGGTGAAGACCGACGACGACGGCCTGCGCGACCGGGGTCACCGCTACGACTGGTACGACGCCGACGCCACGACCAACGGCGGCGCCGCGGGGAGCGTCGGCACCGATACCTGCGGCGGTACCCTCTCGGCCTACGGCAACCAGTGCAACACGCAGAACTACGTCGACGCCGTCAACGACGGCGGTCTCTGCGGTGCCGACGACTGGCGCCTGCCGAGCCGGAGTGAGTTGCTGTCCATCGCCGATCTTGGCATCTGGCGGGGTATCGACGTGAATTACTTCCCCGACATGAACGTCGATGGATCCCTCGACTACTGGTCTTCGTCGCCGGACGTTTCCGACTCCGGATATGCGTGGTTGCTGAAGCGGGGTTACGGCTGGGAAGAGGCGACTCGCGAACCGAAGACCAGCGATTTCCGGGTGCGTCTCGTGCGCGGTCCCTGATCCGGCGCGTTGCGGGAAGACGTTGGCGAAGCCGCGGACCCCGTCGTCCCTGCTCTCCGCGTCCTGCCGCCGGGCACTGCGTACCGAAACCTGTCCCAAGGAGTCTCTCGATGAAAACGAGTCTGCGCGCAATCACGATGACCGTTCTGCTGGCCGCGTCCCTGCCCGCGGCAGCGGCATGCAATGAGGAAAGCATCGCATGGGATACCGGCGAACCCGGCCGCTACGTGGAGCACGGCAACGGCAGCGTGACCGACACCGTGACGGGGCTGATGTGGAAGAAGTGCAGCGAGGGCATGACGTGGGCGCCGGGGTCGGAAAGCTGCGACGACACGCCGTCCGGATACGACTGGCTGGGGGCGCATCGACGGGCGACGGCCGTGAATGCGGTAGAGGAAGGCGAAAACTACGGCCATCAGGACTGGCGTCTGCCCAACGTCAAGGAACTGGCAAGCCTGGTGGAACTCGCCTGCCACGACCCGGCCATCAATGAAAGCGTCTTCGACGATGTGACCGCCGGGTCATACTGGTCGTCGTCCACGAGCGTGGACTATGCGGGCGCGGCGTGGTACGTGAACTTCGGCGGCGGTTCGATTTCGGCCGAATCCAAGGAAGTGGGAACCCTCTTCGTTCGCCTGGTGCGCGATGCCGAGTAGCCGGTTCGCGGCAGGCGTCCTCGACTGACGATTGCATCGCGGGCAGTGTCGCGGTTTCCGGCGCTCCCGTAACCATTTCCGTTATTGGACAGACCGCCGCCTCACGTCTCGCGCCGACGGCGCGTACCGCGCGTGGCCTCGGCCTGCAACGGATCGTCGGGCCAGTGGTGCTTCGGATAGCGCCCTTTCATCTCCTTCTTCACCTCGTGATAGCTGCCGCGCCAGAAGCCGGCCAGATCGCGCGTGACCTGCACCGGGCGCATGGCCGGCGACAGCAGGTGCATGAGCACCGGCACGCGTCCGCCGCCGATGCGCGGCGTTTCGACGAGGCCGAACACCTCCTGCAGGCGCACGGCCAACACCGGTTCGTCGGCCGAGTAGTCGATGGCGATGCGCGAACCGGAGGGGACTTCGAGGTGCGTCGGCGCGAGGCGGTCGAGCGCCTGTGCCTGTTCCCAGTCGAGCAGTGAGCGCAGGCAGTCGTGGAGGTTCAGGCGTGCGAGGTGGCTGCGTCGGCTCATGCCGCCGAGCCAGGGCGCGAGCCAGTCCTCGAGCGTGGCGAGCAGGGCGTCGTCCGAGACGTCCGGCCAGCCGCCGTCGGGGTCGTTGCGGCGCAGGAAGGCGAGGCGACGACGCAGATTCTCGGAACTGCGTTCCCAGGGCAGGCGGGCGAGGCCCATGTCGCGGATGCCGGCGAGCAGCGCGGCGGTGACGGCCTCCGGATCGGGCCGGGTCAGTGCGCTCTCGCTCAGCACCAGTGCGCCGAGGCATTCGCGGCGCCGCGCCTTGACCGCCTGTTCGCGGGCGTCCCAGACGATTTCGTCCTGCGTGACGATCGAATCGCGGCAGGTCTGGCGAAGATCGCGCTCGGAGATCGGTGCCGCAGCGAAGATGCCGGCCTCGCGCGCATCGCCGTCGAGTTCCGCGATGACCAGATATTCGCAGTTCGCGATCAGTTCCGGCCGGCGGAAGAAGGCGCCGCGGCCGTTGGCGAGCAGGTAGCGGTTGTCGCCGCCGCTGCGCTTCTGGGCGATGCGGTCGGGCCAGGCCAGGGCCAGCAGGCGGCCGGCGACCTCGGGGTCGCTCGTTGCGGTGTCACGTTCCCCTTTCACCAGCCGCGCCAGTCTCTGCGCCTGCTGCTGGATGCGTTCCGCCGCGCCGCGATGGATTGCGACGGCGGGATGGCGGTCCCTGGCGAGCGCGTCCAGCGCTTCGAGCCGCAGCCGCAGATCGGCACGGCGGTCGGGCGGCGGGTCGTGCAGGAAATCGCGTTCCTCCAGCAGTGCGGCGAGCCGGCAGGCGTCGGTGAGCGCTGCTCGCGGCGCGGCGAGCAGCATGTGGGCGAGGCGCGGATGCAGCGGCAGCGCGGCCATGCGCCGGCCGCCGTCGCTGATGCGACCGTCGGCGTCGAGTGCGCCGAGGCGCGACAGCAGGTCGCGCGCCTGCGCCAGATTGGCGGCCGGCGGCGGATCGATCCAGGCCAGGCGGTTGGCGTCGCTCTCGCCCCAGCGCGCGAGTTCGAGCGCCAGCGGTGCGAGGTCGGCGTCCTGGATCTCGGCCGCGTCGTGCGCGCGCAGGCGGGCATGCGCGGCCTCGTCCCACAGCCGGTAGCAGACGCCGGCTTCGAGACGTCCGGCGCGGCCGCGTCGCTGTTCGGCCGATGCCTGCGAGACGCGGACCGTGTCGAGGCGCGTCATGCCGCTCCTGGGATCGAAGCGCGGTCGGCGCCGCAGCCCCGAGTCGATCACCACGCGCACGCCCTCGATGGTCAGGCTGGTCTCGGCGATGTCGGTGGCGAGCACGATCTTGCGCGTGCCGGACGCGGGCGGCTGGATCGCACGGTCCTGCGCCTCGGGCGGGAGATTGCCGTACAGCGGCAGCACCTCGACGCCCTTCGGCAGCGATTCGCGTTCCAGCAGGGCGGCGACGCGGCGGATCTCGCCGCTGCCCGGCAGGAACACCAGCAGGCTGCCGCTCTCCTCGTCCAGCGCGCGGCGGATCGCGCGCACCACGGCACCGATCAACACGCGTTCGTCCGGCGCCGGTCCGAGCCAGTGCAGCGCGACCGGATAGGCGCGACCCTCGCTCGCGACGATGGGCGCGTCGCCCAGCAGCCGCGCGACGGCGGCGGTGTCGAGGGTGGCCGACATCGCCAGCAGACGCAGGTCCTCGCGCAGTCCGGCGCGTGCGTCCAGGCACAGCGCGAGACCGAGGTCGGCCTGGAGATTGCGTTCGTGGAATTCGTCGAAGATCACGATGCCGACGCCTTCGAGCGCCGGGTCGTCCTGCATGCGCCGGGTCAGGATGCCCTCGGTCACCACCTCGATGCGCGTGCGCGGACCGATGCGACTGTCCTGCCGCGTGCGATAGCCGACCGTCTCGCCGACCGCTTCGCCGCGCAGCGATGCCATGCGCCGTGCCGCCGCACGCGTCGCCAGCCGGCGCGGTTCGAGCATCAGGATGCTCTGCCCGGCGAGCCAGACTTCGTCGAGCAATGCGAGCGGCACGAGCGTGGTCTTGCCGGCGCCGGGCGGCGCCTGGAGCACGGCGGAGTTGCCGGCCCGCAGCGCAGCGAGCAACGCGGGCAGGGCGGATTCGACGGGAAGCTCGGACACGGCGTGACGGATGGGCGGGGAAAAGGTCTGATATGGTATCGGAAACGATGCAGGCCGATGTCCGGCCACAGAGGGCACGGAGAGAGAAGGCTGAAAAGCCGAGTTCTCTCGCGGGGACGCAGGGCTCGCGGGGAAACATGATGAATGAATCCCGGCGCCCTCTGCGCCTCAGCGAGAGATATCCGTTTTTTGGCCGCCGTAGCCCGTTCCTGGGCTTGCGTGGAGGTGGATGCGATGAAGACGAAGTGGATCGTGTGTACGGCTTTCCTGCTGGCGTCGCTGACGTTGGCGGCGACCACCGCCGCGCAGGGCACGCTGCCCTGGTGGTGGGATCACGGCTGGTGGGACGAGGGGCAGTTGGAAGTGCCGGCCAATCATCCGGTAGCGGTGACGCAGGACAACTATCCGAGCGGTGACATCGACATTCCGGTGACGGTGTGGCGGCCCGACGATGCGGAGAAATATCCGGCGGTGCTGTTCGTGCACGGCCGCCGCGGTCTGGACGATCTCGTGGGCCGGCACGCGAGGCGGCTCGCCGCGCGCGGCTTCGTGGTCTACGCGCCCGATCTGTATACGGGGCGCTTCATCGAGAAGTTTCCGATCGAACACGACTACGCGCTCGAACGGGACCTGAACCTCGCCGTCGACCGGCTGCTCGCGCGCGACGACATCAGCTCGCGCCGCGCCTGTCTCTATTCGCACACGCGCGGCGGCTACTACAGCCTCAAGGTGGCGGTGACTCACGCGCGGCAGGAGCAGGACATCGCCTGCTACGTCGCCTATTACCCGCACATGCAGGACCCGAATGCGCCGGAGCCGATGCAGGTGTATCGCTATGCAGCGGAGGCCGATGCGCTGACCATTCCGACATTGATCTTCATCGGCGAGGAGGAACAGTACCAGCGCCGCCGCGGCATCGAGATGGCGGTCGACGCGCTGGCGAAACAGGGCCGGCCGGCGCGGCTGGTGGTCTATCCCGGCGTCGGCCGCGGCTTCGACTTCCGGCCCGAGAACGTCAGGACCTTCGCCGACGATCTGGCGGCGAAGGACGCCCTGCAACGTGCCGCCGCCTTCATGCGTGCGGCATTGCAAGCGGCGCCGCATACGCCTTGAGCGCCTTGTGCTTTAATACACGGCCATGACGGAACCGCAACCGCAGGAAGAACGTCTCTGGTACGTGCGCCGTGGCGACGGCAATGCGCGCGGCCCGTATCCCACGCGCGTCATCTCCAGCTACATCCTGCTCGGGCGCATCGCCGACGGCGACGAACTCAGTACCGACCAGACCGAATGGCGCCCGGTCGCCGACCATCCCGACCTCGTTCCCCTGGAAGTGAAGAACGCACATGAACCCGGCGGCCAGGAGCGTCTGGCGCAGGCGCGGTTGCGCGAGGACGAACGTCTGCGCGACCGCCGCCGCAGCGCCGACGCGGATACGCTCAACCGGGAACGCCGCGGTCCGGATCGTCGCAGCCCGGAATCGCAAGAGGTGGTCCAGCACCGTGCCCAACGCGCCGCGCTGTTGATGAGCAGCGAGGACGAAGCGATGCAATTGCGCCGCTGGTGGCCCGTGCTGGTGGTGTTCGTCGTATTGATGATCGCCGGGATGTGGTGGGTGATCGGTCTGCGGGAGGGCGAGGTGCAGACCGCCGCCCCCGACTGTCAGGCCGCCGCCGCGCCGGGCGTCAATTGGGCGCGTTGTCAGAAGACGGCCGCCAATCTCGCCGGCGCGCGCCTCGACGGCGCCAACCTCGATTCCGCCGACCTGCGCCGCGCCCGTCTCACCGGCGCCAGCCTGAAGGGCGCGAAGCTCGATTACGTCGACCTGCGCGGCGCCGACCTCAAGGGTACGAATCTCGCGAACGCCTCGCTGCGCGGCGCGCGTCTGGGCAGCGCGGTCATGATCGATACCAATCTGAGCGGTGCCGATCTCGGCTACGCCGACCTGCGCGGTGCCTTCGTGCAGGGCCTGCACCTCGACGGCACGAAACTCGACCGCGCGATCTGGATCGACGGACGCGAATGCGCCGACGGTTCGGTCGGGCGTTGTCTGTAGGGTGCCGATCGAAGCCCCCGACGTCACGCAGCTTCGCAACGTGACCTGTTTGATCCTTCAATTCGGGATACCGCAACGATGAAAGCGATCCTCATGCGTCAGCCCGGCGGGCCGGAAGTGCTTGAGCACGTCGACCTGCCCGATCCCACGCTCACCGGCGAGCACGACATGCTGGTGCGGCTCAAGGCCGCCGGCGTCAATCCCGTCGACACCAAGCTGCGTGCGCGCGGCACCTACTATCCCGAACGCATGCCGGCCATCCTCGGCTGCGACGGCGCGGGCGTGATCGAGGCCGTGGGTCCGAAGGTCGAGCGCTTCGAGCCGGGCGACGAGGTGTATTTCTGCCACGGCGGCATCGGCGGGCACGCCGGTACCTACGCAGAATTCGCCGTGGTGAGCGAATACCACGCCGCGCGCAAGCCGCCGTCGCTGGGTTTCATCGAGGCCGCGGCCGTGCCGCTGGTGCTCATCACGGCCTGGGAATCCTTCAACGACCGCGTCAGGCTCGGTCGCGGCCAGCGCGTGCTGATCCACGCCGGCGCGGGCGGCGTCGGCCACGTCGCGGTGCAGCTCGCGCGGCTGGCCGGCGCGCACGTCGTCACCACCGTCAGCACGCCCGAGAAGGCCGAATTCGTGAAGGGTCTCGGTGCGGAACGTAGCGTGCTCTACCGCAGCGAGGATTTCGTCGAGGCCGTGCGCACCTGGAGCGACGGTCAGGGCGTCGACCTCGTGCTCGATACGCTCGGCGGCGACGCGCTGCAACGCAGCTTCGAGGCGGTGAAACCCTACGGCGACGTTGTCACGCTGCTGCAACCGCCGGTCGATGTCGACTGGAAGACCGTGCGCGTGAAGAACCTGCGCCTGTCGTTCGAACTCATGCTGACGCCCATGCACCTGCATCTCGAAGACCGCCTGCGCGCCCACGCCGCGATCCTGCGCCAGGGCGCCCGCCTGTTCGAGGACGGCAAGCTCAGGATCCACGTCGCGCGCGCCTTCCCGCTCGATCAGGCGGCCGAGGCACACCGCATGCTGGAAGCGGGCGGACTCACCGGCAAGCTGGTGCTGAGCATGGGGTGAACCCGGAAAATCCATCAGGAGACGCGCCCTCGCTTGATCCTTGAACCCACAAAGCATTTTCCTCAGTCGGCAATACGGCTCGGTATTGCGCTTCTTCGGAAAATGCTTTGTGAATCCAAATCTCTGCGCGATCATCACGCCTCCTGATGGACTTTCCGGGTTGAACGACGGTGTAGCCCGTCCGCGGGACGTGGATCCACGCTGGCCGGGTGACCATGTGCCACTCCATGAGGTGGTTCAAGACCACCACTCATGTTGATAAACTGCCGTTTCAGGAAACCGTCCACTTTCAGGGAGGAAGCTCCATGGTCATATCGCGCTCGTCCATTTTCACACGTCTCTTTTCCGTCCTCTCCGTCGTCGCCATGGCCTCTCTGCTGACGTTGGTGCTTGCCGGCTGCAAGGCCAGCGTCGATGGCGCCGCCAATGACGACGTCGTGACCGATGGCGGCGGTGCTGGCGATAACGGCGCTTCCGACGATGGCGCTGCCGACGAAGGAACGCCCGACGAAGGAACGCCCGACGA
>JAQVJI010000043.1:0-5290 GCA_028695255.1 Chromatiales bacterium | reverse complement strand
CCGACGAAGGAACGCCCGACGAAGGAACGCCCGACGACGATGCGGATGTCCCGGGTGACGAAACCCCCGATCCGGCACCGCAACCGGAGCCCGACCCCGTGCCGGTTCCCCAGCCGCAGCCCGACCCCGCGCCGGGCGACGGGGACGATGACCAGCCGGCGCCGATCGACACGGTGAACGCCGATCTGCGTCAGCACGTGATCGACATGCGCAATGCCATGCCCGGCATCGGCAGCGAGGGCTTCGTGCGGCCCGATGCCGATGACCTCGCGACCTGGCGCACGGCCATGCAGCAGCTCGTGGGGCACGAGTGGGCGGCCGCCGCGGCGACACTGGCGAGCCGCTTTCCGTCCTATCGCCTGATCCGCTTCGTCGATACCGGCGATGGCGACGCCGAGTATTACGTGGTCGAGGAGACGACACCCGTGGTCAAGGGCTGGGGTGCCGTGTTGCTCAACCCGGCGCCGCAGCGCGAACTGGCGATCGAGGTGCCGCATCCGGTCTTCGACACCCACACCCACACCCAGGGCGTAGACCTGTTCCGCGACACGGGCGCGCGTTTCCTGCTGATCGCGGGCACGCACCGCTGCGCCAACGCGGCACCGTCCGGCTGCGCCGGCGTGAGCAACGTCTGCGGCGACGGCGTCTATCACGAATCCGATGTCGGGCACTTCACCGGTGCGCCGTTCCACGTCGCGCACGAGGTCATCACGCTGGCGCATCCGGCGCTGCACGCGTTGAGCATTCACGGCAACAACGATCTTGCAGAATGCGGCGACTGGTTCCTGAGCGCCGGCTCGAACAGCGTCGTGCCGCCGATCCTGGAGCAGATCCAGCAGAACTTCCCGCTCGGCAGTCCGCTGGTCGTGTATCTGCCAGACGATCCGCACAGTTGTCCGCATTACGGCACGACCAATGTGCAGGGCCGCTTCACCAACGGCTCGCCCGCGCCCTGCACCCAGTCGGCGCCGACGGCGAACGGCCGTTTCCTGCATGCCGAACAGAGCTGGGCGGCGCGCACGAATCCGGACTACGTCGACGACATCGTCGAGTCCCTGAACGCGAGTTTCTGACGGGCCGGCCTGCGGGCAGTCCGGCGTCAGGCAGGTGCATCGATGAAGTTGACGGCGAAACAAAGGGCCTCCCTGTCCGACCTGCGTCTGGCCTGCTGCCAGTCGCTGGGCGACCGGATGGTCGTTCCACTGGCGCTGGAACTGTTGCGCGAACTGCTGCCGCATCAATGCGCCTCGTTTGCCTGGGTCTCGGATCGGGGCGAGGTGGTCGACAGCTGCCTGTGGAATATCGATCCGCAGGCCCTGTTGCGGTACTACCGGGACTTCTACCGGCGGCCAATCGAGGAGGAGGTGCGTCCGTCGATCAGTGCGCTCGCTACCAGCGGCGTCGAGATCGAAAACTCGACCTCCTATCGTATGCGACTTCCTGGCTCGGCGATCCACGAGGCCTTCTGCGAGCCGCTGGAGATCGGCAACCTGTTGCGCGCAGTGGTGCGTGCCGACGGTCGCCCTCTTGCCGTGATGGAACTCTGCGGACATCGTTCTGAAGACGCATTCTCGCGCCGTGACGAGGCATTGCTGCGGTCCGTGTTGCCATATCTGGCGCACGCCATGACGGTGGAGCACGCCGCGGCCGAGCGGTGGATCGAGCACGGCGACGAAGGAGTGGTCATCGTGGATAGGGCCGGTCATGTGCAGCATGCCGACCACATGGCCAGGCATCTGCTGTTCCTCGCGGTGGGTGGTGGCAGCGTTCGTCAGGGCGCGGGTGCGGTGCGTGAACTCCTGGCGCGATTGCTGCGGCAATTCGATCAATCGATCACCCGGCCGGTGCCCGCGCCGGCTTCCATGCAGATCGACAACCGATGGGGCAGCTTTTCGCTGCGCGCTCACGATCTCGGCGAGACGCCATCCTCGCCCGGCCCGTTCGTTGCGGTACGCATTCGTCGACGCATTCCCCTGACCCTGCGCCTGCTGAACGGTCTGCGCCGCCTGCCCCTGTCGGAACGCCAGAAGCAGGTCTGCCTGCTCGTCTGCCGCGGTCTGACGCTGAAGGAGATCGCACGTGAAATGGCGATCGGCGTCGCCACCGTCGACGACTATCTGCGCGTCATCTATCAGCGTCTCGGCGTCAACGGGCGCGAGGGGTTGATCATGGCCCTGATGCTTTCGACCTGATACCGATCTCGGCGCCGCGCCGGATTCCCCCGTATCGACGGGGGAGTCAGGTTTTCATGCCGTCCCTACAATCCTCCGGACTGCGCCCGTCGCGCAGCAGCACCGACTCGGTCACGGAGGAATTCATGCGTCATCCCCTTTCAAGCGCGTTCATCGCCGCAGGGCTTTGTCTGGTCACGGGCCAGGTTCACGCCTTTGGCGTGGTCGGAACGGGCTCGCCCGGCAGTTGTACGGAGGCCGCCCTGGACGCCGCGCTGGTCGGCGGCGGCGCGGTTACCTTCGATTGCGGCAGTGGACCCGTCACCATCGCGCTCACCGGCACCAAGGTCATCTCCAGTCCAACCGATATCGATGGCGGCGGCCTGATCACATTGGATGCCGGAGGATTGCCGACCAACATCCGTCATTTCGCGCTGGCGGCCGGCGACCTGGCGCTGAGCAACATCACGCTCGTCAACGGCCGGCCCAACAACGCACTGGACGACGGCGGCGCCGTATACGTCGACGCCGCTTCCAGCCTGACGGTCACGAACGCCACGTTCCGCGACAACGGCGCGTCCTCGGGCGCGGCGATCTGGTCGCTGGGCACGCTGCAAGTGAGCGGCAGCACATTCACGGGCAATGCAGGGCAGTTGAGTGGTATCGGTACGGTCGGTGCGGGCGGTGGCAGCGCCGAGATCGTCAATTCGACCTTTACCGGAAACAACGTGGTTCACGGAGGGGCGATCGGCGCCACGGGCGGGGCGAGCATGACGGTCACCCACGGCACACTGGTCGGTTCGATCAACGCCAACGATGCGGTGTTCTCCGGTGGTACGGGTACGTCCATCACCCTGCGCAACAGCATTGCCATGAAGGAGGGAGGGGGGCCCGTATGCGATCCTTACGACACGGGGGTCATCGTCGACGGCGGCGGCAACCTCCAGTACGGCGGCAACACACCGGACTCCTGCGGTGCCGGCATCGCCACTGCGAACCCGCTGCTCGGCGCGCTGGCCGACAACGGCGGTCCGACCTGGACCATGGCGCTGGGGGCGGGCAGCCCGGCCATCGACGCAGCCGACGGCGCCAATGGCCAGGCCACGGACCAGCGCGGCATCGCGCGACCGAACGGTGCCGGCTACGACGTCGGCGCTTACGAGTACTACCCGCAGGCGTCGCCCGCCCCGACGCTGTCGCCCTGGGCCATGCCGATCCTCGTGTTGCTGTTGCTTCTCACGGGGCGGGGACGGACCGGCAAGCGGCCGGGTACGCGGCGGCTGGCGGGATGAGGCCGCGTCCTGCCCGAGCGGGTGGGTCGCGGCGTGACGAGGGGTGAGATCGACCTCGCTTACCCGTCAGCGGCCTTGCAAGGCCGCGCGCAGGCCGTCGCCGGTCGTCGGGATCACGTCGTCCACCCGCCAGACGGTCCCTTCCTGCAGCAATCGGTAGCGCAGTACGTAGCTGCGCCAGCCGTCGCCGAAGCGCACAGGCAGATGCGCGGTGGCGCCTTCGATCGTGGCCTCTCCCACGGCGAAACGGGTCGGATATTCCTGGCTGTCGGTGAACGGGTCACCGTTGATCGCGGGTACCTCGTCCTCCGGCACGGGTCGCGAGAAATACGTGACCACCTTCCGTTGCAGGGCCGGGGTCAGGAAGTCTGCCCTGGCCGCGACGCTCGCCGGCGTGAATGCCATGTCGCCGCTGAAATGCAGCTCCAGAAAGCGCTGCACGACGCCGGTCGGCGAGTCCGGCGCCGCCGTCGCACCCGCCGCGCGCGACAGTACCCAGACGCGGTTGTCCAGTCCGATCAGCAACGTGTCCGCGTCGGCACGATGAAAGTCGAAGCCCGCGTCGGGGCAGGTCACGCGCCGCGTTTCCACCGGGAACGCCGACAGCCCGAGCGCTCGTGCGCGGTCCCCGGCCGGTGCGGGAAGATTGCCCTCGAACAGTCCAGCGGCCGGCAGGTCGACGGGCTCGATTCGTGCCGGTTCGCATTGCAGGGGTTCGGGACCGCGCAGCGCGCCGTCGTCGAATGTCAGGGCTTGTCCGGCGAGATCGCGGCCGACGGGTGGGGCGTCGCTCCAGGGCGCGGGCAGGGCATGCGTGATGCGCCATGATTCGGCGGCCGGTCCGGCAAGGGTAGCGGTCGTGGCGGCGATTGTCAGGGTGGCAAACAGGGACATGCGGGCGAGGCGACAGGTCGGTGTGTGCGTCATGCTTGGTCTCCAGTGAGGTTTCCGTCACGTTTTGCTCTTTCGCGGCCGGCAAGTCTGCGGAACAGGCCCGTTTTGCCGTTGCGCCCGTGCCAGTCGCTTGTAAAATCCGGACCCTCGATACGTGGGATCGAGTTCTTTTCGATGTCCGTCCGACCATCAGTCGCCCGTCGCCCGGAAGCCAATTTTCGAGGGAGAGAACATGCCGTTCATGCTCAAATTCACAGTAACCCGGAATCTGCATATCCATCCGCTGCTGGCCGCATGTCTGCTCGTCGGCGCGTTGCTCGTTCTACCCCCGGCCCACGCCGATGTCTATGTCCCCAATTTCAATGCCCCCCGAGCGTGACCGTCTACGCCGATGCGGCGAGCGGGGATGCCGCACCACTGCGGACCATCGCGGGTGCCGCCACGCAACTCCTCAGTGCATGGTTCGTTGCCGTCGACAGCGTGAACGGCGAACTGTATGTCGCGGATTTCATCGGCCAGGCAGTGTGTGTGTATCCGCTCCATGCCGACGGCGATGTCGCGCCGATCCGAAGCCTCATCCATGGCGCCAACTCCGGCCTCGACGAGCCGCGGGCGGTGGTCATCGATGCCGTCAACGATGAAATCTACGTACTCAGCTTCAATGACTCCATCCGCGTCTTTCCGCGCACGGCCAGTGGTGACGTGGCGCCCGCGCGCGTCATCGCCGGGGGCAACACCCTGCTGGACAATCCGCTCGGTCTGGTGCTGGACGTGGTGCACGACGAACTGATCACGACCAGCTACAACGTCGGCGGCGCGGGCGTGCCGGGCGTGCTCGTGTTCTGGAACGCGAGCACGGCGGACGGCAACGTGGCGCCGACCCGCAGCATCGCCGGTGGCAACACCCAGATGGGGGCGTTCACGAATTACGTG
>JAQVJI010000042.1 GCA_028695255.1 Chromatiales bacterium | reverse complement strand
GCCGGCGTCTTGCAGTGCGCCAATAGTTCGTCCAGCATCTCGGGCCTCAATACCATCGTAACCACTCCTCCGGGGAATCCCCGATTACCGTCTCATAGGGCAGTTACACAGTTCAATTTACAGGCCCATTGATCCCTCCCGCGTCGATGGTGGTCGACGCCGACGCGTCCTGCACGAGCACTACCCCGCCTCAGACACCTATCGGGCACTCTTTCTGGCGGCATTGTCGATGGCAGAAACGTCCGTCGTGGACCGACTTGTCACCGGGCTCCCGACCAAACAATGGCAGGACCCAAGTCGCCGAGGCGAGCTCATTCGCATGATGACTGGAGCGCATGTCCTCGGAGGCGGCCGCACGGTGCAGGTGGATGAAGTCTACGTGGTTCCCCAACCCATGGGCGGTTTCATTGACTACGTGGCATGCCTCAGTGATCCGATGTCGGTACGGGACGTTTTGATCATCGACCCGGGGTTCTTTTCCATCGATTGGGTCGTCGTGCGCCGCAGCGAAATCCAGCAGACGAGCAGCAGCTCTTCAACACTCGCCATGTCGGTCGCCATCGAGCGCGCCGTCGGCACCATCAAAGAAGAGACCGGGCGGGTGCTGGCCCGTGAACGCCTGGAGGAAGCGATCATCCGTAGCGACCCATATCTCGTCGCAGGCTCCAGCCAAGTCGACTTTCGCCCACACGTCGAGCGAGCCGTCGCGGAAGTCGCAAATCAGGCAGCGACCGAGATCCGCGACAGTCTGCGGCTTATGGGTGTTACCCCCGATGTGGTGGTGCTGGTAGGCGGTGGCGCGACATGGTATCGATCAGCCATCCGAGACATCTATGGAAAGTTGGTCGATGTCGTCATTCCGAGAAACCCGCAGTTTGCCAACGCGCGCGGGTATTACAGGATCGGGGCGGCATGATGGGAAACAAGAAGGAAGACGGTCGGATTCGGATCCAGGTCGAAATCCACCCGGTGGCGCACCGCCCACTGTGGCTGCGGCTCCGAGACATACCCCCAAGCTACCGGGCCGAGTGCATTCGATCGCTGGCGGACTGCGGGTTACGCGCGCAGTCCGCCAGCACGCATGACAATCATGCCGCCCAACCTGTTGGCACCGATAACCCAGAAGCGTCCGGTAGCGAACCGTTGCCCACCCTTGCTCGATCGATGCGCGAGGAATATGGCCACTGATGGCCGATGGCGGATGTTACCCAGATGATGAATGGCGTCCAGTTCATGGTCACTGCATTGAGACTTCCCTCCAGGCAAGGCATACACCATGCCTTTGATCCCAAGTTTCGAACACTGCTGAAAACGCTGTTTTCACGGCGACCGATGCCAGTCGGATGCACCACGCTCACCACATCCGGCATTGACTGTGTCGGGAAATGACCAGGGTGACACATGGCAAGACGACAAGATCGGCCACAGTTGGTGGATCAAGACGCGCGGACGAACCTGCGCACCATCGTCAGACTGCTTGCGAGACAGGTTGTAAAAGATTATTTGACCCAGAAACAACCCGTAAAACAACAATCTACGATCTCCCGTCCAAATCGAGCGCTGTAGGGAAATGTGCTGAAGAGTAGCCTGTCTGCATGATTACCGCCGCATATACACGCTACAGCTCTGATGAGCAGCGCTCGGCATCGAATCGCGACCAGTTACGAAACTGCGTCAATCGTTGCCTATCAGAGCGATGGCCTGAGCCCATTGTCTTCGCCGACCAGGCGATGTCAGGGACATTGCGGGATCGGCCTGGCTATCGTGCCATGCTCGCGGCAGCAGAAGCTCACGGGTTCGACGTCCTGCTCATCGACGACTTCTCCCGTTTGGGGCGGGATCTGGGTGAAAGCTGGCAAGCGATCAAGCTACTGAAATACTGGGGCGTGCGCGTGATCGGGGTATCCGACGGATTCGATTCCGAGCGTCGCGGATACAAGGCAGAGGTAGGGTTGCGCGGCATGATGGCTGAAATGTTCCTGGACGACTTGGCCGAAAAAACGCATCGCGGCCTCATGGGGCAAGCACTTGCTGGATTGTCCGCCGGTGGGCTTCCATATGGCTATCGTTCCCTGGATGTCGGAGATGGTTACCGGCGTGAAGTCAGCGAGGAACAGGCCTCGATCGTGCGCGAGATATACGCTCGCTTTGCGGATGGTTGGTCAGCACGCAGAATCGCTGATGACTTGAACGCGCGTAATATCCCATCGCCCCGAGGAGGTACGTGGGCACAGTCAGCAATTTACGGGGACATGACGCGTGGAATCGGCATCCTCAACAATCCGACATACATCGGACAGCAAATCTGGAATCGATCGAGGTGGGTCAAGGATCCACTAAGCGGGCGCCGCAAGCGTCGCGAGCGCCCTGCGGCCGAATGGGTCATTCACGAGAACGAGAGTCTACGCATCATCGATCAGGAACTCTGGAACTCGGTCAAGGCACGACAAAAGGCGACCCGCGCCCGAACCATCAAGCACCATCGCAATGGCCGCCACGTTCATGTGCGCGGCGCGCCAAAGTACATCTTCAGCGGCTTGCTCACCTGTACCTGTGGTGGCCGGTATGTCATGGTCGATCGATACCGCTACGGGTGCGCCAAGCACCGCGACCGCGGCCCGAGCGTATGCGGCAACAGCCTGAAAGTGCCTCGCCGCGTGGTGGAAACGCGCTTGTTGAGGGGTATCAAGGATGAGTTGTTGAACAACCCTCAGTATTGGGAAGAATTCGAACGCGAAGTGAACCGCCTTCTCGTCGCATCCAGGCCTGATCCTGGTGTGGCATTGTCCAGACTCAGGGCTGCGGAAACCGAACGCGACAACCTGCTCAAGGCCATTCGTGCAGGCATCATCACGCCGGGAACCAAAGCGGCCCTGGAAGCGGCCGAAGACGCAGTTCAGCAGGCGACTCAATTGCTGACGGAGATCGAGGAGCATACGCCGTCCCAGATTCTGCCACGTGCACGTGAGATTTTCCGGCAGGCAGTGGAGGCACTGGAAAACGTTGACGACATCCCTGCTGCAAGGGAAGCGATCAAGTGCTTGATTGGTGAGGAAATTCGGCTGGTGCCGGAGGAGGGCGTGCTGGTCGCTGAACTGGAGGGCGGACTAACCGCCCTCCAGTGTCAACTATCAATGGTAGCGGGGGCAGGATTTGAACCTGCGACCTTCGGGTTATGAGCCCGACGAGCTGCCAGACTGCTCCACCCCGCAATCGAGGGGAGGCATATTACACGCCAACGGCGATCCGATCAAGTCAAGATGGGGGACAGTGCACTTAATTACCGAAGCCGCGCATGAAAAAAACACCCAAAGGGGTAGCCGTGGGCAGCCCCCGCGCATCACGCGCGGCGACGCAGGAGTTTCAACAGGTCGTGGCGAAAAATGAATCCCGGCAGGGCAAAGACCATGAACAGGCAGAAGGTGATGGCGTAGAACTCCCACTCCTGGCCATGGATACCACCCGTCACCTGGCGTTCCAGACCCAGACCGATGGCACCGACCACCAGATACAACATCAGCCATTCCCCCAGACGCACCCACACCGGCTTGACGCCGGCTTCTGGCGTCAGAACGAACAACACCCGCTCGCTCAGCCAAGGCAGATTGGCGGCCACCAGGGCCAACAACAGGAACAACCACACGGCGGTATCTGCCATCACCTCGCGAACCTCTGTTACGGCCCGACGGCCAACGCGGCAATGGACATCAGAATGCCCGGGAAAATTCCAAGCACCACCATCAACAGGCCATTGACGCTCATCACGACGGTGACGTCCAGACCGCGTACCGGCAACGGCTCGTCGGCAGGCTTGTCGAAGTACATCAGCTTGACCACGCGCAGGTAGTAGAACGCGCCGACGATCGAGAAGATCACTGCATAGACGGCGAGCCAGGTCATGCCGATCTGTACCACGGCCTGCAGCACCATCAGTTTGGCGTAGAAGCCGACGGTGGGCGGCACGCCGGCCATCGAGAACATCAGGAGCAGCATCATGAAGGCGAGCCATGGATTGCGCTCGTTCAGGCCCTTGAAGTCGTCCAGGTTCTCGGCCTCGAAGCCCTGCCGCGACAAAAGGATGATCATGCCGAAACCGCCCATCGCCATGATGGCGTAGGTGACGGTATAGAACAGCGCCGCCGCATAGCCCTCCTGCGTGCCGGCGAGGATGCCGAGCAGCAGGAAGCCAACGTGCGAGATGGTCGAATACGCGAGCATGCGCTTGATGTTGGTCTGCGCAATCGCGATCAGATTGCCGACTGCGAGCGACAACACCGCCAGCAGCACCAGCATGCCCTGCCAGTCGGCATGCATCGCACCCAGGCCGTCGGCCAGCAGACGCATGATGATCGCGAAGCCCGCGATCTTGGGGGCGGAACCGATCAACAGCGTCACCGGCGTCGGCGCGCCGTGGTACACGTCCGGAACCCACATATGGAACGGCACCGCGCCGAGCTTGAAGGCGAGGCCGACGACGACGAACACCAGCGCGAAGGTGAGCGGCACGCTGAACTGCCCGGCGTTGGCGATCAGGTACTCGGCCACCACGGGGATCTCCAGACTGCCACTCAGTCCGTACAGGAAGGACATGCCGTAAAGCAGCATGCCGGAGGCCAAGGCGCCGAGGATGAAGTACTTCATCGCCGCCTCCGAAGCACGGCCCGAGTCGCGGTCGAAGGCGACCAGCGCGTACAGGCACAGCGACAGCAATTCCAGCCCGAGATACAGCGTGACGAAGCTGTAGGCCGACACCATCACCAGCATGCCGAGCACGGCGAACAGCCCGAGCACGTAATACTCGCCCTTGAACAGGCCGCGTTCCTTCAGGTACGGACGCGAATAGAGGAACACGCCGGCCGCGATCACGTAGATGAAGCTTTTCAGCGTATCTGACAACGGGTCCGCGATGAAGCTACCGGAGAAGGTGACGCGCGCCTCAGGCACGTGCACGATCCAGGTCAGCACGAGCGCACCGAACAGCGTGAACTGGGTCAGACCGTAGGTGACGTCGCGCCGATCGTCCTTGAGGAACAGGTCGACGACCAGGATGGTGCAGGCCATCGCCAGCACGAACATCTCGGGGATCGCGGGGACCAGATCGGGAATCGGGAAACTCATCGCGTATACCCCGGCATCACAGCTTGGAGATGGTCACGTGGCGGACCAGATTGTCGACGGATGCGTGCATCACGTCCAGCAGCGGCGCCGGCCAGATGCCGAGCAGCAGCACGGCGAACGCCAGCAGGCCGAGCACCACGAACTCGCGGCGATTGATGTCCGACAATTCCGCCACCTGCGGATTCCCGATCTCGCCGAACACCACGCGTTTGACCAGCCATAGCGTATAGGCGGCGGCGAGGATCAGCGTGGTCGCGGCCAGGAAGGCAATCCAGAAATTGGCCTTGAAGCTCGCCAGGATCACCATGAACTCACCGACGAAACCGGAAGTGCCCGGCAGGCCGGTGTTGGCCAGCGCGAACAGCACGAAGAAGGCGGCGAACCAAGGCATGGTGTTGACCACGCCGCCGTAATCGCCGATCTGCCGGCTGTGCATGCGGTCGTAGAGCACGCCGACGCACAGGAACAGCGCCGCCGAGACGAAGCCGTGCGAGATCATCTGCACCATGCCGCCCTCGATGCCGAGCGCCGCACCCTGAAGGCTGCCGGTGTTGTCGGCGATGCGGAACAGGATGAAGAAGCCCAGCGTCACGAAGCCCATGTGGGCGATCGACGAATAGGCGATGAGTTTCTTCATGTCCTGCTGCACCAGGGCGACGAAGCCGATGTACACCACCGCCACCAGAGACATCAGGATGATCAGCCAGTCGAGCTCCAGGCTCGCGTCCGGCGTGATCGGCAAACTGAAACGCAGGAAGCCGTAGCCGCCGATCTTCAACATGATCGCGGCCAGGATGACCGAACCGCCGGTCGGCGCCTCGACGTGCGCGTCCGGCAGCCAGGTATGCACCGGCCACATCGGCACCTTGACCGCGAACGCCAGCAGGAAGGCGAGGAAGATCAGCACCTGTTCGGTCATGCCGAGGCGCAGTACGTGGAAATCGAGGATCGCGAAGCTGCCGGACTGCGCATACATGTAGATCAGCGCCACCAGCATGAACACGGAGCCGAGGAAGGTGTAGAGGAAGAACTTGAGCGTCGCGTAGATGCGCTTCGGTCCGCCCCAGATGCCGATGACGAGGAACATCGGGATCAGCATGCCTTCGAAGAAGACGTAGAACAGCAGTGCATCCAAGGCCGCGAATACGCCGTTCATGAAGCCTTCCATGATCAGGAAGGCCGCCATGTACTGCGCGACGCGGGTCTTGATCACCTCCCAGCCGGCGATCACCACCAGCACGGTGGTGAAGGTCGTGAGCAGGATCAGCGGCATCGAGATGCCGTCGACGCCCAGGTGGTAATGGACGTTGAAGGTCGGAATCCAGGATGCGAATTCGACGAACTGCATCGCGGAAGTACCGCGGTCGAAATGTCCGAACAGCGGCAGGCTGATCAGGAAGGTTGCGATCGAGGTATACAGCGCAATGCGTCGCGCGCCCTCCGGATTGCGGTCGCCGGCGGCGAGCGCCAGCAGGCCACCGACGATCGGCGTCCAGATCACCAGGCTGAGTAAGGGCCAGTCTGCAAACATGCCTTGTTTCCCGGTCTCGTCGTTGTCGGCTGGTCAGAACACGAAGGCCGTGATCAGGACCAGCAGGCCGATGATCATGGCGAACGCGTAGTGATACAGGTATCCGGTCTGCGAATGACGTGCCCATTGTGCCAGCCGGCCCACGGTCTTCGCGGTGCCGTTGACCAGGATGTCGTCAATGAACAAGGCATCGCCGAAGCGCCAAAGCGTGCTGCCGAGTTTCACGCTGCCACGCGCGAAGACGGCGGCGTAGATCTCGTCGAACCAGTACTTGTGGTCGAGCAGTTCGTACAGCTTGCCGAAGCGTTCGTGCGCACGGGCCGCGATGGCGGGATTCTTCATGTAGATGTACCAGGCCGCGCCGAGGCCGGCCATCGCGAGCCAGAACGGCGGCGCCATAAGACCATGCGCGATGTAGCCACCGATGCCGTGGTAATCGGCGCCGAGCTTGCCGAGCACGTCGTGTTCGGGCAATACGAAGATCACGCCGTCGAAGAAACCGCCGAACAGGATCGGCCCCACCCAGTAACCGGCCAGCACCGATGGGATCGCCAGCAGGATCAGCGGCAGCGTCACCACCCACGGCGATTCGTGCGGCTCGTGGCCGTGACCATGATGCGCATCGTGTCCGTGCGCATCGTCGTGCTGGACGTGACGGAAACGCTCCTCGCCATGGAACACCAGGAAGAACATGCGGAAGCTGTAGAAGGCGGTCACGAACACGCCGAGCAGCACCAGCAGATAGGCGAAGCCCGCGCCGGGGATCTGCGAGGCGTGCACCGCCTCGATGATGCCGTCCTTGGAGAAGAAGCCCGAAAAGCCGGGGAAACCGATCAGCGCCAGCGAGCCGACCAGCGACACGCCGTAGGTGATCGGCATGTACTTGCGCAGGCCGCCCATCCTGCGGATGTCCTGCTCGTGATGCATGGCGATGATCACCGAGCCCGCGGCCAGGAACAGCAGTGCCTTGAAGAAGGCGTGCGTCATGAGATGGAAGATGCCGGCGGCGTAGGCCGAGGCGCCGAGCGCGACGGTCATGTAGCCAAGCTGTGACAGCGTGGAATAGGCCACCACGCGCTTGATGTCGTTCTGCACGATGCCGACCAGACCCATGAAGAAGGCGGTCAGCGCACCGATGATCAGCACGAAGGACAGCGCCGCCTCGGAGTACTCGAACAGCGGCGACATGCGCGCCACCATGAAGATGCCGGCGGTCACCATCGTCGCGGCGTGGATCAGCGCCGAGATCGGCGTCGGGCCTTCCATCGAATCCGGCAGCCAGACGTGCAGCGGCACCTGTGCCGACTTGCCCATCGCACCCACGAACAACAGGATGCAGGCCACCGTCAGCAGTGACCATTCGGCACCGGGCAGGATGCCGATGGTCTCGCGCGCCATGCCCTCAGCCTGCCCGAACACCTCCCAGTAGTCGAGGCTACCGGTGTGCAGCAGGATCGCGCCGATGCCGAGCACGAAACCGAAGTCGCCGACGCGATTGACGAGGAAGGCCTTCATGTTGGCGTAAATCGCGGTCGGGCGCTTGAACCAGAAACCGATCAGCAGGTACGACACCACGCCCACCGCTTCCCAACCAAAGAACAACTGCATGAAGTTGTTCGACATCACCAGCATCAGCATGGAGAAGGTGAACAGCGAGATGTAGCTGAAGAAGCGCTGGTAGCCCGGATCGTCGTGCATGTAGCCGATGGTGTAGACGTGCACCATCAGCGACACGAAGGTCACCACCAGCATCATCAGTGCGGTGAGGTTGTCGATCAGGAAACCGATCTCGAAACGGATGCCGTCGCTCACCATCCAGGTATAGACCATCGCGTTGTAGACCTCGGCCTCGCCGATCACGTGATGCTGGAACACCACCAGCGACAGCAGGCACGACAGCGCCACGCCGAGGATCGTGACGGTGTGCGCGCCGATGCGTCCGATCTGGCGCCCGAACAGACCGGCGGCGATGGCGCCGATCAGCGGTGCGAGGACGATGGCGAGATAGACGTTGTGCATGCCCTACCCCTTCATCTCGTCCAGATCCTGGACATTGATCGTGCGGCGATTGCGGAACAGCAGCACCAGGATGGCAAGCCCGATGGCCGCCTCGGCGGCCGCCACGGTGAGGATGAAGAACACGAACACCTGGCCGGCTGGATCGCCCGAGTAGTGCGAGAAGGCGATGAAGTTCATGTTCACAGCCAGCAGCATCAGCTCCACGCACATCAGCAATACGATGGCGTTCTTGCGGTTGAGGAAAACGCCCGCGACGCTGAGCGAGAACAGGATCGCGCCGAGCACGAGGTAGTGCGATAGGGTGATCATTTCTTTTCCGCCTCCATCTTGACGATGCGGATGCGGTCTTCCCGCTTCACCTTGACCTGCTCGGCCGGGTCGATGTGGCGCGTACCAGGACGCCGGCGCAGCGTGAGCGTAATGGCCGCGACGATCGCGACCAGCAGAATCACCGCCGCCAGTTCGAACGGATAGACGTATTCGGTATAGATCAGCCGGCCCAGCATTTCGGTGTTGCCGACATCGGTCGCAGCCGGTGCCGGCGGCTCGATGCGGAAATGCCGCGCGCCGACCACCATGATCATCACCACCGCCATCGCCGCCGCGACCAGCGCACCGACGGGCAGGAAGCGTATGAAACCCTCGCGCAGGCGCGCGATGTTGACGTCGAGCATCATGACCACGAACAGGAACAGCACCATCACAGCGCCGACGTAGACCAGCACCAGCACGATGCCGAGAAACTCGGCCTCCATCATGATCCACAGCGCGGCACTGGTGAAGAAGGCCAGCACCAGGCACAGCGCCGCGTGCACCGGATTGCGCACCGTGATCATGGCGGCAGCCGCGCCGACCAGGATCGCGGAGAAGATATAGAACATCGCCAGTTGGAAGCTCATCGGTCCCCTGCCCTCAGCGGTACGGTGCGTCGGTCTGACGAGCGGCCGCGATCTGCGCCTCGTACCGGTCGCCGATGGCCAGCAGTTTTTCCTTGGTCATGATCTGCTCGCCGCGATTCTCGAAGTGGTATTCGAAGATGTGCGTCTCGACGATGGAATCCACCGGACAGGCCTCCTCGCAGAAGCCGCAGAAGATGCACTTGAACAGATCGATGTCGTAGCGCGTGGTGCGCCGCGTACCGTCCGCGCGCGGTTCGGATTCGATGGTGATCGCGAGCGCCGGGCACACGGCCTCGCACAGCTTGCAGGCGATGCAGCGTTCCTCTCCGTTCGGATAGCGGCGCAGCGCGTGCAGGCCGCGGAAACGCGGCGACAGCGGCGTCTTCTCTTCCGGATACTGGATCGTGAACTTGCCTGCAAACAGATAGCGCCCGGTGAGGCGCAGGCCGAGCAGCAGCTCCCACAGCAGGAAGGTCTTGAAGAAGTTGCGGATCGTTTGGGTCATGACGCGCAGCTCCTCATGCCGACCAGGGTCCGATCTTCAGCGCCACGAGGACGCCTTCGACGAAGATCCAGACGATGGTGACGGGGATCAGCACCTTCCAGCCCAGGCGCATGATCTGGTCGTAGCGGTAGCGCGGGAAGGTCGCGCGATACCACAGGAAGGCGAACATGAAGAACGCGGTCTTGATCAGCAGCCAGTGAATGCCGCTGTCGAGCAGCCAGCCGATCACCGGCAGCGAGAAGGCCGCGTCTGGCAGGATGCCCTGCAACGGCGACAGCCAGCCGCCGAGGAACAGCAGTGCCGTCAGCGCCGAGATCAGGATCATGTTGGCGTATTCGGCCAGGAAGAACACGGCGAAGGCCATGCCCGAATACTCGACGTGGAAACCGGCCACGATCTCGGATTCGCCTTCGACCACGTCGAAGGGCGAGCGGTTGGTCTCGGCCACGCCGGAGATCACGTAGACGAGAAACAGCGGGAACAGCCAGACGATGAACCAGTTCCAGAAACCACCGCCCTGCGCATTGACGATTTCACCCAGGTTGAGGCTGCCCGAGGCCATCAGCACACCGACCAACGCAAAGCCCATGGCGATTTCGTAGGAGACGATCTGCGCTGCCGAGCGCATCGCCCCGAGCAGCGCGTATTTCGAGTTCGAGGCCCAACCAGCGATGATCACGCCGTACACGCCGAGCGAGGTCAGTGCCAGGATGTACAGCAGCCCGGCATTGATGTCGGCCAGCACCATGCCGTCGTCGAAGGGCACCACCGCCCAGGCCGCAAGCGCGGGCGCGAAGGCCAGCACCGGCGCGCTCAGGAACAGCAGGCGGCTGGCATTGCTCGGGATGATGATCTCCTTGAACACCAGCTTCAGCGCATCGGCGATCGGTTGCAGCGCGCCGCGCGGTCCGACGCGGTTCGGCCCCAGGCGCACCTGCATGTAGCCGATGATCTTGCGCTCGGCCAGCGTGTAGTAGGCCACCGTGCCCATCAGCGGCAACAGCAGCGCCACGATCTTGACCAAGATCTGAATCAGGACCGGCAGTTCGTTCCAGAATGTCATCAGGCTCTCGGTCATGCGCAGTCCCTAGACGGTCTTCTGTAGTTCGACGGTGGCGCCGTTGGCACCAAGGGTACGGGTCTGTTCGAGACCCGCCGGGATCCAGACGCAGGCATCCGGCACCGATGGATCGATCACCAGCGGCAGCTCCGCCGTGGCCTCGCCCTGACGCACGAACACCTGTTCGCAGCCGGCGAGCCCCTGCCGTTCGGCCTCCGACGCATTCACGTATGCGGCCGCATACACCGCACCGGCAGCGGCCTCGAAGGCCGGTACCCGACGTTGCAGCATGTCGCCGGCATACATCGGCACCGTCGCCACGCGCGTCAGACCGGACGGCGCGGGCGGCATGTGCAGATCACGCTTCGGCACTACGGCGTTGTCGAACCGGATGTCGTCGGACAACTGCCCCTTCAACTCGTCGCGCACCTGCTCGGACGAAACATGCTCGAAGCCGGGCAGGTCGAGCAGATTGCCGAGCACGCGCAGGACCTTCCAGCCGGGACGCGCCTCGCCCGGCGCACGTCCTGCGCCCTTGAAGCCCTGCCAACGGCCTTCAAGGTTGACGAAGGTGCCCGAGGTCTCGGCGAAGGCCGCGACCGGCAGCAGGACGTGCGCCTGTTCGCGCAAGGTTTCTCCCGCGAACGGCGTCAATGCGATCACGCACTCGGCCTGTGCCAGGGCGCGGATCGCCTGTGCCGGATCGGCGCAATCGAATACCGGCTCGACGCCGATCAGCAGATAGGCCTTGCGCGGCTGCGCGAGCATCGCCCGCGCATCGAGGCCACGGCGCTCGACGGCACGGCCGGCGGGCACGCGATGCGGTACCGCACCGGCGAGCCAGGCCCCGGCGCTGTTGCCGGCCTCCGGCAGATAACCGAATGCCGCACCGGTCATCTGTGCCAACGCGGATGCCAGTGCGCGCAGAATCGTGAATTGCGGATGCGCGAATGCCGACGGACCGAGCAGGATCAGGGCGTGCTCGCGTGCCCGCAGGCGCTCGACCATCTCGGCGTGCAGCGGCTGCGACTCGCAGTCGGCCAGCACGCCGATCAGCGCCGACGGGGCCGGCTTGACTTCGACGTCCAGGGCGGCGCGCAGCATGCCGCCAAGCGTTTTCAGCATGCCGTACGGATCGGTGACGACCTGTTCCGCGAGCGGAAAGTGGAAACCGAAGTCGCGCGGATTGACCGCCATCACCACGCCGCCGCGCAGCACCGCCTTGCGCAGACGATGCGCCAGCAACGGTTGCTCACGACGGATATCGGAACCGACCAGCAGCACGGCGTCCTGGCGCTCCAGGTCCTCGATCGCACAGCCGAGCCAGGGGAACAGCGGTGCCGCGGCATCGTCCTCGAAATCATTCTGGCGCAGACGGTGATCGATGTTGGCGACGCCGAGACCGCGCGCAAGCTTCTGCGCCAGATACAGTTCTTCCAGCGTCGCCGTGGGCGAGACCAGCACGCCGATATCGTCCGGCGCGTAGCGTTTCAGGGCCTCGGCGGTGCGCGTCAGCGCCTGATCCCAGTCGAGGTCCTGCCATTGCTCGCCGTCACGGACCTGCGGTCGCAGCAGGCGGTCGTCGGCATCCAGGCCGGCATAGCTGAAACGGTCGCGGTCGGAAATCCAGGTCTCGTTGACGGACTCGTTGTCGCGCGGCACGACGCGCATGACGCGACCGTTGCGGGTGTGCAGATAAATGTTGGAGCCGACGCAGTCGTGCGGCGCGATGCCCGCGTGCTGGATCAGTTCCCAGGGCCGCGCCGTGTAGCGCGAGGGCCTGGCGGTGAGCGCACCCACGGGACACAGATCGATCACGTTGCCGGACAGTTCGGAGGCAACCGTCTTCTCCACGTAGGTACCGATGCGCACGTTCTCGCCGCGCCCGGTCGCGCCCATCTCGCGCAGGCCGGCAATCTCCTCGCCGAAACGCACGCAGCGCGTGCAGTGGATGCAGCGCGTCATCTCGGTGGCGATGAACGGACCGAGATCCGGGTCCGGCACCACGCGCTTGGCCTCGACGTAACGCGACACGTCGTTGCCGTAGCCCATCGCCACGTCCTGCAACTCGCACTCGCCGCCTTGGTCGCAGATCGGGCAGTCCAGCGGGTGATTGATGAGCAGGAATTCCATCGTGCCCTTCTGCGCCGCCAGCGCCTTCGGCGAGCGCGTGAATACCTTCATGCCCTCGCTGACCGGCGTCGCGCAGGCCGGCAGCGCCTTGGGCGCCTTCTCGACCTCGACCAGGCACATGCGGCAATTGGCCGCGATCGACAGTTTCTTGTGGTAGCAGAAACGCGGAATCCGGATGCCGGCCGCGTCGGCAGCCTCGATCACCATCGCGCCCTTGCGCGCGGTGAGCGTGACACCGTTGATCTCGATGTTGACCAGATCCTGACTCATGCGGATTTCGTGATCGGTTGAAGGATGTCGTGTTCTACTCGGCGCCCGCGACCATGCTGCGGCCGTGTTCGACGTAGTAGGCGAATTCGTGACGGAAGTGTTTGAGGAAACTGCGCACCGGCATCGCTGCGGCATCGCCCAGCGCGCAGATCGTGCGGCCCTCGATCTTGCTCGCCACGTCGTCCAGGCGGTCGAGGTCTTCCGGACGGCCCTGCCCTTCGACGATGCGGGTCAGCATGCGATACAGCCAGCCCGTGCCCTCGCGACAGGGCGTGCACTGACCACAGGATTCGGAGAAATAGAAACGCGAGATGCGTTGCAGCGCCTTGACCATGTCGGTGGTCTCGTCCATCACGATCACCGCACCGGAACCCAGCATCGAACCCACCTTGGCCACCGAGTCGTAATCCATGTTGGCTTCGAGCATCACGCTGCCCGGCACCACCGGCGTCGACGAACCGCCGGGAATCACGGCCTTGAGCTGGCGCCCCTTCCACACGCCGCCGGCCAGCGCCAGCAGGTCACGGAACGGCATGCCCATCGGGACCTCGAAGTTGCCGGGTTTCTCGACGTGACCGGAGACCGAGAATACCTTCTCGCCACCTGCCTTCGGGATGCCCAGCCCGGCGAACCAGTCGGCGCCGCGGCGCAGGATCACCGGCACGGAGGACAGCGACTCGGTGTTGTTGATCGTGGTCGGCCGGCCGTAGAGACCGAAATTGGCCGGGAACGGCGGCTTGAAGCGCGGCTGTCCCTTCTTGCCTTCGAGCGATTCCAGCAGCGCCGTCTCCTCGCCGCAGATGTAGGCGCCCGCACCGAGCGTCGGGTAGAGGTCGAAGTCGATGCCCGAACCCATGATGTCCTTGCCGAGCAGGCCGGCCGCGTAGGCCTCCTGCACCGCCTGGCTGAAGCGCAGATAGGGTTCGTCCATGAATTCGCCGCGCATGTAGTTGTAGCCGACCGTCGCGCCGATGGAGTAACCGCCGATCGCCATGCCCTCCACCAGCGCATGCGGATTGAAGCGCAGGATGTCGCGATCCTTGCAGGTGCCGGGTTCGGATTCGTCGGAATTGCAGACGATGTATTTCTGACCCGGCGCCTGGCGCGGCATGAAGCTCCACTTGAGCCCGGTCGGAAAGCCCGCGCCGCCACGGCCGCGCAGGTTGGATTTCTTCACTTCCTCGATGATGTCCTCGGGCGGCGTCTTTTCCGCCACGATCTTCTTCCAGGCCGAATAGCCGCCGAGCGAGAGATAATTCTCCAGCGACCAGGGCTGGTCGAGATGCAGCGTCGTGAAGCAGATCTGATTCGCCATCGCCCTACTCCAGCCCGTCCAGGATCTCGTCCACCTTTTCGGGCGTGAGATGCTCGTGATAGACGTGGTCGACCTGCATCATCGGTGCCCCGCAGCAGGCGGCGAGGCATTCCTCTTCGCGCTTCAAGTAGAACTTGCCATCGGGCGTGCTCTCGCCGAGACGGATGCCGAGCTTGCGTTCGAGGTGATCGACGATCCTGTCGGAACCGCGCAGCATGCAGGAGATGTTGGTGCATATCGCGATCGTATGGCGCCCGACCGGTTCCAGCTCGAACATCGAATAGAAGCTCGCAACCTCGTAGACGGCGATCTCCGGCACGCCGATGTACTCGGCCACCGCGTCCATCAGCTCGGTGCTGAGATAACCATGTTCGTGTTGTACCGCGCGCAGCGCACCGAGCAGCGCCGACTGGCGCTGGTTCTCGGGATAGCGACGCAGCCAGTCCTCGATTTCATGTTTGACGTGATCGGACAGCAGGTCGGACTTGCGTTGCGGGTTCATGCCGGTCATCAGCGGTCGATCTCCCCGAAGACGATGTCCTGCGTACCGATGATCGCCACCACGTCGGCCAGCATGTGGCCGCGCGCCATCTCGTCCAGGCCGGACAGATGGGCATAGCCCGGTGCACGGATCTTGACCCGATACGGCTTGTTGGCGCCGTCGGACACGAGATAGATGCCGAATTCGCCCTTCGGATGTTCGATGGCGGCATAGGCCTCGCCTTCCGGCAGCGTGTAGCCCTCGGTGAACAATTTGAAGTGATGGATCAGCGACTCCATGTCGGCCTTCATCTCTTCGCGGCGCGGCGGCGTGATCTTGTGATCCTCCAGCATCACCGGCCCGGGATTCTTGCGCAGCCAGTCGATGCACTGACGGATGATGCGGTTGGACTGGCGCATCTCCTCGACCCGTACCAGATAGCGGTCATAGCTGTCACCGTTGGTACCGACCGGGATGTCGAAGTCGAGCCGGTCATAGACCTCGTAGGGCTGCTTCTTGCGCAGATCCCAGGCCACGCCCGAACCACGCAGCATCGGACCGGTGAAGCCCATCTGCATCGCGCGTTCCGGCGACACCACGCCGATGCCGACCGTACGCTGTTTCCAGATGCGGTTGTCGGTCAGCAGGGTCTCGTATTCGTCGACGCGGGCCGGAAAGTTGGTGGTGAAAACGTCCAGAAAATCCAGCAGCGATCCCTGACGCATCTCGTTCAACGCCGCGATGTCCTTGTCGCTGCGCCAGCGCGAGGGCTGATACTGCGCCATGCTGCCGGGCACGTCTCGGTAGACGCCGCCGGGACGATAGTAGGTGGCGTGCATGCGCGAACCGCTGACCGCCTCGTAGCAGTCGATGAGGTCCTCGCGCTCGCGGAAGCAGTACAGCAACACCGTCATCGCGCCGATGTCGATCGCGTGCGCGCCGAGCCACAGCAGGTGGTTCAGCAGACGCGTGATCTCGTCGAACATCACGCGAATGTACTGCGCACGCAGCGGCGGCTCGATGCCGAGCAGCTTCTCGATCGCCAGCACGTAGCCGTGCTCGTTGCACATCATGGACACGTAGTCCAGACGATCCATGTAGCCGATGCTCTGGTTGTAGGGTTTGCTCTCGGCCAGCTTCTCGGTACCGCGATGCAGCAGACCGATATGCGGATCGGCGCGCTGCACGACCTCGCCGTCGAGTTCCAGCACCAGGCGCAGCACGCCGTGCGCGGACGGGTGCTGGGGTCCGAAGTTGAGCGTGTAATTGCGGATTTCCGGCATCGACCTAGTCCTCGTGCGTCCGGTCGAGATAGCGATGATCCTCGCGGATCACGCGCGGCACCAGCACGCGGGGTTCGATGCTGACTGGCTGATACACCACGCGCCCCTG
>JAQVJI010000041.1 GCA_028695255.1 Chromatiales bacterium | reverse complement strand
CTTACATGACGACTGGTACCGTTAAGTGGTTCGACAATACCAAGGGCTTCGGCTTCATCACCCCGGATGACGGCGGCAAGGACGTGTTCGTCCATCACACCGCCATTCAGGGCACCGGCTTCAAGAGCCTGGCCGAAGGCCAGAAGGTGAGCTTCGAGACCCGCAAGACCCCGAAGGGTCTGGCAGCCGAGAACGTGCAGCCTGCCTGATTAAGACAGCGTACCGAATCCTGTTCAGGAACCCCGCCTCGGCGGGGTTTCTTTTGTGTCGCGCCGGACGCGTTCGGGAAGCGCTGAACAGGTCCTGGACGGACCCGTTCAGCGCTGCCTTCAGCGCATCCTTCGCATCAGCGACGACGGCCGCCGCGGCCGCCGATCTTGGGGCGTTCCTCGTTGACGCGCAGGGCCTGACCCTTGAAGTCACGACCGTCGAGACCGGCGATGGCGGCGCGCGCCTCGTGGCCTTCCATCTCGATGAAACCGAAGCCGCGGCAGCGGCCGGTGAACACATCCGAGGCCAGGCGCACGGAGCGCACCTTGCCGAACTGCGAAAACAACTCGGTCAACTCCCGCTCCTGGGTTTCAGGCGACAGGTTACCGACGTACATCTTGAGCATTGAGACCTCCAGGAATGGCGCAAGGATGCATGTCGCATCTTGCGCTCGAAAGAACCACCCCGACGGACCGGCGCACGACTGCCGGGAGGGAATCGCGTGGACGAAGCGGCGAATGGCCGGGTGGACGGCGGGCGAATCCGGATGACGGCGGGGCAGGCACAGACAGCGCCTGCCAGGCACCTTAACACATCCCCGCCGGCAGAGCCGGCATTTTCGGCTGGTCATCGGTTTGGGATTATGCTGACCCGCATGTTCTCGCACCCCACCCAGGAATGGTTCGAACGCAGCTTCGACGGGCCGACCGCGGTGCAGCGGCGCGGCTGGGAGACCATCACCGGCGGCCGGCATGCACTGCTGATCGCACCCACCGGCAGCGGCAAGACGCTGGCGGCCTTTCTCGCCGGCATCGACCGCGTGGCCGCATTGCCGCCCGACAGTCCGCCCGGCGTGCGCGTGCTGTACGTCTCGCCGCTCAAGGCGCTGGTGTACGACGTCGAACGCAATCTGCAGCGGCCGCTGGTCGGCATCGGCGAAGTCGCCGGACGGTTGAACCAATCCTGGCGCGCGCCGCGCGTCGACGTGCGCACCGGCGACACGCCGCAGAAGCTGCGCCGGCAACAGGCGAACAAGCCGGCCGAGATCCTCGTCACCACGCCCGAATCGCTGTTCCTGCTCGTGGGATCGAAGGCACGCGAGACCTTGCGCACGGTACACACCGTGATCGTCGACGAGGTGCACGCGCTCGCACCGACCAAGCGCGGCGCGCATCTCGCACTGACGCTGGAGCGCCTGTGCACCCTCACCGCGCGCGAGCCGCAACGCATCGGCCTGTCGGCGACCGTGAATCCGCCCGCCGCGGTGGCGGGCTTTCTCGGCGGCGATCGCGAGGTGGCGATCGTCGATTGTTCCGCGCCGCCGTCGATCGACCTGCGCGTGGTGGTGCCGGTGCCCGACATGGAACATCCGCCGCAGGGACCGGAAACGGATCGGCCCTCCGAGCGCGGGCTGTGGCCGTCGATCTATCCGCGCATCCTCGAACGCATTCGCGCCAACCGCTCGACGCTGGTGTTCGTCAACAGCCGCGGCCTGTGCGAACGCCTGGTCCAGCGCATCAACGAACTCGCCGCGAGCGAGCGCGGCGCAAACGACGCACCGCTGGTACTGGCGCATCACGGCAGCGTCTCGCACGAGAAGCGCGCCGAGATCGAGGACGGACTCAAGAGCGGCCGTGCGCGCGGCATCGTCGCCACCAGTTCGCTCGAACTCGGCATCGACATGGGCGCGATCGACGAAGTGATCCTGGTCGAATCGCCGGGCTCGGTGGCGCGCGGCCTGCAACGCATCGGCCGCGCCGGGCACGCCGTCGGCGAGGTCAGCCGCGGTCTGATGTTCCCGAAGTTCCGCGGCGATCTGCTTGAATGCGCGGTGGTCGCCGAACGCATGCGCGAGGGCGCGATCGAGTCGCTCGCCGTGCCGCGCAATCCGCTCGACGTGCTGGCGCAGCAGGTGGCGGCGATCGTCTGCGACGCGCCGATCGAGGTCGACGCGCTGCATGCCCTGCTGCGCCGCGCCGCGCCGTATCGCGAGTTGTCGCGCGCGCTGCTGGAGAGCGTGCTCGACATGCTGGCCGGGCGTTATCCGTCGACCGCCTTCGCCGATCTGCATCCGCGCATCGCGTGGGATCGCGGCAACGACCTGTTGAGTCCGCGCGCCGGCACGGCAATGACCGTGCGCATGAACGCCGGCACTATCCCCGACCGCGGCCAGTACGGCGTGTATCTAGGCGAGGGCGGTCCGCGCGTCGGCGAGCTCGATGAAGAAATGGTGTTCGAGACGCGCGTGGGCGAGAACATCCTGCTCGGTACCAGCACCTGGCGCATCGAATCGGTGAACCGCGACCGTGTGATCGTCGCGCCCGCGCCGGGCCAGCCCGGCAAACTGCCGTTCTGGCACGGCGACGGGCCGGGCCGGCCGCTGGAACTCGGACGCGCGGTCGGTGCGTTCACGCGCGCGCTCGGCGGCGTCGCGCCGGACGACATGATCGAATGGCTCACCACGCACACGCCACTCGATCGACTGGCGGCGGAAAACCTCGCCGCCTACGTGCAGGAACAGCAGACGCACACCGGCACGCTGCCGACCGACCGCGACATCACGATCGAACGCTTCCGCGACGAGCTCGGCGACTGGCGGCTGTGCATCCTGTCGCCCTTCGGCGCGCGCATCCACGCGCCCTGGGCGATGGCGCTGCAACAGCGTCTGTCGATCGAAAGCGGTTTCGACGTCGAGGCGCTGTACACCGACGACGGCATCGTGCTGAGGTTCGCCGACACCGAGGCACTGCCCGCACTCGACTGCCTGCTGCCGTCGCCCGACGAGGCCGAAACCCTCGTCACCGCGCAGCTCGCGCACAGCGCGTTGTTCGCCGGCCTGTTCCGCGAGAACGCCGCGCGCGCCCTGCTCATCACGCGTCGCCGTCCGGACCAGCGCACGCCGTTGTGGGCGCAGCGCCAGAAGGCGCAGCAGTTGATGGCGACGGTGTTGCAATACCCGGCCTTTCCGCTGGTGCTCGAAACCTACCGCGAGGCACTGGCCGACCGCTTCGACCTGAAGGGACTCAGACAACTGCTGGCCGACATCCGCGCCCGCCGCGTGCGCGTGCATGAGGTGGAAACGCCGTCCGCCTCGCCGTTCGCGCGCTCGCTGGTGTTCGCCTACGTCGCCGCCTATCTGTACGAGGGCGATGCGCCGCTCGCCGAACGTAAGGCGCAGGCGCTGACGCTCGATCGCCGGCTGCTGTCCGAACTGCTCGGCCAGACCGAGCTGCGCGAACTCATCGACGCCGATGCGCTGGCCGAACTCGAGGCCGAACTCCAGCACCTGACCGACGATCGCCGCGTCACCGACGCGAACCGGCTGCACGATCTGCTGCGCCGGCTAGGCGATCTCGAACCATCCGAAATCGAACGCCGATGCATCGGCGGCGACGGCGAAATCCCTGCGCACTGGCCCGAACGCCTGCAACGCGAAGGCCGCGCCGCGATCATCCGCATTGCGAATCGCCAATGCTGGATCGCCGCCGAGGACGCGGCGATCTACCGCGATGCGCTCGGCGTCGCGCCGCCGCCCAAACTGCCAGACGCATTGCTCGCGGTCACTCACGATGGCGTCGAGGCGCTCGAACAACTGGCCCTGCGCCACGCGCGCTGCCACGGCCCTTTCACGACCGGCGAACTCGCGGCACGCTACGGCCTGCCGTCGTCACGAATGACTCCCGTACTCGAAGCACTGCACCGGCGCGACCGCCTGGTGCGTGGCGAACTGCGTCCGGATGGCGTCGAACCCGAGTGGTGCGATCCGGACGTGCTGCGCCGTCTCAAGCGCCTGACGCTGGCGCGCCTGCGGCATGAGGTGGCCGCGGTCGACGGGCCGGCCTTCGCGCGCTTTCTCGCCGTCTGGCATGGCATCGGCGGCAGTGCGCCGCTCGACGAGGCCATCGCACAACTCGAAGGTCTGGCCCTGCCCTGGTCGGACCTGATCGGCGCGCTGCTGCCGATGCGCGTCGCCGGCTTTCATCCGGACCAGCTCGAACCACTGGCCGCGAGCGGCACCCTCGTCTGGGTCGGTGCCGGCCGGCTCGGCGCGAAGGACGGGCGCATCCGCCTGTTCCGGCGCGAGCGCGCCGCGCGATTGCTGCGGTCCGTGCCGTTCGAGCCGCCGACGCCGCTGCACGCCGCGATCCTCGACCACCTCGCCACACGCGGCGCCTCCTTCTATCTCGACCTCGAACTCGCCGTCGCGCGCGCGCTGCCCGATCTCGCGCCGAGCGATTTCCGCGCCGCGCTGTGGGATCTGGTGTGGGCCGGGCAGATCACCAACGACGGCTTCGGTCCGCTGCGCGGACTGGCGACCGGTCCCGTACGTCCAGGCCGCCGCGGCACCAACACCCTGGCCGGCGGACGCTGGTCGCGCGTGGCCGATCTCGTCGACCCGCGCGTGGGCGAGACCGAACGCCGGCTGGCCGAGATCGAGACCTGGCTCGAACGCTACGGCGTGGTCAGCCGCGAGGTGCCGCGGGCCGAGGACGCGGCCGGCGGTTTTGGCATCGCCTACCGCGTGCTGCGCGCGATGGAGGAGGCCGGCAAGCTGCGCCGCGGCCATTTCGTCGAAGGCCTGTCCGGCAGCCAGTTCGCGCGTGCCGGCGCGGTCGACCGGCTGCGCGAATGCGCGCGCGAGGAACATGAAACCGATGGCATCTCGATATTGGCGGCGATCGATCCCGCCAATCCCTGGGGCGCGCTGCTCGACTGGCCGGAGACGGACGAGGCCGGACGGCCGCGTCGCGTCGCCGGCGCCTGGCTCGTCAGCCGCGGCGGCCGGCCGCTGCTGCACGCAGGCCCCGGCGGGCGTCAGCTCGTCACACTCACCGACGACGAGGAGGCCCTCACCGCGGCCTTCGCCGCCCTGCACCGACTGCCGCGCGGCAGCCGCCGCAGCGCGCTGCGCATCGAGAAGATCGACGGCGAGCCGGTACGCGGCAGCCGCTACGAGGCGCTGCTGCGCGAGGCGGGATTCGTCGGCGACTGGAAGGGCATGAGCGGGCGGTAGGTCCGGCACCTTGTCCCGCCAGATGCCCCGCCGTTTGAACACCGCCCCCGCCGACTCTATACTGTCTCCCCTTTTGTCCACGCTTTTTGCACCTCAGGTCCCGGCGGGCTCCCGTCGGGGTTGGAGACCACACGTGACCGATGCGCCAAACCTGCCGGGCGGCATGAACCGCCCAGAGATCGACTGTGGCCCGGAATCCGGCCGCCTTCCGACCGATTCCCGCGTCCGCGCGACGACTGCCGCCGCCGCGGGACACCGCATGCTGCCCGCGAAACACGGCCTGTACGACCCGGCCAACGAGCGCGACGCCTGCGGCATCGGCTTCGTCGCCGACATCAAGAACCGCAAGAGTCACAAGATCGTCCGCGACGGCCTGACGATCCTGGAGCGCCTGCACCATCGCGGTGCCGTGGGCGCCGATCCCAAGGCCGGCGACGGCGCCGGCATCCTGGTGCAGATCCCGGACGCCTTCTTCCGCGCCGTGGCCGGATTCGACCTGCCCGTCGCAGGGCAATACGCCATCGGCCACATCTTCCTGCCGCAGTCGGCCGCCGACCGCGCGAAGATGGAGGCGATCATCGAAGGCCACGTGCGCGACGGCGGCCAGCAGGTGCTCGGCTGGCGCGACGTGCCGGTCGACAACAGCGGGCTGGGCGAGAGCGTGCTGCCGTCCGAGCCGTTCACCCGCCAGGTGTTCATCGGCCGCGGCGACGGCTGCGCCGATCAGGACGCCTTCGAGCGCAAGCTGTTCGTGCTGCGCAAGTGCATGGACAACAGCATCCGCGAGGCCGGCTACGGCGTCACCGACTACTACGTGACGTCGATGTCCTCGCGCACCATCAACTACAAGGGCATGCTGCTCGCGCACCAGGTCGGCGAGTACTACCTCGACCTGCGCGACGAGCGTTTCGAGTCGGCGATCGCGCTGGTGCATCAGCGCTTCTCGACCAACACCTTCCCGACCTGGGACCTCGCGCATCCGTTCCGCATGATCTGCCACAACGGTGAGATCAACACCGTGCGCGGCAACGTCAACTGGATGGCCGCGCGCCGCCATGCGATGCAGTCGGCCGTGCTCGGCGACGACCTCGACAAGATCTGGCCGCTGATCCCGGAAGGCCAGTCCGACTCGGCCTGCTTCGACAATGCGCTCGAACTGCTGGTGATGGGCGGCTACTCGCTGGCCCACGCGATGATGATGCTGATCCCCGAGGCCTGGGGCGGCAACAAGCTGATGGACGACCAGCGCCGCGCCTTCTACGAATACCACGCCGCGCTGATGGAACCCTGGGACGGCCCGGCCGCCGTGGCCTTCACCGACGGCCGCCAGATCGGCGCCACGCTCGACCGCAACGGCCTGCGCCCGGCGCGCTACGTCATCACCGACGACGACCTGGTGGTGATGGCCTCCGAGATGGGCGTGCTCGACATCCCCGAGCACAAGATCGTGCGCAAGTGGCGTTTGCAGCCCGGCAAGATGCTGCTGATCGACCTCGAACAGGGCCGCATCATCGACGACGCGGAGATCAAGGCCGACCTCGCCTCGCGCCACCCCTACCAGGAATGGCTCGACCACACGCAGCTCCATCTCGACCGCCTGCCGGCCGACGTGGCGCCGATGGCGCCCGACGCCGACACGCTGCTCGACGCCCAGCAGGCCTTCGGCTACACGCAGGAGGACGTCAAGTTCCTGCTCACGCCGATGGTGCTGACGGGCCAGGAAGCGATCGGCTCGATGGGCGCGGACAACCCGGTGTCGGTGCTGTCCGGCCGGCCGAAGCACCTGTCGAACTACTTCAAGCAGAACTTCGCGCAGGTCACCAATCCGCCGATCGATCCGATCCGCGAGGAACTGGTGATGTCGCTGATCTCGCTCATCGGCCCGCGCCCGAACCTGCTCGGCATCAACGAGGCCGGCAAGCACCGCCGGCTGGAAGTCGCACAGCCGGTGCTGACGAATGCCGACCTCGAACGCATCCGCCACATCGAGCACAACTCGTCCGGCGCCTTCCGCACCCGGACGCTGCACATGGTCTATCCGGCCGCCGACGGCGCCGCCGGCATGGCCGCCGCGCTCGAAGCGCTCTGCGCGCAGGCCGAAGCGTCCGTGCTCGACGGCTACAACATCCTGATCCTGTCCGACCGGCGCACCAACCGCGAGTGCGTCGCGATCCCGGCGCTGCTCGCCACCTCGGCCGTGCATCATCACCTGATCCGCCGCGGCCTGCGTACGAGTTCGGGCCTCGTCATCGAGACCGGCGCCGCGCTCGAAGTGCATCACTTCGCGACGCTCGCCGGCTACGGCGCCGAGGCGGTCAATCCCTGGCTCGCCTTCGACACCATCGAGGCGATGCTGCCGCGCCTGCCCGAGCCGATCGACTTCAAGGAGGCGCAGAAGCGCTACATCAAGGCCGTCGGCAAGGGCCTGCTCAAGGTCATGTCCAAGATGGGCATCTCGACCTACCAGTCCTATTGCGGCGCGCAGATCTTCGACGCCGTGGGCCTGAACAGTGGCTTCATCGACCGCTACTTCACCGGCACCGCCACCACCATCGAGGGCATCGGCCTCGACGAGGTGGCGGAAGAGGCCGTGCGTTGGCATCGCAGCGCCTTCGGCGGCGAGTTCATCTACCGTCGCCATCTCGACGCCGGCGGCGACTACGCCTTCCGTCTGCGCGGCGAGGCGCATGCGTGGACGCCCGACAGCATCGCCAAGCTCCAGCACGCGACGCGCGCCAACGACGCACGCACCTTCGCCGAGTTCTCGCGCCAGATCGACGAGCAGAGCGAACGTCTGCTCACACTGCGCGGCCTGATGGACTTCCGCTTCGCCGAGCAGGAGATCCCGCTCGACGAGGTCGAACCCGCGTCCGAGATCGTCAAGCGTTTCGCCACCGGCGCGATGTCCTTCGGCAGCATTTCCTACGAGGCGCATTCGACGCTCGCGCGCGCCATGAACGCGCTCGGCGGCAAGTCCAACACCGGCGAGGGCGGCGAGGAGCCCGAACGCTTCAATCCGCTGCCGGACGGTTCGCGCAATCCCGAACGCTCGGCCATCAAGCAGGTCGCCTCGGGCCGCTTCGGCGTGACCACGGAATACCTCGTCAACGCCGACGACATCCAGATCAAGATGGCGCAGGGCGCCAAGCCCGGCGAGGGCGGTCAGTTGCCCGGCCACAAGGTCAATCGCCAGATCGCGCGCGTGCGTCATTCGACGCCGGGCGTCGGCCTGATCTCGCCGCCGCCGCATCACGACATCTATTCGATCGAGGACCTGGCGCAGCTCATTCACGACCTCAAGAACGTGAATCCCGCCGCGCGCATTTCGGTCAAGCTCGTCTCCGAGGTCGGCGTCGGCACGGTCGCCGCGGGCGTGTCCAAGGCCCACGCCGATCACGTGACGATCTCCGGCTACGAGGGCGGCACCGGCGCGAGCCCGCTGACCTCGATCAAGCACGCTGGCAGTCCGTGGGAGATCGGCCTGGCCGAGACGCACCAGACGCTGGTGCTGAACCAGTTGCGCGGCCGCATCGCGGTGCAGGTCGACGGCGGCCTGCGCACCGGCCGCGACGTCGTGATCGGCGCGCTGCTCGGCGCCGACGAGTTCGGCTTCGCCACCGCGCCCCTGATCGTCACGGGCTGCATCATGATGCGCAAGTGCCATCTGAACACCTGCCCGGTCGGCGTCGCGACGCAGGACCCGGAACTGCGCAAGCGCTTCACCGGCCAGCCGGAACACGTCATCAACTACTTCTTCTTCGTCGCCGAGGAAGTGCGGCGTCTGATGGCGAAGCTCGGCTTCCGCCGCATCGAGGAGATGATCGGCCGCCGCGACAAGCTCGAAATGCGCAAGGCCATCTCGCACTGGAAGGCCAAGGGTCTGGACTACTCGCGTCTGCTCGCGCAGCCCGAGGTGCCGGCCGGCGTGGCAGTACGCAACTGCGAGACGCAGGACCACGGCCTCGACAAGGCGCTCGACCACGCGCTGATCGCCAAGGCGATGCCCGCGCTCGAACGCCGCGAGCCCGTGCGCTTCGCGGTCGACGTGCACAACTACAACCGCAGCCTGGGCGCGATGCTGTCGGGCGAGGTGGCGCGCCGCCACGGCCACGCCGGCCTGCCGGACGACTGCATCCACGTCGACCTGCGCGGCACCGCCGGCCAGTCCTTCGGCGCCTGGCTCGCGCGCGGCGTGACGCTGGAGCTCGAAGGCGAAGGCAACGACTACGTCGGCAAGGGCCTGTCGGGCGGACGCATCATCGTGCGACCGCCGGCCGATGCCGGCATCCAGAAGGCCGAGGACAACATCATCGTCGGCAACACCGTGCTGTACGGCGCGATCACCGGCGAGGTGTTCTTCCGCGGCGTGGCGGGCGAGCGCTTCTGCGTGCGCAATTCCGGCGCCACCGCCGTGGTGGAAGGCGTCGGCGATCACGGCTGCGAGTACATGACCGGCGGCGTGATGGTCTGCCTCGGCCCGACCGGGCGCAATTTCGCGGCCGGCATGTCGGGCGGCATCGCCTACGTGCTGGACGAGGCCGGCGATTTCAACGACCGCTGCAACCTCGCGATGGTGGAACTCGAACCGATCGCGGCCGAGGACGCGGCGCTCGAAGCGCTCGACCATCAGGGCGGCGATCTCGAAACCCACGGCCTGGTCGACGTCAGCCACGACATGACGCGCTTCGACGCGATCCGTCTGAAGCAGCTCGTGTGGAAGCATCACAAGTACACCGGCAGCGCGGTCGCCAAACGCATCCTGGATGCCTGGGGCCAGTACCTGCCGAAGTTCGTCAAGGTCATGCCGGTGGATTACCGCCGCGCGCTGGCCGAGATGCAGGCGCAACAACAAGCAGCGAAGGTGGCATGAGATGGGCAAGCCAACCGGTTTCAAGGAATTCCAGCGCATCGACCGCGGCTACGCCCCGGTCGCCGATCGCATCACGCATTACAGCGAGTTCATCGTCCCGGTCTCCGACGAGGAACTGGGCCGGCAGAGCGCGCGCTGCATGGACTGCGGCATCCCGTTCTGCCACAACGGCTGTCCGGTCAACAACCTGATCCCGGACTGGAACGACCTCGTCTACCGCGGCGACTGGCAGTCGGCGATCGAGACGCTGCACTCGACCAACAATTTCCCCGAGTTCACGGGCCGCATCTGCCCCGCGCCCTGCGAGGCCGCCTGCACGCTCAACATCGACGACGCGCCGGTGACCATCAAGTCGATCGAATGCGCGATCGTCGACCGCGCCTGGCAGGAAGGCTGGATCAAGCCGCAGGTCGCCGCCCTGCGCAGCGGCAAGCGCGTCGCCGTGGTCGGCTCGGGTCCGGCGGGCCTCGCCTGCGCACAACAGCTCGCGCGCGCCGGCCACGCCGTCACCTTGTTCGAAAAGCAGGATCGCATCGGCGGCCTGCTGCGCTACGGCATCCCCGACTTCAAGCTGTCGAAGAAACTCATCGATCGCCGCATCGCGCAGATGCGCACCGAGGGCGTGGAATTCCACACCAACGTGCACGTAGGCGTCGATCTGCCGGCCGCGAAACTGCGCGAGGACTTCGACGCCATCGTGCTGGCCGGCGGCTCCGAACTGCCGCGTGACCTCGACGTGCCGGGGCGCAACCTCAAGGGCGTGCACTACGCGATGGACTTCCTGCGCGCCAACAGCAAGCGCGTGCAGGGCGTGCCGCTGCCGGACAACGCCTTCATCAGCGCCAAGGACAAGCACGTACTGGTCATCGGCGGCGGCGACACCGGCTCCGACTGCATCGGCACCTCGAACCGCCACGGCGCCAGAGCCGTCACCCAGATCGAGATCCTGCCGCGTCCGCCGGAGAAGGAGAACAAGGGCATCACCTGGCCCTACTGGCCGAACCGCATGCGCACGTCGAGCTCGCAGGAAGAAGGCTGCGACCGCAAGTGGTGCATCGCCACCAAGGAATTCCTCGGCGACGACAAGGGGCACGTGCGCGCCGCGCGCTGCGTCGAAGTCGAATGGAAGAAGGACGAACAGGGCCGTTTCCAGATGTCCGAGGTGCCCGGCTCCGAATTCGAGATCAAGGCCGAACTCGTCACGCTCGCGATGGGCTTCCTGCATCCGGTGCACGACGGCATGCTGAAGGAACTCGGCGTCGCCCTCGACCCGCGCGGCAACGTGCAGGGCGCGACCGAAGGCGCCAAGGCCTATCACACCAGCCTCGACGGCGTGTTTGCCGCCGGCGACATGCGCCGCGGCCAGTCGCTGGTCGTATGGGCCATCCGCGAAGGCCGCCAGTGCGCGCGCGCCGTCGACGAATGGCTGATGGGCACGAGCGACCTGCCGCGCTGATCCGTGGGAGCGGCTCTGCCGCGATCGGCATTGGCACTTAGCCATCGTCGCGGCAGAGCCGCTCCCACCGGAATCCCTGCGTCATGGTCACCACGCCCGTGGTGATACACTCGGTGGCATCGTGGAACCGACCTGCCGCGCAGCCATGCCGTCATCCCGTCACCAACCCATCCTGAACGTCCTCGCCGAACATCCGGAGATTCGTCTGGCCATCCTGTTCGGTTCCCTGGCCGGCGATCTCGCGGGTCCGGACAGCGATCTCGATCTGGCGGTGGCGGCCGACCATCCACTGTCCGCCGAGGCGAAGATGACCCTGATGGGCGAACTGGCCGTAGCGACCGGCCGGCCGGTAGACCTCGTCGACCTCAACACGGTCGGCGAACCGCTGCTTGGACAGATACTCGCGCACGGTCTGCGCCTGTGCGGCAGCGACGAGGGCTATGCCCGGCTCGTCACCCGTCATCTGCTCGACGAGGCCGACTTCATGCCCTACTACCGGCGCATACTCGCCGAGAGGAGGCGGGCATGGATCGGTCGGTAGTCGAGGCCAAGCTCGAGTCCTTGCGGCGCTGTCTCGCGCGGGTGCGTGAAAAGTGCCCAGCGACGGCCGAGTCGCTGGCCCAGGACCCCGACCTCCAGGACATCGTCGCCATCAATCTGACCCGTGCCGTGCAACTCGGCGTGGACATCGGGACGCATCTCATCGCGGGAACCGAGAGTCCGGCCCCGGCAACCATGGGGCAGACCTTCGACCTGTTGGCCACCAGGGGCATCATCTCCGCCGACCTCGCGATCCGCATGAAGAAGGCCGTCGGGTTTCGCAACATCGCCGTTCACAACTACGAGGCCATCGACTGGCGCATCGTGCACGCGATCGCCACCGTGAACATCGACGACTTCGAGCGGTACGCCAAGGTCGTCGCCGAACACTTGCCTGCCGATTGACGCCGCCAACGAGCGCCACCTCACGCTTCGGCCGGAGCCGCGCTATCCGTCACACGGCTTCGCAGCGCAACCCCCGATCGGCTCGCGCCGCACAACGCGGAATCGGTGATCGCCTGCTAATATCCTCTCCGGGACCCAGGGTTTCGGAGCCGGGATGAACGACCTCTTCGTCAGCTACCGACGCAAGGACGCCAAGCAGGTGGGCGCGCTCGTGGACGCCCTGCGCGACGAGGGCCTGAAGGTCTGGATCGACCGCGAGGAGATCGAGGATGCCGCCTCCATCCAGCAACGCATCGAGGACGGTCTCGCACACTCCCGCGCGCTCCTCGCCTGGTATTCCCTCGACTATCCGAAATCGCGCGCCTGTCAGTGGGAACTCACCGCCGCGCTGATCGCCGCCGGCGCCGATCCCGATCCCGCGCGGCGCATCCTGATCGTCAATCCCGAGGCCGGCGCCGACCACGTCCACCCGCTGCCGTTACGCGATCGCCAGCACTTCGCGGCGAATGACGATCCAGCCGGACTCGCGCGCCGCATCGCCGCGGCGGTCCGACCCGTGCAAGGCACGCTCGGCGCGCTGCGCCAACTGACCAAACCACCCTGGCACGGCATGCAGGGCCTCGGATCGAACCGCTTCGTCGGCCGCGTCGCCGATCTCTGGAACATCCATTCGGCACTGACCGCCGGCCAGTGCGCCATCGTTTCCGGCCTACCCGCGCCGCACGCCGCGAGCGATCTCGCGCAACTGCGCGGCAGCGGCGGCATCGGCAAGTCGCTGCTGGCGGAGGAATACGCCATGCGCTTCGGCACGGCATGGCCGGGCGGCGTGTTCTGGCTGCGCGCCGAAGGCAATGACGAAAACCCCGACGTCCCGCCCGACGCGCTCGCCAGCCGGCGCGAGGCAGTGTATGGCGCCCAACTCGCCGCCTTCGCCGTAGCGCTCGGCATCGACATCCGCGACAAGACCGATCCGCAACTGCGCGCCGAACTCGCTCGCCGCCTCGCCGAACCCTATCTCTGGATCGTCGACGACCTGCCGGCCTGCGACCGCTCGGAACTGCAACGCTGGCTCGCACCTTCATCGCAGGGACGCACCCTCGTCACCACGCGCAACAAGCGGCTCGACGGCGTCGGCAGGCCGATCGACCTCGGCGTGCTGCCGTCGCAGGACGCGCGCGAACTGCTCACCCGCGACCACCCGCCGCAGGCGGACGAGGAGGCCGCCGTCGCCGCGATACTCGAATACCTCGACGGCCACGCACTCGCCCTCGACGTCGCACGCGCCGCCTGCCGCGACCTCGGCTACGCCGGCTTCCGGCAACGCCTCGAACTTCAAGACCACGACGCCCTCGCGCTCGCCGTCAAACTCGCGCCCAAACTGCCGAACGACCATAACCCGCACATCGCCATCACCCTGCTCACCAGCATCCGCCGGCTCGGCAACGAAGGCATGGACGTCCTGCGTCTCGCCGCCCAACTCGCCGCCGCGCCGATCCCGCGCGACCTGATCGCCGCCTGTCTCGCGAGCGCCGATGGTCTCGACGCCATCGAGGCCGAGGACCGCGCCGCGATCGGCATTCGGCAGGTGCTGGATCATTCCCTGGCGGAGGCGATGGACAGTCCAAAGGCCATCGTCGTGCATGCGCTCATCACACGAACCCTGCGACACCACGACACGGATCGGGATCGTCAACAACGGCTGCGGCGTGCGGCGCTGGAGACGTTGTGCGTCCGCATGTCCGAGGCACACGACATTCGGAACCACGAGCGTCTGCAGGCGATCGTTCCTCATGCGCAATGGCTGGCCCGGGACGCCAGTGATCATATGACCCTCGCATTGGTCGGATGGTTGGGACGATACGAATACGAGGCTGGCCGGTACGTGTTTTCCGCCCGTTGGTATCAACTTGAGGTCGGTGGTCGCGCGAGCACACTGGGCGAGGAGGATCTGAGTACGCTCACCAGCAAGGGTAATCTGGCCAGCGCACTTTTCGACCAAGGCGACATATCCGGTGCGCGCATTCTTGAGGAACAGGTCCTGGCCGTCCGTCGGCGCGTGCAGGGCGAGGAACATGAGGACACGCTGATCAGCATGGGTAATCTGGCCAACACGCTTCGGGCGCAAGGCGACCTGCCCGGCGCGCGAGGCCTTGCCGAAAAGGTTGTGAATGCTTGTCGCCGCAAGTTGGGTGAAGACCACCTGCACACGCTGACCGGCATGAACAATCTGGCCAGCATGCTTCGGGCACAAGGTGACCTGTCCAGTGCGCGAGGCCTTCAGGAAAAGGTTGTATCCATCCGTCGCCGTGAACCAGACGAGGATCATCAGGATACGTTGATCAGCATGGGTAATCTGGCCAGCACGCTTACGGCGCAAGGTGACCTGCACGGCGCGCGCGACCTTGAGGAGCAGGTCTTGGCTGACAGCCATCGTGTGCGCGGCGACAGGCATTCGAATACCAGCATCGCCGCCTGGAATCTATATGTCACGTTGACACGACTCCCCGACATCCCCGCCGCCAATCGCGTGCTCGACGATCACCTGCGTTGGTTGATCGACTGCAATCCCGACGACTTGAGTGCCGATCAAAGGCGAGTGCGGGCGATGGTCGAGCAAATTGCATCGCAGTAGCCGCGACGATCCCGTCGGCACCACCGCCAGGGAGGCCCATCATGAACCTCACCACCACCCGCATCCTGCAAACCCAACTCCTCGCCAGGGGCCACGCCGTCGGCGCGGTCGACGGGCGCATCGGTCCGGTCACGCGTGCGGCGATCGTCGCCGCGCTCGAAGCGTTGTCGCCGGCGACGAAGGACGACTGGCGGCGCTGGCCGCGGAAACGACGAGCGGTGTTGTGCCTGCAAGCGCTGTGTCTGGATGCCGGCATCGATCCCGGCGCGCTCGACGGCTGGTGGGGACCGCAGACCGAGTACGCGGCCGGGCAACTGGCGGTGCTGCAGCAGACGGGCGCGCGGCCCGAGCCCTGGCGCGACCGCATCGTCACGCCGGTGAATCCGAATCACTGGCCGCTGGAGCACGAGGCGGATCTGCGCGCCTTCTACGGCGAGCCGGGCCAGCATCTGGCGATGCTCGATCTGCCCTATCCGCTGCATCTTTCCTGGCACACGGCCACCCGCGTCACGCGCACGCAATGCCACACCAGGGTGCGCGACAGCCTGGGTCGGGTGCTGAGCGCGGTGCTGGCGCATTACGGCGCCGAACGCATCCACGCGCTGCGCCTCGATCTCTACGGCGGCGGTTTCAATCTGCGCGAGAAGCGCGGCGGCAGCACGCTGTCGACGCACGCCTGGGGCATCGCCTTCGACTTCGATCCCACGCGCAACAAACTGCCATGGGGCCGCGACCGCGCGGCCTTCGCGCGTCCCGAGTACGACGCCTGGTGGCGTTGCTGGGAGGACGAGGGCTGGGTGAGCCTCGGCCGCGCGCGCAATTTCGACTGGATGCATGTGCAGGCGGCGCGCGTGTGACGCGAGCGCCGCGCGAGGAATTTCGATCAGGCGCCGTCGATGATCGGCGCGACCAGGGGAGGACAGGACGATGAACACGACTGAAGGCAAGGTCACGCTGCATGTCGAGGGCAGGCTCGTCGATGCGGAGACGGTGGAAGGTTGGGCGTCGGAGGCGTATGCGCTGGACGGCGTCGCGCGCGGTGCGGGGACGGGCATTCCCGAGCTCGAACTCGACGCCGACGACGTGCTGGAACTGGAGTTGCAGGACGGCAGTCGTCTGCTGGTGGCGGCGGCGGACGCGGAGCAGTATCTCGGTCCCGCGCTCGGACGCGGCGAGGGCGATGAGAAGGGCGTCATCCATATCGGCCCCATGCTGCGGCCGTCCGGCCTGCGACCGCCGATGGGCACGGCGCGCGAGGGCGTCGGCGCCTGGATGCTGAAGGCCCTGCGCATCTACCGCCACGGCCCGGCCGGCATGACGGCATTGGTGGCGGCGGGTACCTATCAGGATGCGCAACTGCAACACCACAACGGCCTGTATCACTGCGCGAGCAACCGCTTCGCACTCACGCAGGCGGAACGGCTGCCGGCCTCGGCCGAACCGACGTTGCTGTTCATCCACGGCACGGCCTCCTCGACCGAGGGCAGTTTCAAGGGCCTGTGGGAGAACGAGCAATACCGCAAGAGACTCGAACCCTACGGCAGCCGCATCTACGCCTTCGAACACCGCAGCCTGACCGACAGCCCGATCACCAACGCACTGGCGCTGGTGAAGACGCTGCCCA
>JAQVJI010000040.1 GCA_028695255.1 Chromatiales bacterium | reverse complement strand
AGCATCGTGATCGACGACACCACGCTCCGCGACGGCGAGCAGTCCGCCGGCGTCGCGTTCAGTCTCGATGAAAAGATCGACATCGCGCGCGGTCTGGATGCGCTCGGCGTGCCGGAACTGGAGATCGGCATTCCGGCGATGGGCGAGGAGGAGCGCGAGGGCATCCGCGCCGTGGCCGCGGCGGGTCTGTCGGCGCACCTGCTGGTGTGGAGCCGCATGCGCGCCGACGACCTCGCGGCCTGCATCGGACTCGGCGTGGACATGGTCGATCTTTCGATCCCGGTGTCCGACCAGCAGATTCGCCACAAACTCGGCCGCGATCGCGAACACGTGCTCGCCACCATCGCGCGCGAGGTTGCCGCAGCGCGTGATCTCGGCCTGGACGTGTGCGTCGGCGGCGAGGATGCCTCGCGCGCCGATTTCGATTTTCTGCTGCAAGTGGCCGAGACGGCGCAGCGCGCGGGTGCGCGACGCTTCCGTTTTGCCGATACCGTCGGCGTGATGGAGCCGTTCGGCGTGCGCGAGGCGATCGCGCGATTGCGCGCTGCCGTGGACATCGAGATCGAGATGCACGCGCACGACGACTTCGGTCTCGCCACCGCCAACACCCTGGCCGCCGCGCTCGGCGGCGCGACTCATTGCAACACCACGGTGAGCGGGCTCGGCGAGCGCGCGGGCAACGCGGCGCTGGAAGAGGTGGCGCTCGGCCTCCGCCGCCTATACGGCTTCGAGCTGCCGGTCGACCTGCGCGGTCTGCCGGAACTCGCGCGCAAGGTGGCGTCTGCGTCGGGACGCGCGCTGCCCTGGCAGAAGAGCCTGTGCGGCGAGGGCGCATTCACGCACGAGGCCGGGATTCACGTCGACGGCCTGCTCAAGGACCCCGCCAATTATCAGGGCGTCGACCCGGCCGAGGTCGGGCGCACGCATCGCCTGGTACTCGGCAAGCACTCGGGTACGCGCGGCGTGATCCAGGCCTACGCGGCACTCGGCCTCGTGTTGTCGCGCGATCAGGCGGCGCTGCTGCTGCCGCAGATTCGCGGCTTCGTCACGCGCGCCAAGCGCTCGCCGGAGCCGCAGGAATTGTTGGACATGTACGGCCGCAGCCTGACGCCGATCGGCATGGCGTCGGTCGATGCCCAATTACCGGAGCGACTCGCATGCGCGTGAAAGACGAACGACCCGTCGACGGCGCAGTCCCACGGCCGTCCACGCTGCGGGCGCAGTGGCGCGAGGACATCGCCTGCGTGTTCGAGCGCGATCCGGCGGCACGCACCTGGTTCGAGGTCCTGACCACCTATCCGGGCGTGCACGCGATCATGGCGCATCGCATCGCCAACCGGCTGTGGCGCGCCGGCTGGCGCTACGGCGCGCGCATGCTCGGCCATCTCACGCGCATGTTCACCAACATCGACATCCATCCCGGCGCGACCATCGGCCGTCGCTGCTTCATCGACCACGGCGCCGGCGTGGTGATCGGCGAGACGGCCGAGATCGGCGACGACGTGACGCTCTATCACGGCGTCACGCTCGGCGGCACGAGCTGGAGCAAGGGCAAGCGCCACCCGACGCTCGGCAACGGCGTGCTGGTCGGCGCCGGCGCCAAAATCCTCGGTCCGGTGACGATCGCCGAACACGCCCGCGTCGGCGCCAATTCGGTAGTGGTGAAGGACGTGCCGTCGCATCGCACGGTGGTCGGCATTCCGGGCCGCGTGGTGCAGCTCACCGAGGCGGGCCGCCCCAATCCCTACGGCATCGACCTCGATCATCACCTGATCCCCGATCCGGTCGGACGCGCGATCGCGTGCCTGATCGAGCGCATCGAGGTGCTGGAGACGGCGCTCGCGCGCAAGCCCGGCCACGAACATTGCCCGACCTGCGAGGCGCAGGACGTCTGCGACGAGGTCGCGGGCGGCGACGCGGGCATCACCCCACTCAGACAGGTGAGCTAATGGATCTCCTGGATTTCGACGGCGGCGAACTGTACTTCGAGGAACCGATCAGCGGCGAGGTGCAGGCGCTGCTGGATCAGGCTTCGCGCGCCTATGGCGACGGCGGCGCCGAGTGCCCGTTGCTGCGCGCCTACCTGCTGGCGCCGGAGCGTCTCACGGTGCTGGTCGCGCTGTACCGCTTCTATTTCTATCAGCACCGGCTGGACGACGCGCTGCTGGTCGCCGATCGCACGATCATGCTGGCGGCCCGTCGTCTCGGCCTGCCGGCCGACTGGAGCGAGCTCGATCCGCTGCACCTCGGGCGCGGCGCGATGCAGTCGCTCGGCCTGGTGCGCTTCCTGCTGCTGGCGCTCAAGGCGGCCGGTTACATCAATCTGCGGCTCGGCCGTCACGAACTGGGCGTGGCGATGCTGCGCCAGGTGCATGCGCTCGACAGCGCGGACCGGCTCGGTGCCGGTGCGTTGCTCGAAGTCGTCGGCGCGACGATCGGCCAGCCGATCGTCGCCAATGCCTGAATCATCGACCCGCGAGGAGTCTCGAACATGAATGCGAACGACCTGGACGACGAGTTGGAAGACCTCGTGAGTGCCGAGGATTTTCTCGACTACTTCGACGTGCCCTACGACCCCTCGGTGGTGCACGTCAACCGGCTGCACATCCTGCAACGCTTCCACGACTATCTGTCGCAGGACGCCGAGCCGCAGGATGCGCAGACGCGCCACGCTCTGTACCGCGACCGGCTGGCGCGCGCGTATCAGGACTTCGTGCAGTCCGACGCGCTCACCGAAAAGGTGTTCAAGGTCTTCCGCATGCATGAACCACGCACGACCTTCGTGCCGTTGGATCAGGCCTTCGTGAAACGCGACTGAGGATTCCGCCATGCTGCCGCGATTCGATTTCGGCGAGGCCGTGCGGGTGATCCGCAACGTACGCAACGACGGCACCTGGCCCGGTCGTGCGACGGGGGAGTTGCTGGTGCGCCGTGGTGCCGTCGGCTTCGTGCAGAACGTCGGCACCTTCCTGCAGGACCAACTCATCTACTCGGTGCACTTCCTCGATCAGGGCATCATCGTCGGCTGTCGCGAGGAGGAGCTGATCGGCGGCGACGAACCCTGGACGCCGTCGCGCTTCGAGTTTCGCGAAAAGGTGCGCACGCGCGTGCCGCTGGCGGTCGGTGGCGAGGTGATCGCGCCCGTCGGGCGCGTCGGTCAGGTGGTCAAGGTGCTGTGCGGGAACGACGGCGGCCAGAGCTACCACGTGCTGTTCCAGGATCGCGTGCTGTGCGTGCCGGAACAGGCCTTGGAAGCCGATGCCGTGACGGAGGATGCATGAACACGGCCCGGGACGCGACCCAGAACACGACACCCGGGGGCACTTCGGACATGGCCTACGCCCTGCTGCGCGCAGCCCTCAATCTGTACGGTCGCGGTCCGGCCGATCTCAGCGCCGACGAGTCCGCGCAGGTGCGCCGGCAGGCGGAGCGCGAATATCGGATCGAACAGCGCGTGCTGTCGTCGCCCGAGGCGGCGCGCGTGGTGGTGCGCGACAACGAGGTCGAGGCGGCCGTGCGCGAAATCGCGGCGCGTTATCCGGACCAGGAGAGTTTTCTCTCGGCGACGGGCGCCCATGGCGTGAGCCTGCGTTCGCTGAAGGCCGCGCTGCGCCGCCAACTGCGGGTGGAGGCGACGCTGGAACGGGTCGGCTCGCGCGCACCGAAGGTGTCGGATGCGGACGTCCAGCTTTATTACCAACTGCATCCCGAGCGCTTCACGCGCCCACCGCTACGCAGCGCGCGGCACATTCTGATTACCGTCAATCCCGATTTCCCCGAGAACACGCGGGAACGTGCGCTGGAGCGGATCGAGACGCTGCTGCGGATGATCGATGGCGGCGAGGACTTCGAGGCGCTGGCCCGCCAGCATTCGGAATGTCCGACGGCGCTCGAAGGCGGCCGGCTCGGCGAGGTGCCGAAGGGGAAGCTGTACCCCGAGATCGATGGCGTGCTGTTCGAGCTGGCGGAGGGCGAGGTGAGCGGGCCGGTCGAATCGCCGATCGGTTTTCACATCCTGTACTGCGAAAAGGTGCACGAGGCGGGGGCGGTGGCTTTCGATGCGGTGCGTTCGCAGGTCCGCGAGCGCTTGCAGGCGCAGATGGCGGTGCGGCATCAGCGCGAATGGCTGAAGGCGCTCGGCTGAACGGGGATCGGATCAGCCCAGATTGTCGAGGATGCCGTCTTCGCCGGGGGTCCGGAGCAGGCCGGCGACGCGGCGCAGACCATCCATGTCGTCGATCGAGATCAGCTTGCGGCGCACCGAAATGATGCCTGCGTTGTCGAAGCGCGTGAACAGACGGCTGACCGTCTCCACCGCCAGGCCCAGATAATTGGCGATGTCGTTGCGCGACATCGTGAGATTGAATTCGGTCGGTGAGAAGCCGCGTTGCTTGAAGCGCGCCGACAGACTGAGCATGAAGGCCGCCAGACGTTCCTCCGAGGATTTCTTGCCGAGCAGCATCATGAACAGCTCGTCGTTCTGGATTTCGCGGCTCATGATGCGAAACAGCTGGCGCTGCAGGCCGGGGATCCTGGCCGACAGATCCTCCAGGCGGTCGAACGGGATCTCGCACACGCTGGTCGTTTCCAGCGCGCGCGCGGCGCACGGGTGCATGCCGTCGCTGATCGCGTCCAGTCCGAGCAGTTCGCCCGGCAGGTGGAAGCCGGTGATCTGCTCCTGCCCGTCGTCGGTCAGCGTATAGGTCTTCACCGAGCCCGAGCGCACCGCGAAGATGGATATCATGCGGTCGCCGGGGCGGTAGAGGTGGTCGTTGCGCTGGATCGGCCGGCGGCGGTTGATGATCTTTTCCAGCAGCGCCAGGTCGTCCTCGGCCATGCCGAGGGGCAGACAGAGATCGTACAGGCTGCAATTCCTGCAAGCCTGCTTGAGACCGTTGATGTCGACGGGGGGTTGGATGTTCATTGCGTCTGCAACGGATCCCGGGGTGAATGGCTGGTGCGGATCGCGCGACATAAGTGTGTGGATGTTTGTCCCTGATCCGCCGGCCCGAATCGCGGGCTTTGCCGGGCAAGATACTAGATCGCGCGCGCGAGCGTGACAAGCCGAATACGCGGGGCGACCGGCGGACTGGGTGGTGGGCTGGGCAGCGCCGGACGCTGTGGTATGATCGCCTTTTCTGCCGGTTCTTCCATCCATGTCCGCATCCTCACCCATCGGCACCCCACACGCAGGCGCCCCACGCACGGGCGAGGTCCGGCGCGATACGCTGGAAACCCAGGTCCGCGTGCGCATCGCCCTCGACGGCGAGGGACGCGCGCAACTGGCCACCGGCATCCCGTTTCTCGACCACATGCTCGACCAGATCGCGCGTCACGGCATGGTCGATCTGGAGGTCGAGGCCAAGGGCGATCTGCACATCGACGATCACCACACGGTCGAGGACGTCGGCATCACCGTCGGCCAGGCCCTCTGCGCCGCGCTTGGCGACAAGGCCGGCATCCGCCGCTACGGCCATGCCTACGTGCCGCTGGACGAGGCGTTGTCGCGCGTCGTCATCGATTTCTCGGGCCGTCCGGGCCTGGAATACCACGTCAGTTATCCGCGTGCCCGCATCGGCGGGTTCGACGTCGATCTGGTGCGCGAGTTTTTCCAGGGCCTGGTCAACCATGCGCAGATGACGCTGCACATCGATTGCCTGCGCGGCGTCAACGCGCACCACGTCGCCGAAACGGTGTTCAAGGCCTTCGGGCGCGCGTTGCGCATGGCCGCCGAGGCCGATCCGCGCGCAGCGGGCAGCGTGCCGTCCACCAAGGGCAGCCTTTAAACTTCCCGACCCTTGTGTTCCGATGCCTGAGCCCCGAGCCGCCGTGCGTGCCCGCATTCCTTCCAGTCCGTCATTCCAGGTGACGCCTCCATGAGCGATACGCGATGAGCAGCACACTCGCCGTCGTCGACTACGGCATGGGCAATCTGCGTTCCGTGGTCAAGGCGCTCGAGCACGTCGCGCCTGCCGGCGCGCGGGTGTTGCTGACCGACGATCCGCTGCAGATCCTCGCCGCCGACCGCGTGGTGTTCCCCGGCCAGGGTGCGGCGCGCGATTGCATGAACGAACTCATTACCCGCGATCTCGTCGGCGTGCTCAGGCGGGTGGCGACCGACCGGCCGTTCCTCGGCATCTGCATGGGCATGCAGGTGCTCATGGACTATAGTCAGGAAAACGGCGGCACCGACTGCCTCGGTCTGGTGCCGGGTCAGGTGCGATTCTTCGGCGATCCCCTGATCGATCCGGCGAGCGGCGAACGACTCAAGATTCCCCACATGGGCTGGAACGAGGTTCATCAGACGCACGCGCACCCGCTGTGGACCGGCATCGCGCAGGACAGCCGGTTCTATTTCGTGCACAGCTATTACGTCGACCCCGCCGATCCCGGCGTCGTCGCAGGCGACACCGGTTATGGACGGCGCTTCGCCGCCGCACTGGCGCGGGACAATATCTTCGCCATGCAGTGCCATCCCGAAAAGAGCGCGGCCGCGGGCCTGGCGCTGCTCGGGAATTTTGCGCGCTGGGACGGCCGACCCTGAAGTTTCCAATACCTGACGATCAACACGAGCGACGAGAGGGTAGCAGCATGCTGGTGATACCGGCCATCGATCTCAAGGGTGGAAAGTGCGTCCGTCTGCGGCAGGGGCGCATGGACGACGAGACCATATTCTCCGACGACCCGGTGGCGATCGCGGGGCGCTGGGTGGAAGCGGGTGCGCGACGCCTGCACGTCGTCGATCTCGACGGCGCCGTATCCGGTCAGCCGAAGAACGCCGAAATCGTCGGCGCGATCGCACGCGCCTTCCCCGACCTGCCGGTGCAGGTGGGGGGCGGCATCCGTACCGACGAGTCGGCGCTGGCCTATCTCGAGGCGGGTGTGCAGTACGTCATCATCGGCACCAAGGCGGTGAGTGCGCCCCACTTCGTCAACGACCTGTGCCTGGAATTCCCCGGCCACGTCATCGTCGGCCTCGATGCGCGCGACGGCAAGGTCGCGATCGACGGCTGGTCCAAGCTCTCGCACCACGACGTGGTCGACCTCGCGCAGCACTTCGAGGCCGACGGCGTGGCCGCGATCATCTACACCGACATCAGTCGCGACGGCATGATGCAGGGCGTCAACGTCGAGGCGACGGTCAGGCTCGCGCAGTCGGTCCACATCCCGGTGATCGCCTCCGGTGGCGTGACGACGCTGGAGGACATCCGCCGCCTGTGCGCGGTGCGCGAGGAAGGCATCGAGGGTGTGGTGGTCGGACGCGCGCTGTACGAGGGCACGGTCGACCTGGCCGAGGCGCAGCAACTCGCCGACGCCAGCGTCGCCTGAGACGGGATACCCCAGTGCCGCTTGCCAAACGCATCATCCCCTGCCTCGACGTCGACCGCGGCCGCGTGGTCAAGGGCGTCAACTTCGTCGACATCCGCGACGCCGGCGATCCGGTCGAGATCGCGCGCCGCTACGACGCCGAAGGCGCCGACGAACTCTGTTTCCTCGACATCACCGCCAGTTCCGACGAGCGCGAAACCATGGTGCACGTGGTGGAACAGGTGGCGGCGCAGGTGTTCATTCCACTCACCGTCGGCGGCGGCATCCGCTGCATCGACGACATCCGGCGCATGCTGAACGCGGGCGCGGACAAGGTTTCGATCAACACCGCGGCGGTCAATCGGCCCGAGTTCGTGGCCGAGGCCGCGGCGCGTTTCGGCTCGCAGTGCATCGTGGTCGCGATCGACGCCAAGCGCGTCAGCGCCGAGGGCGAGCCGCCGCGCTGGGAGATATTCACCCACGGCGGGCGCAAGCCGACCGGGCTGGATGCGATCGAGTGGGCGCAGTACATGGCGAAACTCGGCGCCGGCGAGATCCTGCTCACCAGCATGGACCGCGACGGCACGCGCCAGGGTTTCGACCTCGGGCTCACGCGCGCCATCAGCGACGCGGTGGTGGTGCCCGTGATCGCCTCGGGCGGCGTCGGCAACCTGCAACATCTGGTCGACGGCGTGGCCGACGGTCGTGCCGATGCGGTACTGGCCGCCAGCATTTTTCATTTCGGTGAATACAGCATCGCCACCGCCAAGCAGTACATGGCCGAACGCGGTGTCGAGGTGAGATTATAAAGCGGTCGCCCCGCGACACCCTTCCCTTCTCCCTCCGGGAGAAGGTGGCCCGAAGGGCCGGATGAGGGCAGGCGATTACCCCGAGTGCCGGACCAGCGACCGCCTTGCGGTTTGACCGCCGATCATCGAAGCTACACCCCCTGTTTTCGTGAGTAGTGATCCATGTCCGACGACTGGCTCGACAGCATCAAGTGGAACGCCGACGGCCTGGTCGCCGCCATCGCCCAGGAAGCGGGCAGCGGGCAGGTATTGATGCTCGCCTGGATGAACCGCGAATCGCTCGCGCGCACGGTCGAGCTGGGCGAGGCCGTCTACTGGTCGCGCTCGCGCGGTCGCCTGTGGCACAAGGGCGAGACCTCCGGCCACGTGCAGAAGGTGCTCGACCTGCGCCTCGACTGCGACGGCGACGCGTTGTTGCTGACGGTCGAGCAGCAGGGCGGCATCGCCTGCCACACCGGGCGCCACCGTTGTTTCTACCGGCAGTTGAAGGACCGCCGTTGGGAGGCGGTCGAGCCGGTGCTGCGCGACCCGGAGTCCATCTATGGATAAGCCGACCACGAACGAAGCAGCCGACCGGCCCGGCGTGCTGCAACAACTGGCCGACGTGCTGGAGCAGCGCAAACAGGCCGATCCCGAGACCTCCTACGTCGCCAAGCTGTACGCCAAGGGCCCGGACGCCGTGCTGAAGAAGATCGGCGAGGAGGCCACCGAGACCGTGATGGCGGCGAAGGACGGCGATCCTGCGCGCATCGTGGCCGAAGTCACCGACCTGTGGTTTCACTGCCTGGTTCTGCTGGCCCAGCATGGGCTGGGGCCGGCCGAGGTGCTGGCCGAACTGGAGCGCCGTTTCGGGCTGTCCGGCATCGAGGAGAAGAAACGGCGCGGATAGCCGTTGTATCCTTATTTCACTCTACAAGGGCGGGTTCGGACCCGCCTCAATCCGACGGAGACTAGGTCTATGGGTATCGGTGGTATCAGCGTCTGGCAGTTGCTCATCATCCTGCTGATCGTCGTGCTGCTGTTCGGCACCAAGAAGCTGCGCAACATCGGTGGCGATTTGGGCAGCGCGATCAAGAACTTCAAGAAGTCGGTCAAGGAGGGCGAGGGAGAGGCCGGCAAGGCGAAGGAAGAGTCGATGGAGGAAACGCCGCGCGTCGAGGGCGGCAACGTGATCGACGCCGAGGTCAAGCGCGAGAGCAGCGAAACGCCCAAGGAAAAACAGGGCTGACCCTTCCCCTTATCGTCGATGCCCGGCGGCCTGAGGCCGGCCGGCATCGGTAACCTTCCTGCGCCATGTTCGACTTCGGTTTCTGGGAAATCATCCTCGTCCTGATCGTGGCGCTCGTGGTCGTCGGCCCCGAGCGCCTGCCGGGACTGGCGCGCGAGGTCGGGCTGTGGATGGGCAAGATCCGCCGCTTCGTCACCAGCGTGCGTTCGGACATCGAGCGCGAGCTTCAGACCGACGAGCTCAAGCGCATGCTCCAGCAGCAGGAGTCGCAGATCCAGGAACTCAAGAAGATGATGCACGAGGCCGAGAGCAGCGTGCGCAGCGAGGTCGAGGAAACCGGCCAGGTGCTGAAGGCGGTGGAGAGCGCCGCTGCCGATCAGCCGGTACCGGCCGTGGCGCATCAGCCCGCCGCAGCGATCGAACCGGCCTCCGCATCCGACGACGTCCCCGCGCACAGTCCCGGTCACGACGATGAGCAAAAAAAGTGACGATCCTTCCGTGAGCGGGGAATCCAGGGAAAGCACGCTGCTCGCGCACCTGTTCGAACTGCGCGACCGCTTGTTGCGCATGTTCCTGTCGGTGCTGGTGATCTTCCTCTGCCTGTTCCCGTTCGCCAACGAGATCTACACCTTCCTGGCCGGGCCGCTCACGCAGCATCTGCCGGAAGGCAGTTCGATGATCGCCATCGAGGTCGCCTCGCCGTTCCTGATCCCGTTCAAGCTGGTGCTGCTGTTGGCGGTGGTGCTGGCGATCCCGTTCATTCTGTATCAGGTATGGGCCTTCGTCGCGCCCGGTCTGTATCGGAACGAAAAGCGGCTCGCGCTGCCGCTGCTGGTGTCGAGCACGCTGCTGTTCTATGCCGGCATGGCCTTCGCCTATTACGTCGTGTTTCCGCTAGTGTTCGGTTTCTTTACCAGCACCACGCCCACCGGCGTGGCGGTGATGACCGACATCGCGCGCTATCTCGATTTCGTCATCATGCTGTTCATCGCCTTCGGCGTCGCCTTCGAGGTGCCGGTGGCGACCATCCTGCTGGTGGTGGCCGGCATCACGACGCCGGAAGCGCTGGCACGCAAGCGTCCGTACGTCGTCGTCGGCGCCTTCATCATCGGCATGGTGCTGACGCCGCCGGACGTGATTTCGCAGACCTTGCTCGCGGTACCGATGTGGGTGCTGTTCGAACTGGGTCTGATGTTGTCGCGCATGATGGTCCGGGGCAAGCAGGACGAAGAGGAGGCAGAAGCAGAGGCAGAAGCCGAGGCCGAAAGCGAGACGGCGCCGGCAGACGAACGGACCGAACCGGAGCCGCAGGGCGCCACGAACCCCTACGACGAATACCGGCCGCTCACGCCGGAGGAAATGGAACGCGAACTCGACGCGATCGAGTCCTTTGAGCGCGAACCGCCGACCGGCAACAATCCTCCCGACGACCAGGGCGGCAAGACGCCCTGATCCTGCACCAAACGGTCAGTCCTGCGCCTCGGCCGTCACGCTGTCCGGAAAGATGTCGACAAAGGCCTGATACGCCGCGGCCAGCGTCACCGGCAGCAGCACCAGATAGCCGAGCATCATCGGTATCGCGGCCACGAAGGCCAGCACCAGATAGACCAGGCCGAACACCAGCAGGGCCGGGATGTTGGCGATGCTGGCGGAAAAGCTCGCCTTGAGCGCATCCATCGGCCGGCTGTCGGTGAACATGACGAGCGGCACGGCGAAGAACAGCGCCATGCCCAGCAGCAGCGAAAACGCCAGCACGAACAGGAATCCGAGCAGGCCGCCGAGACCGATCCGCGGCGCCTGGCCGGCCTGCATCGGATCGAACATCGCCATCGATCCGCCGATGAAGACCGCCGCCACCACCGCCATCAACACGCTGAATCCGAGCGTGATCGCGCCCAGCAGCAACAGGCGGTTGCGCGTGGCCGGGTCGCGCAGGCCGGTGAACAGATGCTCGACCTGGACCTCGCGCCCGTCGAGGCTTTCGCGCGCCGCGTAGAGCATGCCGCCGACCAGACCGGGCGACACGAGCGCCAGCGCCAGACCGCCGATGAGCGGAATCACGCTCAACACCACCATCAGGATGAACCAGATCAGGACCAGCACCACCCACATGCCGGGACTGTTGCTGAAGGCACGCCAGCCCTCGGTGAACCAGTTCCAACCGGACATCGCCTCAACCCTCGTTGCCTGCATGGTCTTGCCTCCTTGATGGTGGAAAATGTCGCATCGCCGCGGCGTCGACATGCGACGACGCGAGCGCGGTGAACTGGTAGAATTATCGCCCAATTCACCAACGATCGTGGCGATGGATGGTGCCGCCGGCGCCATCGGCCCACCCGCAACATCCAGAGACGACCGCATGTCATCGACCGCCCAGGTCCCGCGCCGGCCCACGGTGCTCATCATCCTCGACGGCTTCGGACTCAATCCGAGCAAGATCAACAATGCCGTCCACATCGCCCGCACGCCGCGGCTGGACGAGTATTTTTCGCATCATCCGCACACCACGCTCGACGCCTCCGGCCGCGCGGTTGGCCTGCCGGACGGGCAGATGGGCAATTCCGAGGTCGGTCATCTGACGCTCGGTTCCGGCACCATCATCCGTCAGGACCTGGTGCGCATCGACGACGCCATCGCCGACGGCAGCCTGTTCGACAACCCCGCACTCAATGCCACCCTGCAAGCGGCCAAGGCCAGCGGCCGGCCGCTGCATCTGGTCGGGCTGGTCTCTGACGGCGGCGTGCACAGCCACACCCGCCACCTGCACGCGATCATCGACCTGTGCGGCCGTCAGGGCGTGGTTCCGGCGCTGCACATGATCACCGACGGGCGCGACACGCCGCCGCGTTCGGCGCTGAATTATCTGTCCGAGGTCGAGGCGCGACTCGGGCAGGCGCACGGCTTCATCGCCACCGTGAGCGGCCGTTATTTCGCGATGGACCGCGACAAGCGCTGGGACCGCACGCAACTCGTCTTCGATGCCGTGGTGCGCGGCGAGGGCGTGGCGGCGCCGAGTGCGCGGCAGGCGATCGAGGATGCTTATGCCGCCGACGAGGGCGACGAATTCATCAGGCCGCGCGTGATCGACAAGCACGGGACGATCCATGCCGGCGACCGCGTGCTGTTCTTCAATTTCCGCAACGACCGGCCGCGCCAGCTCACGGCCGCGTTGAGTCTGCCCGGTTTCGAGGGCTTCGAACGCGGCGACTTCACGCCCGTCACCGTCGCCTCCCTGACCGAATACGACACGCGCTTCACCGGCCCGATCTGCTTCCCGCCCGAACGCCCGAGCATCACCCTCGCCGAGGTGGTGAGTCAGGCCGGCCTGCGTCAGTTCCATTGCGCCGAGACCGAGAAATACGCCCACGTCACCTTCTTCTTCAACGGCGGACGCGAGCAGCCCTATCCGGGCGAGGAACGCGTGATGGTGCCGTCGCCCAAGGTCGCGACCTACGACCTCATGCCCGAGATGAGTGCGCACGAGGTTGCCGACGCGGTGATCAAGGCGATCGCGAGCGGCGAATACGGCTTCGTGGTGGTGAATTTCGCCAACGGCGACATGGTGGGACACACGGCGGTAGCGGCGGCAGTCGTGAAGGCGGTCGAGACGCTGGACACCGAGGCCGGACGCGTGCTCGACGCCGCGATGGAACACGGTTTTGCCGTGGTGCTCACCGCCGATCACGGCAACTGCGACGAGATGGTCGACCCGGTCACCGGTGAACCGCACACCCAGCACACGACCTATCCCGTGCCCTGCCTGATCATCGACCAGCCGCCCTGGCGGCTCACCACCGGCGGCGGCCTGAGCGCCATCGCGCCGACCGTGCTGCAACTCATGGGTCTGCCGCAACCGCGCGCGATGCGCGGCAGCTCGCTGCTGCTGGAAGAGATGTAACCCGCGGGCAGTCGCTCCCAAGCACGACATAGGTCAGATTGCGCGTAAGCGCAACCTGACGCCCGGCTTTCTCACGCCTCGCCGCCAATCCCCAACACCTTCGCCTCCAACGCCTTCACGCGCGCTTCCAGGGCATCGATCTTCTCGCGGCTGCGCGCGAGCAGCGCAGCCTGCACCTCGTATTCCTCCCGCGTCACCAGTTCCATGCGTTGAAACGTACCGGCCAGACCGGCCTTGAGGTTGCGCTCGATATCGGCGTGCAGGTGCTGCACCGAGGCCGGCATCATGGCCGTGAGCTTGCGCGCGAGTTCGTCCAGGTGGCGGGGTTCGATCATCGGGAGGCTCCGTCGTATGCGTGGGTGTAATTGTCGGGCGCCCATCTTACCCGCGCCAGATCGGCGATGGTGCACCTCACTGGTGCACCTAAATGGTGCATGCACCAGGACGGCGCGGATCAGGGGCATGAAACCGATCCTGGGCCTCATTCAAGTCGTTGTTTTTTCGTCACATCGTTTTGGCATGGCGGATGCAATGAGGTCTACCGAGACGTAACCAACTGTTCATCTCGAACGACTTCCGACCCTGAGGAGATACACCCATGACCAAGCTGTTCAAGAAGGCCGCCCTGTCCTCCGCCATTGCCGCCGCCCTGCTCGCCAGCGGCACCGCGATGGCCGAAGTGGAATTCAACATCGGCGCGACCAGCAACTACCTGTGGCGCGGCCTGACCCAGACCGAGGACGGCGCCGCGATCCAGGGCGGCATCGACTATTCGCACGATTCCGGCTTCTATGCCGGTGCCTGGACCTCCAACGTCAAGTTCGGCGATTCCGGTTACGAGCTCGACGGCTACTTCGGCTTCGGCAAGGAGTTCGGCGATCTCGGCGTCGACGTCGGCTACATCTACTACGCCTATCCGACCTTCGACGATTCCGACTTCGGCGAGATCTACGCCAACCTGACCTGGAAGTTCCTGAGCGGCGGCGTGGCCTACACCAGCAACGCGCAGGATGCGGTGGAGGCGGTCGAGAGCGCCGTCTACTACTACATCGGCGCCAGCACCGACATCCCGGCCGGCCTGACGCTCGGCGGCACCATTGGCCACACCGCCTTCGACGACGACTCGCTCGAAGACTACAGCCACTTCCAGATCAGCCTCGGCAAGAGCACCGATTTCGGCGATTTCGCGCTGACGGCGGACAAGAACGACATCGACGGCGACGACGATCCGCGCGTGTCCGTGTCCTGGACGAAGACCTTCTGAGGAGCCGCATTCAAGCACCCAATCCAGTCGACGGACCGGCCCGCGCGGGCCGGTCCGCGAGGAGAACGAAACGATGAAACTCGTTACCGCCATTATCAAACCGTTCAAGCTCGACGACGTGCGTGAGGCCCTGTCCGAAATCGGCGTGCAGGGCATCACCGTCACGGAGGTCAAGGGCTTCGGACGGCAGAAGGGCCACACGGAACTCTACCGCGGCGCTGAATACGTGGTGGACTTTCTGCCCAAGGTGAAGCTCGACGTCGCCATCGACGACGGTCTGGTGGACCAGGTGATCGAGGCGATCACCAAATCCGCGAATACCGGCAAGATCGGCGACGGCAAGATCTTCGTCTTCCCGCTCGAACAGGCCATCCGCATCCGCACCGGCGAGACCGGTCCGGAAGCCCTGTGATCCTCAAGGAGCCCATCATGAAACGTTTGATTCCTGTGACTGCACTCCTGCTGCTCGGCCTGTTCGGTGCCAGCGGCGCGGTGCTCGCCCAAGAGGCGGACATGGCGACCGCGGCGATGAACAAGGCGGTGGAACTCGCCTATGCCCTCGACACCTTCTACTTCCTCATCTCCGGCGCGCTGGTGATGTGGATGGCCGCCGGCTTCGCGATGCTGGAAGCCGGTCTGGTGCGGGCCAAGAACACGGCCGAGATCCTGACCAAGAACATCGCGCTGTATGCCATCGCCAGCATCATGTACATGCTGGTCGGCTACAACATCATGTACGGCGAAGGCGTGAGTTCGGTCATTCCGTCGATCTCGTTCCTGCTCGGCGCCGACAACAGCGTCGAAGCCGTGCTGGCGGGAGGCGAAGACGCGCCGTATTACTCCGGCATGTCCGACTTCTTCTTCCAGGTCGTGTTCGTCGCCACCGCCATGTCCATCGTCTCGGGCGCGGTTGCCGAGCGCATGAAGCTGTGGGCGTTCCTGCTGTTCTCGGTCGTCATGACCGGCTTCATCTACCCGATCCAGGGTTACTGGAAGTGGGGCGGCGGTTTCCTCGACCAGATGGGCTTCCTCGACTTCGCGGGCTCCGGCGTCGTGCACCTGTGCGGTGCGACCGCTGCGCTGGCCGGCGTGCTGCTGCTCGGGCCGCGCAAGGGCAAGTACGGCCCGAACGGCGAGGTGCACGCGTTCCCCGGCGCAAACCTGCCGCTCGCCACGCTCGGTACCTTCATCCTGTGGCTGGGCTGGTTCGGTTTCAACGGCGGCTCGGAATTGAAGGTGTCCGACGTCGGTGAAGCGAATGCGGTGGCGATGGTATTCGTCAATACCAACCTCGCAGCCGCCGGTGGCGTGGTCGCGGCCTTCATCACCGCGCGCCTGATGTTCGGCAAGGCGGATCTCACGATGGGCCTGAACGGCGCACTGGCAGGTCTCGTCGCCATCACCGCCGAGCCGCTGACGCCGACTCCGCTGCTCGCCACCATCGTCGGTGCGATCGGCGGCGTGCTGGTGGTGTTCTCCATCGTCACGCTCGACAAGCTCAAGATCGACGATCCGGTCGGTGCCATCTCGGTGCACGGCGTGGTCGGCATGTGGGGTCTGCTGGCGGTGCTGCTGTCGAACGAGGACGCTACCTTCACGGGTCAGATCGTCGGTCTGCTGTCGATCCTGGTCTTCGTCTTCGTCGCCAGCCTCATCGTCTGGGCCATCATCAAGATGGTGATGGGCATCCGCGTCTCGCAGGAAGAAGAGTACGAGGGCGTCGACATCGGCGAATGCGGTCTGGAGGCCTACCCCGAGTTCACCAACAAGTAAGTTTCGTCTCAGGGGACAGGGAAGTTCCCTGCACTGTGGTAACACCCCCCTTCGGTGTTATGTTTACGGGCGCTTCGGCGCCCGATTTTTTGTGCGCCGCCAAGGATGTCGCAGGTCAGGTTGCGCACCAGCGCTACCTGACATTCGGTGCCGATCGACACGCTGTCGGGTAGGAACGGCTCCGCCGCGATCGGGGTCGGCACCCGGCCCATCGCGGCGGAGCCGCTCCCACCTGTCCCATTCTCTTGGCGCGCATGGCGTTCTTGGCGGTTCGAACCAGATCCTGACCAATGACCACCCCACCCACCGAGTCCACGCACCTGTTCGAGGCCCGCGACCTGCGCGGTGCCATGCTCGGTCCCCTGTCGCTTGCGATGGACGCCGGCGAGTGCGTGACGCTCGCCGGTCCTTCCGGTGCCGGCAAGTCGCAACTGCTGCGCGCACTGGCCGATCTCGATCCGCGCGAGGGCAGCGTCTGCCTGCAAGGCGTGGTGCGCGAGCGCATGCCGCCGACGCAATGGCGCCGGCAGGTCGGCTATCTGCCCGCCGATTCCGCGTGGTGGGCCGATACGGTCGGCGAACACCTGCCGGAGGGTGGCGACGCGTGGCTGCAACGCCTGGGTTTCGATGCCGGGGTACGCGAGTGGAGCGTGGAACGCCTGTCGAGCGGCGAGCGCGCGCGTCTCGCGCTGGTGCGTCTGCTCATGAACACGCCGCGCGTGCTGCTGCTCGAC
>JAQVJI010000039.1 GCA_028695255.1 Chromatiales bacterium | reverse complement strand
CGCAACGCCGAGCGCCACGGCATTACGAACGTCGAGGCGATCGCCGGCCGCTGGTTCGAACCGCTGGCGGGCCGACGCTTCCATCTCATCGTATCCAATCCGCCCTACATCGCCGACGACGATCCGCATCTGCGGCAGGGCGATCTGCGCTTCGAACCGCGGGACGCCCTGGCGTCGGGCCCCGACGGACTGGATGCGATCCGCGAGATTGCGACCGGTGCGGGCAACCATCTACACCCCGGCGGCTGGCTGCTGGTGGAACATGGCTGGGAACAGGCGACGGCAGTGCGCGAATTGTTCGAGGCCGCGGGACTGACGGCGGTGGCGAGCCTGCGCGACCTGAGCGGTCACGAGCGCGTCACGCTCGGCCGGCAATCCGGGCCCGCAGACCCCGCGACATCATAAGCCAAGCCAAATATTAGGCGCTGGCTGTTGATTATTTCCCCCGCAGGTCTAGGCTTTGCGCCTATGGACGGCATCGACTACCTGCGACATCGTGAAGTGGCCTTCCGCGGCCCCTGCGTGGAACCCGAACCGGCCCAGGCGGCGTTGCTGCTGCTGGCCGACATCGAGCCGATACGGGCAGTGCGGCTGCTGGATCGCCACCGTCTGCTCGTGACCTACGACGTGCGGCAGTTGGTGTTCCATGAGCTCGAAGCAGCGCTGGAGGAGCTGGGTCTGCATCTGGACAACAGCCTGATCGCCAAGCTGCGCCGCGCCTTCTACCGTTACGCCGAAGAGACGCTGCGCGCAAATCTCGGCATTCAGCCGGCCGACGTCGGCCACAACGCCAAGAGCATCTTCATCCAGAACTACCGCAACCAGCGCCACGGCTGCCGCGACGGCCGGCCGCGGCACTGGCGGCAGTATCTCTGACCCGCGTTCTCAGCCACCGAAGGCCGCGCGTTCCACCTGCAGATAGGCGTGCGAGACGGCGGCGCCGATGTTCCGGTCGAAGTCCGGGTAACGCTCACGGAAGTCGGCCAGACGTTCGCGCACCTCCGGCAGAATTTCGAAATCGGTCTTGCCGTCGGCCTGCCCTTCTTCCACGACGCCCCACAGCCGTTCGAGGAATTCGCGCGTCAGGCGGATGCTGGCGACGTCGGATACCTCGCCGTGGCCCGGCACCACCACGAGCGGTTCCAGCGCCTCCAGCCGGTTCAGGGTTTCGATCCAGTGCCGGATGTCGGCGTCGAACACCGCCGGCAGACGATCCGAGTACACCACGTCGGCGGCCAACAGCACGCGCGATTCGGGCAGCCAGGCGACCATGTCGCCCGGCGAATGACTGCGGCCGACGCCGATGAATTCCACCGCCACGCCCCCGAGGTCGCGACGCTCGTGCTCGCCGACGACCACGTTCGGCACGACGACGGCCGATTCGCCGGTCGCGCCGTCGGTCAGGTTCGCGAAGCGCCGCACCCACTCGGCACCGTCGTTGGCGATGATGTCGCGCACGACCTGGGTGGCGATGAAGTCCACGCCCTCGCCCGCAAAGGCACCGTTGCCGAGCCAGTGGTCGCCGTGCGCATGCGAATTGACCACCCAGCGCACGGGCCGGTCGGTCACGCCCGCCACCACCTCGCGCAATCCGGCACCGATCGCCCGCGAGGAACCGGTGTCGAACTGGAGCACGCCCGCGTTCGTCACCACGAAGACCGTGTTCGAATTCCAGCCGCGATTTTCCGGGGTCGGGAAATCGCGCACCGGCGTCACCACGGCATGGATGCCCGGCGCCACCTCCTGCGCCTGCATCGGGAATTCCGCGGCGGCAATGCCGGCGGCACCGATCAGAAGCATCCCTGCAACACAGCGGGAAAGGGCGTGTCGTGCCTGCATGTCGGTCTCCACGTTGATGGTTGAGTGAGTCGTCGCGGCTATCGTGCTGTGACCATGCGGCCGGGACAATGATTCCCTGCGCGTGTCGGCATGGAACGACGGCACGCTGCCCCGGCCGAGCCGGGGCAGCGTCGCAATGCCAATCGGCCCGGCTCAGCGACCCAGGGCCTTGACCGCCTGGTCGGTGGTCCAGACGCCGTTGGCGATCATGTCATAGTTCACCAGCGCGGCCTTGTAGGCGTCGGCACCGGGCGCGGCGACCGCGTCCTTGACCACATAGACCTTGAAGCCGTTTTCCATCAGCGCGCGCATGTGCGAGTCGACACACAGGTTGGCGACCATGCCGCCCAGCACCACGGTGTCGATGCCGCGGCTGCGCAACTGATAGATCAGGTCGTTGCTCTCCGGGCCGTACATCTTGTGCGGCGCGACGACCACGGTCTTGCCGTCATGAATGTACGGCTTGTAGCGATCGTAGAAATCGGCGCCGGAGCCCTCGAAACCCTTCGGGTCGCCGAGGCTGGTGCGATGCAGGGCCTTCATGTCGAGCAGTTGGCGTTGCAGGGCGCCGGCATGGATCCAGTTGCCGTCGAGCGCCGTGTACACCAGCGGATCGACGGCCAGCGTGACGCCGCTCTTCTTTGCGGTCTTCATCAGCCGTTCGATGTTGTCGATGGTGTTCAGTTGCTTCAGGTTGTCGGCCAGCAGGCCGTAGAGCTTGCCGTCCTCGCGCAGGAAGTCGTTCTGCGGATCGGTGATGAGCACGGCGGTGCGGACCCTGTCGAGTTTCGGCAGGTCGTTGGCGGCGGCACCTGCGGAAAGGGCCGTCAGGCCCAGCGGCAGGGACAGACAAAGAGAAAGCAGGATGCGTTTCATGATTTCACCTCGCGTCGGAAGATTGAGAAATGTGCCCGAGACCCGGCCATGCGCGAGAACGGCGAACGCCGCCGACCCGACGCCGAATACCCTCGGCGATCCCACTCTAGAAACCGACAGCGCGACGGTCTGTAACAAAAGCCACGCACGCCCAGACCACGTTCCGCTTGACAACACGCAACAACATAACTAAGTTCATCGACATGAAAAAGAACTACCGGCACGTCATCCCGGCCCAGTGGCAGGCCATGTCGAAGGTGTTCACCGCGCTCGGCGATGAACACCGCCAGCGCATCCTGCTGTTGTTCGAGCCGGGCGAACGCCTCAACGTCGGCCAGATCGCGGATGCCTCGACGCTCGCGCGCTCCACGGTTTCGCATCATCTCAAGATCCTGCGCGAGGCCGGGGTGCTCGGTTCGGAGAAGATCGGCAAGGAGGTCTGGTACTGGATCGACCGCAACTGGCTGCTGGCCGTGTTCGCCAACGTCACCGAGCACATCCGCAAATCGACCTGATTTCTTCACTCAAACATATCGATATTTTTCGTTATTTCGACACAACAACAAGCGGCGGGTCCAACCGCCGGAAAGGGAGATCATGCATGAAGAATCTGCTGCGTCTGGTCCTGCGTCGCCTCGCCATCCTGTTTTTCGGCGTGCGCGTGACGGGTGACGCCTCGGTGTTTTCGGCCTCGCGTCTGCTGATCGTCGCCAATCACGAGTCCTTTCTCGACGGCCTGCTGCTCGGGCTGTTCCTGCCGGTGAATCCGGTCTTCGTCGTGCATTCCTACGTCGCGCGCAGCTGGTATTTCCGCCTCATTCTGTCGCAGGTGGATTATCTCGCCGTCGACCCGACCAGCCCGATGGCGATGAAGCAGGTGATCCGGCTGATCGAGAGCGGACGGCCGGTGATGATCTTCCCCGAGGGCCGCATCACCGTCACAGGCAGCCTGATGAAGGTCTACGACGGTCCGGCCTTCGTCGCCGCCAGGACCGGCGCGACCATCGTGCCGGTGCGCCTGGATGGCACGGCACGCAGCATGTTCGCGCGCGTCTCCGGCAGGGCGCCGCGGCGCTGGTTCCCGAACATCACGATCAGCATCCTGCCGCCGACCGCCATCCCGATGCCGCAGGCGCCGACGCCGAAGCTGCGCCGCCAGAAGGCCGGCGAGGCGATGCGGCGCATCATGCAGGACATGCTGTTCGCCTCGCGCCCGCAGCAGACGCTGTACTCGGCACTGTGCGATGCGATCGAGATCCACGGCCGTGGCCATCGGCTGGTCGAGGACATGAAGCAGATCGAGTACAGCTATCAGGATCTGCTCAGGATGACGCTGATGCTCGCGCGTCTGGTCGAACGCGCGGCGCCGGAGGTCGGGCCGGACGAGCGCATCGGTCTGTTGCTGCCCAATCTCGCGCCGACGCTCGGACTGGTGTTCGGCCTGTCGGCACGTCGGCGCGTGCCGGCAATGCTCAACTACACCGCCGGCAGCGACGGCATGCAGGCGGCCTGCACGGCCGCCACTCTCCGCGTCGTCGTGACCTCGCGCGCCTTCGTCGCGCAGGCCAAGCTCGAAGACAGACTGGCGGCGCTGCAGGGCGTCCGTTTCATCTATCTCGAAGACCTGCGCGAGACCGTGACGCTCGCCGACAGGCTGTGGCTGCTGGGCTGGGCACTGTGGTTCCCGCGCAGCTTCGAACTGCCGGCCTCGCCCGAAGACGCCGCCGTCGTGCTGTTCACCTCAGGGTCGGAAGGCAAACCCAAGGGCGTCGTGCTGCCGCATCGCGCGCTGCTCGCCAACATCGCACAGGTGCGCGCGGTGATCGACTTCTCGCCCAACGACAAGGTGCTGAACGCGCTGCCGATCTTCCATTCCTTCGGCCTCACCGCCGGCGCGTTGCTGCCGGTGCTGAACGGGGCGTCCATCTTTCTCTATCCGTCGCCGCTGCACTACCGCATCATCCCCGAACTCGCCTACGACCGCGGCTGCACGGTGCTGTTCGGCACCAGCAGCTTCCTCGCCAATTACGGCAAGTTCGCCCATCCCTACGACTTCTTCCGCCTGCGCTACGTGATCGCCGGTGCGGAAAAACTTGCCGAGCCGGTGCGCCAGCTCTGGTTCGAGAAATTCGGTCAGCGCATCTTCGAGGGTTACGGCGCGACCGAGACCGCGCCGGTGCTTGCGGTCAACACGCCGATGGCCTGTCGCAGCGGCAGCGTGGGCCAGTTCCTGCCCGGCATCGAACATCGCCTGCTGCCCGTGCCCGGCATCGAACACGGCGGACTGCTGCACGTGCGCGGCCCCAACCTGATGGCCGGCTATCTGCGTCCCGACGCACCCGGTGTGCTCGAGACGCCGACGTCGGCGGCGGGCGACGGCTGGTACGAGACCGGCGACGTCGTCGAGCTGGACGAGGACGGTTTCGTCCGTATCGTCGGACGCGTCAAGCGCTTCGCCAAGGTGGCCGGCGAGATGGTGAGTCTGGAAGCGGTCGAGAAACTCGCCGCCGCCGCCTCGCCCGAGCGCTCGCACGCCGCATCCAGTCAGCCCGATGTGCAGAAGGGCGAGGCCCTGGTGTTGTTCACCACCGATCCCACGCTCACGCGCGAGACGTTGCAACGGAAGGCGCGCGAACTCGGCGTGCCCGAACTCGCCGTGCCGCGCAGGCTCGTGGCGCTCGATGCGCTGCCGCTGCTCGGCACCGGCAAGGTCGATTACGTGAAGCTCGGGCAGATGGCGGAGACGGCACGATGAGCGAGCAAACGCATCTGCTGCGCAGCCGCCGCTTCCTGCCGCTGTTCGTCACCCAGTTCCTCGGCGCGTTCAACGACAACGTGATCAAGAATGCGCTGGTGGTGCTGCTCACCTTCCAGGCCGCGGGCTGGACGACGCTCAAACCGGAGGTGCTGGCGAATCTCGCGGCGGGCATTTTCATCCTGCCGTTCTTCCTGTTCTCCGCCACCGCCGGCCAGCTCGCCGACAAGTTCGACAAGGCGCGCCTGGCGCGCATCGCCAAGTTGCTCGAAATCGGCATCGTGCTGATCGCAGGCGTCGGCTTCCTTCTGCACGAGCTGTCGGTGCTGCTGGTCGCGCTGTTCCTGCTCGGTCTGCAATCGACGCTGTTCGGGCCGGTGAAGTACGCGATCCTGCCGCAGCACCTGAAGGACAGCGAACTGGTCGGCGGCAATGCGCTGATCGAGGCCGGTACCTTCGTCGCCATCCTGCTCGGCACACTGGGCGGCGGGCTTTTGGCCGGCACGGGCGGCGCGACCATCTTCATCACGCTCGCCGGCCTCGTCATCGCCGTGGCAGGCTACGTCGCCAGCCGCGGCATTCCTGTCGCGCCGGCGCCCGCGCCGACACTTCGGATCGATCCCAATCCGTTCTCCGCCACCTGGCAGAACTTCCGCTTCGCGCGCGAGCAGCGCAGCGTGTTCCTGTCCATCCTCGGCATCTCCTGGTTCTGGCTCTACGGCGCGCTGCTGCTGGCGCAATTTCCGGCCTACACCAAGAACGTGCTCGGCGGCGGCGAAACGGCCGTGACGCTGCTGCTCGGCGTGTTCACCTTCGGCATCGGCGCCGGCTCGTTGCTGTGCGAACGTCTGTCGGGCGGACGCGTCGAACTCGGCATCGTGCCGCTGGGTTCGATCGGTCTCACGCTGTTCGGACTCGATCTCGCCTTCGCCTCGCCCGCAGTACCCGACGGCGAGGCGCTCGGCGCGCTCGCGCTGCTCGCGCAGCCCGGCAGCTGGCGCATCCTCGCCGACCTCGTGTTGATCGGCATCTTCGGCGGCTTTTTCATCGTGCCCCTGTACGCGCTGGTGCAGCAACGCAGTGCGGACGAACACCGCGCACGCATCATCGCCGCCAACAACATCCTCAATGCCCTGTTCATGGTGGTGGGCGCATTGGCGGCCGCGCTGTTGCTGTCGCGCGGCCTGTCGATCCCGGCGCTGTTCGCGACCGCCGCCCTGTGCAACGCCGCGGTGGCCGCGTTCATCTACGGCCTGGTGCCGGAATTCCTGGTGCGCTTCGTGGTGTGGCTGTCGATCCACGGCCTTTACCGGTTGCGCGCCGAAGGACTGCAACACCTGCCGGAGACCGGCCCGGCCCTGCTCGTCTGCGAGCGCATGACCGCGACCGATGCGCTGCTGCTGGTCGCGGTCAGCCGACGGCCGATCCGCTTCGTGCTTCCGCGCTCGACGGTGCGCGGCTTTCCGACCGGCTTCGTGTTCGATCGCACGAAGACGATCTACCACGACGATATGAACCCGACGACGGCGACCTTCGAGACGATCCGTTCCGCGCTCGCGGCGGGCGCGCTGGTCGCCACGCTCGGCGATTGTGGTGTGGATGCAGGCGACGCACCCACCTTGAAGATCACGATGGAAGGCAGACAGGCCTGGTTCGGGCGTGTCGCCCTGACCATCGAGATGGCCGGAACGGCATGAGAACGGTTGTCGCGGCAATGATCGCGGCTTAGTCTGTCGCCATGAACGAACTGACCGACGAACGACTGCTGCGCTACAGCCGCCAGATCCACGTCACTGGCGTGGACGTCGCGGGCCAGGAACGGCTGCTCGCCTCGCGCGTGCTGATCATCGGTCTGGGCGGACTCGGCTCGCCGGTCGCCACCTATCTGGCCGCCGCCGGCGTCGGGCATCTGGTGCTGTGCGATCACGATCAGGTCGATCTCTCGAATCTGCAACGCCAGATCGTGCATGCGACCGCCGACGTCGGCCGACCCAAGGTCGAGTCCGCGCGTGATCGTCTCATGGCGATCAATCCCGAGCCGCGCATCGACACCATCGCGCGCCAACTCACGGACGAGGAACTGCTGGAGCAGGTGCGGCTCGCCGACTGCGTGGTCGACTGCACCGACAACTTCGGCATCCGCTTCGCGCTCAACGAGGCCTGCGTGCGCGCCGCCACGCCGCTGGTCTCGGGCGCCGCGATCCGCATGGAGGGACAGGTCGCGGTGTTCATGGGCCATCTTCCCGACCAACCCTGCTACCGCTGTCTGTACAAGGACGAAAACGAACTCGGCGAACGCTGTGCCGAGAGCGGCGTGCTGGCACCGGTGCCGGGCGTGATCGGCTGCGTGCAGGCGGTGGAAACGCTCAAGGTATTGCTGAACCTCGGCCGCACGCTCGCCGGCCGGCTGCTGCTGTGGGACGCGCACCTGATGGAATGGCGCAGTCTGAAACTCAAGAAGGACCCGGCCTGTCCCGTGTGCGGAACGGGCGGCTGACTTCGACCTGGTGTCCTGAATCGGAGATCAGGACACCAGCTCAATGCCGCGTACGCCGCGCCGTCGGCGCATGCGGCGCGGCGGCAAACAGTTGCTGGGCGTCCACGGCGTCGAAGACGTAGCGTGCATTGCAGAATTCGCAGTGCACCTCCACTTGGCCTTCCTGCACCAATACCTGTTGCACCTCGTCCTCGCCCAGGCTGCGCAGCATCTCCGCCACGCGTTCGCGCGAGCAGCCGCAGCGGAAGCTCATCGGCGCACCTTCCAGCAGGCGCACGTCTTCCTCGTGGTAGAGACGGTGCAGGACCGTCTCGGCCGGCAGTTGCAGCAGTTCCTTCGCCTGCACGGTGTCGGCCAGCACGACGGCGCGGTTCCAGGCGTCCGGATCGGCGTCGCCGCCCGGCATCGCCTGCAACAGCAGGCCGGCCGCCTGTTCGGCATCGGCGGCGAGCCACAGGCGCGTCGGCAGTTGTTCGGATTGCGAGAAATAGCCGTCGATGGCCTGCGCGAGATTGTCGCCGATGAGTTCGACGATACCCTGATAACGCTCGCGACCCTGACCGGCGTCGATGGTGATGACCATGCGTCCGTCGCCGAAGGCGTCGCGCAACACGCCTTCCGGCACCTCGCGGTTCCAGCGTGCAAGACCGCGCAACGTACGCCGGCCGGTGGCCTGCACCACCAGCAGATGCAACGGGCCGTCACCCTGCACCTGAAGAATCAGCGAGCCGTCGAACTTGATCGTCGCCGACAACAGCGCCACCGCCGCCAGCGCCTCGCCGAGCAGCCGCCGTACCGGCGGCGGATAGTCGGCGCGTTCCAGCAGTGCCTGCCAGGTCGCGTCGAGATGCACCCACTCGCCGCGCACGTTGGTGCGTTCGAGCAGGAAGCGGTGCAGGGTGTCGTTTTCGGTCATGGGGTGGGACGCTTGCTGCGTATGGATGCGTAGCCTGGATGCAGGCCAAAGGCCGGAATCCGGGGATGCGCCGTTCCCGGATTCCGCTTCACTGCATCCGGCCTACGTCAGCCGGCGAGTTTCTTCTTCAGCAGATCGTTGAGCTGCCCAGGATTCGCCTTGCCGCCGGTCGCCTTCATCACCTGACCGACGAAGAAGCCGAACAGCTTTTCCTTGCCGGCGCGGTAGTCGGCGAGCTGGCCGGGGTTGGCGGCCATGACCTCGTCGATGATCTTCTCGATCGCGCCCGTATCGGTGATCTGCTTCAGACCCTTCTTCTCGATGATCTCGTCGGCCGTGCCCTCGCCGTTGCACATCGCCTCGAACACGTCTTTCGCGATCTTGCCGGAGATGGTGTTGTCGTGGATGCGCGCCAGCATCTGGCCGAGCATGTCGGCGCTGACGGGACTGTCGGCGATGTCGAGGTTGTCGCGGTTGAGCACGGCGGACAGTTCCACCATCGTCCAGTTGGCGGCAAGCTTGGCGTGGCCGCCGCAGACCTTCACCACCTGTTCGTAATAGTCGCCCATCTCGCGCGAGGCGGTGAGCACGCCGGCGTCGTAGGCGGACAGGCCGTAGTGGGTCATGAAGCGGTGCTTCTTCTCGTCCGGCAGTTCCGGCAGCGTGGTGCGCACGGTCTCGACGAAGTCGGCGGCGATTTCGAGCGGCAGCAGGTCGGGGTCCGGGAAGTAGCGGTAGTCGTTGGCCTCTTCCTTGGAGCGCATCGAGCGCGTCTCGTCCTTGTTCGGATCGTACAGCCGCGTTTCCTGCACCACCGCGCCGCCGCCCTCGATGATCGCGATCTGGCGCTCGACCTCGTAGTTGATCGCGCGCTCGACGTAGCGGAAGGAGTTGAGGTTCTTGATCTCGCAGCGCGTGCCGAACTTGTGCTGGCCCTGCGGGCGTACCGAGACGTTGGCGTCGCAGCGGAACGAGCCTTCCTGCATGTTGCCGTCGCAGATTTCGAGATAGCGCACCAACGTGTGCAGCTTCTTCATGTAGGCGACGGCCTCTTTCGCCGAACGCATGTCGGGTTCCGAGACGATCTCCAGCAACGGTGTGCCGGCACGATTGAGATCGATGCCGGACATGCCGTGGAAGTCCTCGTGCAGCGACTTGCCGGCGTCCTCTTCGAGGTGCGCGCGCGTGACGCCGATGGTCTTGGTCTCGCCGTCCTCGAGTTCGATTTCGAGCGTGCCGCGCGCCACCACCGGCAGTTCGTACTGCGAGATCTGGTAGCCCTTCGGCAGGTCGGGATAGAAATAATTCTTGCGCGCGAACACCGAGCGCGGTGCAACCTCGGCGCCGATGGCGAGCCCAAGCTTGACCGCCATGCGCACGGCCTCCTCGTTCAGTACCGGCAGTACGCCCGGCATGCCGAGATCGATCAGGCAGGCCTGCGTGTTGGGCTCGGCGCCGTAAGCGGTGGCCGCACCGGAAAAGATCTTCGTCTGCGTCGCGAGCTGGGCGTGAATTTCGAGCCCGATGACCGTTTCCCATTCCATCACTCAAACCCTCCGGGCATGCGGCGGTGCCAGTCGGTCGCCAACTGATATTGATGCGCGACGTTGAGCAGGCGTGCCTCGTCGAAATAGTTGCCGATGAGCTGCATGCCCACGGGCAGGCCGTCGGCGAAGCCCGCCGGCAGCGACATCCCGGGCAGGCCCGCGAGATTCACGGCTATGGTGTAGATGTCCGACAGGTACATGGTCACCGGGTCGTCGGTCTTCTCGCCGAGCCTGAAGGCGGTGGTCGGCGAGGTCGGGCCGAGGATCACGTCGACCTGCTCGAAGGCGCGCTTGAAGTCGTCGGCGATGAGGCGGCGGATCTGCTGCGCCTTGAGGTAGTAGGCATCGAAGTAGCCGGCCGACAATGCGTAGGTGCCGATCATGATGCGGCGCTTGACCTCGGCGCCGAAACCCTCGCCGCGCGAGCGCGTGTAGAGGTCCATCAAATCCTTCGGCTTCTCGCAGCGATAGCCGTAGCGCACGCCGTCGAAGCGCGCGAGATTGGACGAGCACTCGGCCGGCGCGACGACGTAATACGCCGGCACCGACAGACCGGAGTTGGGCAGGCTCACCTCGACCGTCTCGGCACCGAGCGCGCGGTACTGCGCGATCGCCTCGTCGACGGCCTTGGCTACGCCCGCGTCCATGCCTGCGCCGAAGAACTCCTTCGGCAGACCGATCTTCAGGCCCTTCAGCGGCTGATTCAGGTGCGCGGTGAAATCCTCGTCCGGGCGTTCGATGCTGGTCGAGTCCTTCGGATCGAAGCCGGCCATCACGTTCAGCAGCAGCGCACAGTCCGCGGCGTTCTGCGCCATCGGGCCGCCCTGATCGAGACTCGACGCAAACGCGATCATGCCCCAGCGCGAGACGCGGCCGTAGGTCGGCTTGAGACCGGTCAGGTTGCACAACGCCGCCGGCTGGCGGATCGAACCGCCGGTGTCGGTGCCGGTCGCGGCCGGCGCGAGGCGCGCGGCGACCGCCGCCGCGGAACCGCCGGAGGAACCGCCCGGCACGCGCGTGGTGTCCCAGGGGTTCTTCACCGGGCCATAGAAGCTCGTCTCGTTCGACGAGCCCATCGCGAACTCGTCCATGTTGGTCTTGCCGAGCATCGGCAGACCGGCGGCCTTGAATCTTTCAACCACCGTCGCGTCGTAGGGCGCGACGAAATTGTCGAGCATCTTCGAGCCGCAGGAGGTCTTCACCCCGTCGGTGCAGAAGATGTCCTTCTGTGCCATCGGCACGCCGGTCAGCGGTCCGGCCTCGCCGCGCACGATACGTGCGTCGGCATCTGCGGCAGCCGCCAGCGCCTGCTCGGCGGTGACGGTCACGAAGCTGTTGAGCTGAGGATCCAGGCGCTCGATGCGCCCGAGAAAATGCGTGGTCAGTTCGACGCTCGAAACCTCGCGCTTGGCCAGCGCGGCGGCGAGTTCGGCCAGTGTCTTGTCGTGCATGCTTGATTCCTGTCGATTACGGGGTGCGGGCCGTTCGCCGCACTCCTCACATCTAACGCCTCACCCGGCGGCCTACTCGATCACCTTCGGCACCAGATACAGCCCGGCCTCGACGGCGGGCGCGATCGCCTGATGGCGTTCGCGCTGATTGGTCTCGCCGACCACGTCGGCGCGCAGACGTTGCGCGGCATCCTGCGGGTGGGCCATCGGCAGCACACCTTCGGTGTCGACCTGCGACATCTGTTCGACGAACGCGAGGATGTCCGACAGGCTGTGGGCATAGCCTTCGATGTCTTCTTCGCGCACGGCCAGGCGTGCCAGGTGAGCGATCTTCCTGACGTCTTCGTTGCTGAGCGACATGAGAGGATTCTCCGCGGGATTCCGCTTTGCGACTGCATCAAACTGGCAAAAGTAGCACACTCCACGCCTTGCCCAAAACCCACCCCGTTGCTAGAGTAGCGCATCCCGCGATCCGGCCTTCCTGCGCCCCCGTATCAGGCCCCCATATAAGGTAGTATCACCGCCATGTTCGGTTTCTTCTCCAATGACATCGCCATCGACCTCGGCACGGCCAACACCCTGATCTACATGCGGGGCAAGGGCATCGTGCTCAACGAACCGTCGGTGGTGGCCATCCGCCAGGACCGCGGTCCGGGCGGCCCCCGTACCATCGAGGCAGTGGGCGCATCGGCCAAGAAGATGCTGGGCCGCACGCCCGAGAACATCGTCGCCATCCGGCCGATGAAGGACGGCGTGATCGCCGACTTCACCACCACCGAGAAAATGCTCCAGCACTTCATCAAGAAGGTGCACGCGAGCCACATCTTCCGCCCGAGCCCCAAGGTGCTGGTGTGCGTGCCCTGCGGCGCGACCCAGGTCGAACGCCGCGCCATCCGCGAATCGGCGTCCGGCGCCGGCGCGCGCAAGGTGTTGCTGGTCGAGGAACCGATGGCGGCTGCGATCGGCGCCGGCATCCCGGTCGACGAGGCCTGCGGCTCGATGGTGCTGGACATCGGCGGCGGCACCTCCGAAGTGGCCGTGATGTCGCTCAACGGCATCGTGTACGCGGCCTCGGTGCGCATCGGCGGCGACAAGTTCGACGACGCCATCACCGCCTATGTGCGCCGCAATTACGGCGTGCTGATCGGCGAGGCGACGGCCGAGAAGATCAAGCACGAGATCGGCTCCGCCTATCCGGGCAAGGAACTGCTCGAGATCGAGGTCAAGGGCCGCAATCTGGCCGAGGGCGTGCCGCGCAGCTTCACGCTCAATTCGAACGAAATCCTCGAAGCCCTGCAGGAACCGCTGCACGGCATCGTCAGCGCGGTGCGCACGGCACTGGAGCAGACGCCGCCCGAACTCGGCGCCGACGTGGCCGAGCGCGGCATCGTGCTGACCGGCGGCGGCGCGTTGCTGCGCGATCTCGACCGGCTGCTGATGGAGGAAACCGGCCTGCCGGTGGTGGTCGCCGACGACCCGCTGACCTGCGTGGCGCGCGGCGGCGGCCGCATCCTGGAGTTGATGGATAAGAACAAGGCCGATTTCCTGTCACTGGAATAAGCGACCAGCGACCCCGGGAGGGACGCCATCAAACAGCCGCTGTTCAATCTGGGCCCGTCGCCGGCCGTCCGGCTGGTCGCCCTCGTCCTGTTGTCGGTGGTCCTGATGGTGGCGGACCATCGTCACCATCACCTGCAAACCGCCCGCAACCTCGTGGCCCTGGCACTCTACCCCGTGCAATACGTGGTGGACCTGCCGAGCCGCCTGTTCCACTGGGCATCCGAACAAGTCATCAGCCACGACGAACTGATCCGCGACAATCGCGCCCTGCGGCAGGAACAATTGCTGCTGCGGGCGGAACTGCTCAAGCTGACCGCACTGGAGCAGGAAAATGCCCGCCTGCGCGAACTGCTGGAATCTTCGTCGAAGCAGCGTGAACACATGGTCATCGCCGAGATCCTGGCGGTCGACCTCGACCCGTTCCGGCAGCGTCTCGTACTCAACAAGGGCAGCCTGCACGGCGTCTATCCCGGCCAGCCGGTCATCAATGCCAACGGTGTGCTGGGGCAGATCGTGGAGGTCCACCACTTCACCTCGGTCGCCATGCTGATCTCCGACCCCAGTCACGCGCTGCCGGTACAGGTCGACCGCACCGGCCTGCGCACCATCGCGGTCGGCCGCGGCCACCACAATCTGCTCGAACTGCGTTTCATACCGACCAACGAGGACGTTCAGGAAGGCGATCTGATCAGCACCACCGGCCTCGGCGGCAGCTTCCCGGGCGACTACCCGGTGGCCGAGATCACGCTGGTGGAACGCACGCCCGGCGAATCCTTCGCCCGCATCGAGGCCCGCCCGCTGGCGCGCATCGACCGCAGCCGTGAGGTGTTGCTGGTCTGGTCCTCCGACGATGTCCGGCGCGGCCAGGAACTGGCGCCGACGGCGCAGGGACGACCATGACCGAGTCGCGCGCACACGTGTGGGTCATCCCGCTGAGTTTTCTGGTGGCGTTGATGCTGACGCTGATCCCGATGCCGGACTGGGCGGCGCCGTTCCGGCCCGAGTGGCTCGGCATGACAGTGATCTACTGGTGCCTGGCATTGCCGCGGCGGGTCGGCACCGGTTACGCCTTCGTGCTGGGCCTGCTGCTCGACGTCGCCAAGGGCGCCCTGATGGGACAGCACGCGCTGGGACTCACGGTCGTCGCCTACCTGACGTTGCGCCTGCACCAGCGCATCCGCGTGTTCCCGCTGTGGCAGCAGGCGTTGAGCGTCGGCGCCATGCTCGCGATCCACCTGCTGATCGTGCTGTGGGTCTACGGCGCGACCGGGCAGGCGCCCGACAGCGCACTCTACTGGGCGCCGCTGTCGACCAGCGTACTGCTGTGGCCCTGGGTGTTCATTCTGCTGCGCGACATCCGGCGCCGCAGCGGGCTCACTGGCTGACCCGCTGCCGCATGCGCTCCAGTTGTTCGGCGAAGTGGGCGCAGGGGTCCTCCGGCAGACTGCGGGGCGTGAACCACAGGTAGTCGTATACCGCGCCGGCGGCGTCGCCATCGCCGCCACCATCGCCGGCATGGTCGAGATAGGCCGCCGCATCGTGTTCACCCTCCCGCACCTCGACGAAGGCGATGCTCAGCACCGCCCGTTCGGCGGCGCCCTCCAGATAGCGCGGCACGCCGTAATCGATGCGCACGTGACCGGCACCGGCGATCAACACCGCATCCCCGATCCCGTCCAGGCGCCCGGCCATGTAGGCATCGCGCGCCTGTTGCACGTCGGTCATCGCCGCCAGATGCGTGCGCGGCAGATGACCGCAATGCGCCTCCATGATGCGATCCTCCAGACGTTCGCGAGCGGTGGTTTCGAGCCGGTCGCGCATGCGCGCCGCCAGCCGCCCACCCTCGAAACCGGCGATGCCCTCGGTGGCGATGCGCCGGGCATCGGTGCGCGACAGATTGCCGGCCACGATCGGCCAGCCGCGGTCGAGCGCAAGCTGCACCAGCGGCCGGTATTGCGGCCAGTCCCAGCCGCGCGCGGCGACGTCGACCGCTTCCGCCAGACGATCCGCCTCGCGCACGCCCTCGGCGCGCAGGCGGTCGATCGTGGGCTGATCCTCGCGATCGAAGATCTCGAACACCAGCGACGGTTGCCTGCCCTGCGCGTCCAGGCGTTGCAGGACCTGAAGCTGCAAGGCGTGATGGGCGGGATTACCGTGCGCCTCGCCGAGCAGGGCGATACCCGCTCTCTCGATGCGCCCGAACAGGGCCGCGGCCTCGACCGCGCGGCCCTCGCGCACGTCCCACACGCGATCGATCAGCGGGTGGGCCGGCGCGGCCGACACACAGACCGGCAGCAGCAAGGCCGCGGCCAGGGATGATATGAATCCTGAAAGTCTGACGATCATGCTTGCGTATAATCCTGGAAACTGCGGTTGACCGCTCCGAAGGCGAAACAAGTGTCTGCTGATACGGAAACATTCGGTTTTTTGCATGGCTCACCTGACGGGTGAGGTCGCTACGCGTCCGATTGCACGGTTTTCCGGCCCCCTGACGGCGTTGCTCCTCCTTGCAGGGGATGGCCCTGCCGCGTCGTCGCGCCTTGCCAGAAGACCGGAAAACCGCACACTCGAACGCGTTCAACCGCAGTTTCCAGGATAATCCCCGTTTCTTCGAACCAAGAATCCGACCATGAGCAGCTTTACCTACGTCGACACGGCAGCGGCGCTCGATGCGCTGTGTTCCCGCCTGGAAGGCCGTTCGTGGCTGACGCTCGATACCGAGTTCATCCGCGAAAAGACCTATTACCCGCGCCTGTGCCTGATTCAGATCGCCGACGCCTCGGAGGTGGCCTGCATCGACCCGCTGGCGATCGAGGACCTGACGCCGCTGCGCCGCCTGCTGTACGACACGCGCACGCTCAAGGTACTGCACGCCGCCGGCCAGGACATGGAAATCTTTCATCACCTGTGGGGCGAACTGCCGGGTCCGGTGTTCGACACCCAGATCGCCGCCGCGGTTCTCGGCTACGGCGATCAGATCGGTTACGGCCGTCTGGTACAGGCGGTGCTCGGCCTCGACCTGGAAAAGGCCCACGCGCGCAGCGACTGGGACCGCCGGCCGCTCGATCCGGAACAACTGAACTATGCCGCCGACGACGTGCATCATCTGCGCGAAGTCTACCTGCGACTGTCGGCCGACCTCGAACGGCTCGGGCGCGGCGACTGGCTGAGCGAGGACTTCGCCGCCCTCTCCGACCCGGCCAGCTATCGCCCCGATCCGGCCAGCGCCTGGCGGCGGGTCAAGGGCTTGCAACATCTGAAGGGCGTGCAATTGGCCGTGCTGGCGGCGCTGGCCGACTGGCGCGAACGCGAGGCGATGCGCGCCGACCGGCCGCGGCGCTGGATCCTCGCCGACGAACCCCTGCTGGAGATCGCCAAGCGCCAGCCCGCCGATCCAACCGCACTCGGACGCATCCGCGGCGTGGAGGAAGGCACGCTGCGGCGCCACGGTCAGGCGCTGCTCGACTGCGTGACGACGGCGAAACGACTGCCGCGCGAGCAATGGCCCACGCTGGAACCACGCCGACGCCTGTCGCCCGAGCAGGACGTGATCGCCGATGCCGCCATGGCGCTGCTCAAGTACTGCGCCGAGAGCCAAGCCATCAGCCCGGCCGCGCTCGCCACCCGGCGCGACGTCGAGGCGCTGGTCGCGGGCGAGGACAGCGCGCTGCATCACGGCTGGCGCGCACATCTGGCCGGCGACGAGATCGCTGCCTGGCTGACCGGCGCGAC
>JAQVJI010000038.1 GCA_028695255.1 Chromatiales bacterium | reverse complement strand
TGGCCACCGACCGGACGGGCGGCAACATCGGTCCCAGCCTGACGGGTTACGGCAAGAGCCGCGGCAACAGCGAAGCCGTGCGTCGTTTCGTGTTTGAGATGATCTACAACCCGCACACCTACTTCCCGTGCACCGACATGCCGCGGATGGGTGCCAAGGGTCTGCTGACGCATGAACAGATCGCCGATCTCATGGCCTACATCCTGGATCCGGAATCCCCGGTCAACAAGTGATGGCATGACGGACCGCTTGGTCCATCGGGCTTCGCGCCGCAAGGCGTGAGCCGCTCGCAGGAGCACTCGAGCTGCCGGTGGCGACGCCGGCAGCTTTTTTTCGTTTGGGGTTATTGATCCGGCGACAAAGTGTTGGACAAACGCATGGCCTCAAGGATGGGATCGGTGACCTCCAGCCTGCGCCGTTGTCGCCGGATCAATAACAAACAAACGTATTTTTGGGATATTGAAGCGGCGATCACTGCTCCGACAGCGGCTTCGCGAGTCACTTCTCGTGTCATTCGCGTCAAGACATTTCGTCGCCGCTTCAATATCATTCCCGCATGCCCTCGCTTCCATCATCCCGGCCGATCTTGCGCGTGCTGGCCATCGGCCTGACGCTTGCCTGCTGGGCGGTAGCGGGACCCGTCGCCGCGCAGGACGTCGTCGGCGATCAACGCTCGATGCTGATCGACATCAATCCCGGCGAACTGTGGATTCAGCGCGGCGAGGCACTGTTCCGCGAGCGGCGCGGACTGAAGAACGTCTCGCTCGAACGATGCGACTTCGGGCTCGGACCGGGCGTGGTCGCCGGTGCCTTTGCGCAGATGCCGAGGTATTTCGCCGATGCCCGGCGCGTGATGGATCTGGAAAGCCGCATCGTCTGGTGCATGAAGACTCTGCAGGGCTTCGCCGACGAGGACGAGGCGATACGTCTCAGACACTCGACCGCCGATCGCGAGGCGGACGTCGTGCTGCTCGCGACCTATGTCGCCACGCAATCGACCGGCATGTCGTTCCAGCCGCGTCAGGATCATCCGCTCGAACGGCGTGCGCGCGATCTGGGCGAATACCTGTTCCACCGGCGCATGGGCCCGATGGATTTTTCCTGCGCCACCTGTCACGGACACCCCGCGCGGCGCGTGCGCCTGCAAAGCCTGTTCAACATCCAGGATCGCGAGCAGGCCGCACGCGCCGCGTCCTGGCCCGCCTATCGCATCGGGCAGGGCACGGTACGCACCGCACAGCACCGGCTGGCCGACTGCTTCTGGCAGATGCGCCTGCCCGAGCTGCAATGGGGTTCCGATCTGTCGGTGGCGTTCATCAGTTACTGGACCCATGCCGCCCGCGGCGGCGTGATCCAGGTACCGGACCTGAAGCGATGAAACATCGGTTGCATGCGATCGCCTTCGCCTGCCTGCTGGTCGCCCTGTCGCCGTCGTTGGCGCAGGGTCCGGCACCCAGGGTGGAGACGACGACGGTGGAGGCACATGGCGAGTGGCTGCTGCTGGAATCCGGCGGTCTCGATCTGAGTGGCCGCACGCAGGAAGGCCGGCCGGCGAAACTGCGGATGCAACAGGACGAGATGCAGAAGCAGTGCTCGCGCTATCGTGACCGCCCGCCGCCGGAAGTGGCGCAGGCCTTGCGCGAACGTGCGCGACGCGACATGAACCATCCGTCCGGCGACATTCCGCTCGGAGATTGGCGCAAGGGCGCGGAACTCGCGCGCAGCGGATTTGGATTCCGCATCGGTGCGCAATACGACGATCATGCCGCGCGCGAGCCCGGCGGCAATTGCTATGCCTGCCATGCCCTGAGTCCGCGCGAACTCGCCTACGGCAGCATCGGCCCCAGCCTGACCGGTTACGGCACGCGGCTCGGCGATTCGCAGGCCGTGCGGCGCTTCGTCTATGAGATGATCCACGATCCCACGTTGCACCAGCCCTGCTCCGCGATGCCGCGTTTCGGCCGTCACGGCTTCCTGACGCGCGAGCAGATCACTCATCTGATGGCCTATCTGCTCGATCCGCAATCGCCGGTCAACCAGCCCTGACACTGGCCCCGAGGCACTGCCCGTCATGCTCAGTTATCAGCACGCCTTCCACGCCGGCAACTTTGCCGACGTGCACAAACATGCCGTGATCTCGCTCGTACTCGATGCGCTGCTCGGCAAGGACAAGCCGATGTGCGTGCTCGACACGCATGCGGGTGCGGGGCTTTACGACCTGACGGGACCGCAGGCGCGCAAGACGGCCGAGGCCGATGTCGGCATCGGCCGTCTGTGGCAGAGCCGGGATCTGCCGGACGCGCTGACGGGTTATCTCGCCGCCGTGCGCGCACACAATCCGCCGCGTGCCGAACGGCCGCGTTTCTATCCGGGTTCGCCCGAGCTGGTGCGCGAACGCCTGCGCGCAGAGGACCGTCTCGTGCTGTGCGAAATGCACCCACGCGAGCATGATGCACTGAAGGCATTGTTTCGGGACGACCGCCGCGTCGCCGTGCACCGGCAGGACGGCTATCAGGCGCTCAAGGCCTTTCTGCCGCCGAAGGAAAAGCGCGGGCTGGTGATCATCGATCCACCCTACGAGCGCAAGGAGGAATACACACAGGTCGAGAAGGGATTGACCGAGGCACTCGGTCGCTGGCCGACCGGGGTCTACGCGCTCTGGTACCCGTTGCTGGCCGAGGGCTCGGGGCAGCGCATGCTGCGTCGGCTGATCGCGTCGCTGCGGCGTCCATGTCTGCGCTGCGAACTGCTGGTGCGCCCGGAACGGGTGCCGCTCGGCCTCAACGGTTCCGGCATGTTGATCGTCAATCCGCCGTGGAAACTGGATGAAGCCTTGAATGCCGTATTGCCGTGGCTGTGGAAGAGGCTGTCGCCTGAGGGTACCGGGGATTGGCGGCTGGAGTGGTTGGTGAGGGAGTAAACGTACCTGTGGCCGGTGATGCCGGCCACAGGTTGTGAAGCGCCCGTTCCTACTTCGCCAGCACGTAGGTGGCGCGCTCGGGCGAATCGATGCGGCCGTTGCGCTTCAGATAGGCCAGACACTGGGCGAGGTTGGTGGTGTCGATACCGTCCTTTTCCAGTTGGGCACGGATGTCCTTGGTGCTGACCGGGCCGTGCTTGCCGATGATCTGAAGCGTCTTGCCTGTCATGTCGCCACGGCTGCCGGCGCGGGCGCTGCGTGCACCTGTGCGGCTGCGGCCGCCGAGTTTGCGAATTTCGCGATCGATGGCCGCGATCTCCTGACGGAGTTTCGCACTCACGTCGCGACGCTTCTGCTTCAGTGTCTCGATTTTTGCTCTGGCGGCCTCACGCTGACGCTCCTGTTCTTCCTGCTCGCGCTGCAACGCCAGTTCATAAAGTTCCTGGGAGGACAGTTCTTCAAACGTTTTCATTTTTTTTGCCATGCCATGAGGCCTCGCTGGTATTCGATATGTGAATGCGGATCTGGAAACTAATAAAGACGATTCGATGAAATCACCGTTTCTGGTCGCAGATTATAGTGAAGTGTCCGGGAAATACAAATGAAGCAAATCGAAAATCACAGTTTTCGATTTGCTTAGTCCGAAAAGTCCAGGATGGACTTTTCGGACCCTCCCAAAAGGAAACGCCGACTGATCGAGCGTTTCCAGAAACTGAAAATGATCGGGCAGGCCCGAATTCAAGAGGATATATACGACGGCTTGCCGATGTCCGGTGGAACTGGGATGGGAAGACGTCGAGCCCGCCTGGGCGGACGGTTTTCGGCGCACCTCAGACGGACAACGTCACTGCCTGCGGTAGTTGCATGGTGATGCAGTGCAGACTGCCGTTCTGATAGATCAGCGGTCGGCAGTCGATGCCGATGACATCACGATCGGGGAAGCAGGTCGCCAGACGTTCGAGGGCGACGTCGTCCGTGGGATCGTCGTAGGTGGGAACCAGAACCGCGCCGTTGATGATGAGAAAGTTGGCGTGGGTGGCGCCGAGCCGGCGACCGTCCGGGTCACGGATGGGGGCCGGCAGCGGCAGTGGCACGAGGCGGTAGGGGCGTCCGTCGGCGGTGCGGAAATCTGCGAGCTCCGCGGCCATCGCGGCGAGCGGTTCGTGATGGGGATCGCTTTCGTCCGCGCAGACGACGTGCGCGATGGTGTCGTTCGGACACAGCCGGGCCAGGGTGTCGATGTGACTGTCGGTATCGTCGCCTTCCAGATGCCCATGCGAGAGCCAGAGCACGCGTTCGACGCCGAGGCTGCGCTTCAATAACTCCTCGATCGACCGTTCATCGCAGTGCGGATTGCGCGTCGGCGTGAGCAGACACTGACGGGTCGTGAGCAACGTGCCCTGGCCGTCGGATTCGATCGAGCCGCCTTCCAGGATGAAATCGAGCGACTCCATCGGCGTGTCGCCGAACGCGCCCTGGGCATGCAGGCGGCCGGTGATGGCATCGTCGAGATCGTGTGCGAACTTGCCGCCCCAGCCGTTGAACCGGAAGTCGAGCAGGCGCGCACGACCGTCCTCAAGCACGCTGATCGGTCCGTGATCGCGCGCCCAGGTGTCGTTCGACGGCGCCACTTCGACGTGCACGCGGCCGGCAGGACAGCCGACGTGCAGCAATCGTTGCCGGAGGTAAGCCGCGTGCGCCTCGTCGCGCGCGACGACCAGCAGTTCCTCGCGCGCGGTCACTTCGCGGGCGATGCGATCGTAGACCGGTTCGACGCGGTCGAGGATGTCTGCCCAATCGGTCTGGTCATGGGGCCAGGTGAGCATGACGGCGCGCTGCGGCGCCCATTCGGGTGGCAGGGTACGGTGCATGGGGCGAAGCCTGCGAGGGGTTCAGTGATCGGCGTTCGGGCTGCGTGGATGCACCACGCTGTGGATCACGTGCCGGTGTTCGAAAAATACCGAGAAGTCGGGATAGTCCCAGCGGGTGATGGGCGGGTCGCCGACCGCGGGCTCCATGCGCCGGGGTTCGCCATGGCGCTCCACCACCGTGCGCATCGACATGCCGCGTGCCGGCAGATTGCCGGTGTCCATGACCGTGAGTTCTTCGCCGTCCAGCAGCAGTTTGGCAGCGACCGGGGCGGCGGCGACCATGATCGAGAACGCCAGCGGCAGTGACAATGCGGTGAACAGGGCGGGACGGATGGACATGCGGTTTCCCGAAACTTTCGTGACTGTCGTGGAATATAGCATCGTGCGCGCCGTCGGGAAAACCGAAACGCATCCGGCGTGATAATCGCTGGCAACGCGAATTCATTCTGTATGCGGTTTCTGGGTTAGACTATGTCGCGCATTCAACCCGGCCCGCCGGGCAATCGATCGACACGGTGCCACACCGTATCCGGATTCCTTCATGTTTCGTCCACTCGAACTCTACGTCGGTCTGCGCTACACCCGGGCCAAGCGCCGCAATCATTTCATTTCGTTCATTTCGCTGATTTCGATGCTCGGCATCATGCTGGGCGCGACGGCGCTGATCACCGTGCTGTCGGTGATGAACGGTTTCGAACAGGAATTGCGCACGCGCATCCTCGGCATGGCCTCGCATGCGACCGTGAGCGGCTACAACGGCCGCCTGGCCGGTTGGGACACGCTGAAGGGCGAGGTGGAGGCGAACCGGCGTGTGGTCGGCGTCGCGCCCTACGTGCAGGCCGAGGGCATGTTGTCGGCCAGCGGCGAGGTCAGCGGCGCGCTGATCCGCGGTGTGCTACCGGCCTTGGAGGCGGAGGTGTCGACGGTCGGCGAACACATGCCGCTGGGTTCGATGGAGGCGCTCGTCGGCGGCGGGTTCGGCGTCGTGCTCGGACGCGAGCTGGCGGCCACGCTCAACGTGACGTTGGGCGATCGCGTGACGCTGGTGACGCCGCAGGCGAACGTCACGCCGGTGGGCGTGCTGCCGCGGCTGCGCCGGCTGGAAGTGGTTGGCATCTTCGAGGTCGGCATGTACGAATACGATCGTGGCACCGCCTTCCTGCATCTCGACGACGCGCGGCTGCTGTATCAGCTCGGCGACGAGGTCAGCGGCCTGCGCCTCAAACTGGACGATCTGTTCGAGGCGCCGCGGGTCGCGGCCGAACTCGGGCGCGATCTGGGCAGCAACTACTGGATCAGCGACTGGACGCGCCAGCACGCGAACTTCTTCCGCGCCGTGCGCACCGAGAAGACCGTCATGTTCATCATCCTGTCGCTGATCGTCGCGGTGGCCGCCTTCAACATCGTGTCGACGCTGGTGATGGTGGTGACCGACAAGCAGGCCGACATAGCGATCCTGCGCACGCTCGGCGTGACGCCGGGCCAGGTGATGCTGATCTTCATCGTCCAGGGCACGGTCATCGGTCTGGTCGGCACGCTGCTCGGCGTGATCGGCGGCGTCACGCTGGCACTCAACGTCGAGACGGTGGTGCCGTTGATCGAACGCATGATCGGCACCAAGTTCCTGTCGCCCGACGTCTACTACATCAGCGAATTGCCGTCGCAGCTCGATGCGGCGGACGTGGCACGGGTCGGGGTGCTGGCCTTTGCCTTGACGGTGCTGGCAACCGTCTATCCGGCCTGGCGCGCCTCGCGCACCCAGCCGGCCGAGGCGCTGCGCTATGAATGACGTCGTGCGCGAAGAGATCGTCATCGCGGCCCGCGGGTTGGCCCGCACCTTCGACGAAGGCGGCTTGCGCGTGGAGGTGCTGAAGGGCGTGGACATCGACGTCCGCGCGGGCGAGAAACTCGCCATCGTCGGCAGTTCCGGCAGCGGCAAGAGCACGCTGCTGCATCTCATGGGCGGCCTGGACCGGCCGAGCGCGGGCGAGGTGACGGTCTGCGGCGAGAACATGGCGCGGCTGTCCGATGCCGAGCGCGGTCGGCTGCGCAACCGCGCGCTCGGCTTCGTGTATCAGTTCCACCATCTGCTGCCGGAGTTCAGTGCGCTCGAAAACGTCGCCATGCCGTTGCTGATCGGCGGCCGGCGTCCGGCCGAGGCCGAGGCCACCGCGCGGGCGTTGCTGGAACGCGTGGGTCTGGGTGAGCGCCTGCGCCACAAACCCGGCGAGCTGTCGGGCGGCGAACGCCAGCGCGCGGCGATCGCACGCGCCCTGATCACCCGTCCGCGGGCGGTGCTGGCCGACGAACCGACCGGCAATCTCGACAGCCGCCGGGCCGAGGACACCTTCGGCCTGATGCTGGAACTCAACCGCGAACTCGGCACCGCGCTGGTCGTCGTCACCCACGACGAACGCCTGGCCGCGCGCATGGACCGCACCCTGACGCTGCGTGACGGTCTGCTGGCCTGAATGGCGCCAGGGTGTGGCGTATTTCACATCCAGTTCAGTAAGTACTAATATGGGAACCGCCGGCCCGACCCGGCGTTGCCCTTCAAGGTTCAATCGATCATGAATTCACATCACACGGCCGCCATCGAGCCGTTTCATTACGAAAGCGCCAACGAGCACGTCACCGAGCCCGCCCGCATCCTGATGTTGATGGAGCGTCTGGCGCAGGCCGGCGGGGTGCTGACGCTGGCGTTCCCGGATGCGGAGGCCCATTACCGGGCACCCATCCTGCGCGTGGACGCCGACGGGTTGACGTTGACGATCGGCCGCCTGCAACCCGGCGGCGGCAATGACCATTTGCGGGCGCTCGGGGTCGTCAACGTCTATGGCCAGCTCGAAGGCGTGAAATTCCATTTCCGGACTTCGCTCGATGTTGGAGATGTCGAAGGCGAGGGATTCCGGCTGTGTTTCCCGATACGGGTCGACATCCTGCAACGCCGCGAGTATCTGCGTCTGTCCGTGGACGAGCGGCATGGCGTGAAGGCCCATCTGGAGATCGTGCCGGAACGCGGCGGTGCGCCGCGCTACGTGCAGGGCGTACTGGCGGATATCTCGCTCGGCGGGCTGAGTCTGCACCTGCCGCTCGCGGTCGACGTACGCGAGGGCGAGATGGTCGACTATTGCACGGTGTCGCTGCCGGCCGGCGAGAATCTCATGTGCTCGCTGCGCATACGGCACGTCCGTCGCGATGATTTGCAGGGCTACGTCGAGGTCGGCACCGCGTTCCTGGAGCTGAACCCTTTGCAGGAGCGCATCGTCCATCGTTACGTCGTCGCGCTGGAACGCAAGGTCGCCTGGGGCGGCGAGCTGGTGTGGCAGCCGGGCGCGGCCTGAGCCCGCTTTACCGCCGAAGTCACTTCATGCGTTGCGTGATCGCCGGCGTCGTTCCGACAGGCGGCGGACGATGTGCAGCCGCCACAGCAGATGAATGCCCAGGTAGCCGACGATGGCAGTGACGATGCTCGTGACGAAACAGCCGAGCAGGAACGGTTTCCAGATCGTCAGCATCTCGGTGGTGATCCACGACAGGCTCGGCTCGAAATGAAAGGGTCCGTGCCGCGTGCCGAGCAGGCGTTCGCCGAGCTTGTAGCAGGCGAAATAGATCGGCCCCATGGTCAGCGGATTGGTGATCCAGACCAGGATCACTGAAATCGGCAGGTTGACCCGCGCCATGATCGCGACCGCGGACGAAAACAGCATCTGGAACGGGACCGGCTGAAAGGCGAAGAACAGGCCGACCGCAAACGCACCCGCCGCCGAACGGCGGTTGAGATGCCACAGGTTCGGGTCGTGCAGCAGGGTGCCGAAGAAGCGCAGCGACTTGTGTTCGCGGACCGCGTGGTAGCCGGGGAACAGTTTTTTGAGGAGATGTTTCGCCATACACTGCCGCGAGTAGTGGGAACCCCATGCATGACGATGCGGTGGTCCGGACGAGCAGCCTTTCCGGTTCGCGCTGATCGACGCGATTCCTCGCCACGATCGCTCGGGTCCGACAGGCCGCTAGATGCTATAGAAAAGCATCGGCGCTGAGAACGGTTTTTTTCGTTCTGCCGCTTTGTGCATATCGTTGTCCGCCATCGGCGGTCGTCCAGGGAGTGGGGCATGCAGCTTCAGGTCATCGCCTTCCTTGCAGGCGTCGTCGGCGTGCAGCAACTGAGTACGTTGCCGGCAGCGGCCTGGGGCTGGCTGCTCATCCTGCTCCCCTTCGTTTACAGATGCGTGAAGCCGGTACGGGTTCCGTCGCTGGTCGCGGCCGGTTTTCTATGGGCCTTGCTGCATGCCCATGTCCAACTGCATCCCCCTTTCGATCCGCAGCTCGCCGGACGGGATCTGCCGGTGACGGGCGTCGTCGCCTCCATCCCGGAACGCAGCGACCGCGCTCTGCGTTTCGATTTCGACGTCGATGCCGAGCGGCCGGCGGGCGTGCCGGACCGGCTGCGCCTGAGCTGGTACGGTGCCGCGGCGTCCGACCTGCGGGCCGGCGACCGCTGGCAACTCACCCTGCGTCTGCGCGAACCGAGCGGCTTTCGCAATCCGGGCGGTTTCGACTACGAAGCCTGGCTGTTCCAACACGGCATTCGCGCCACCGGCTACGTGCGCGAGAAGGCGGAACGACGACGGCTGGGAGAGGCGGGCGGGCCGTATTACCGCGTCCAGCGCCTGCGCCAGTCCCTGCTGGAGGCCCTGCACGCCGCATTGCCCGATGGCCGCAATGCCGGCGTACTGGCGGCGCTCGCGGTCGGTCATCGCGCCGACATCCCCACCGCACACTGGGATCTGCTGATCGCCACCGGCACCAATCACCTGATGGCGATTTCCGGCCTGCACGTCGGTCTGGTGGCCGGGCTCGCGGGGTTGTTGGCGTTGCGTCTGTGGCGCCTGTCGGCGCGTCTTTGCCTGTGGCTTGCGGCGCCGCGTGCAGCGGCGCTGGCGGGACTCGCGGCGGGCTTCGTCTACGCGCTGCTGGCGGGCTTTGCGATACCGACCCAGCGCGCGCTGGTCATGCTGACGGTGGTGGCCGCCGCACTCGCCTGGGGCCGGATCGGCACGCCATCCCGCACCCTGGCGCTCGCGCTGCTGGCCGTGCTGCTGCTCGACCCGCTGTCGGTGCTGTCGCCGGGATTCTGGCTCTCCTTCGCCGCGGTGGCGGTGATCCTGTACGCGCTGACCGGGCGCCGGGCCGGGCATCCGCTGGCCTGGCTGCGCATCCAGGTCGTGATCGCCATCGGCCTGTTGCCGCTGACGGTGTGGTTCTTCCAGTTCGGCGCGGTGGTCTCGCCGCTCGCCAATCTCATCGCCGTGCCCTGGGTCGGCTTCGTCGTGGTGCCGTCGACGCTGCTGGGTGCCGCGCTCGCGCCCTGGATGCCGGCAGTGGCGGGACTGCCGCTGTGGCTGGCCGACGCGGCACTCGATCTGTTGTGGCCGGTGCTCGAATGGCTGGCCGCGTTGCCGGGCGGTCAATGGCTGCCGCCGGCACCGCCGTTCGTATGGCTGCTGCTGGCGCTGGCGGGCGGTGCGTTGTTGCTTGCGCCGCGCGGCTGGCCGGCCCGTTGGCTCGGTGCGGTGTTGTTGCTGCCGATGCTCACCTGGCAGCCGCCGGCACCGGCGGAGGGCGACTTCCGATTTACGCTGCTGGAGGTCGGTCAGGGTCTGGCGGCGGTGATCGAGACGCGTCGTCACCTGCTGGTCTACGACACCGGTCCGCGTTTCAGCGACCGCTTCGATGCCGGCGAGGCGGCGATCCATCCCTATCTGGTGCATCGCGGCCGCCGGCGGGTCGATCGCCTGATCCTGAGCCACGGCGACGACGACCACGCCGGCGGTGCGGCGTCGCTGCTGGCACGCGTGCCGGTGGGAGAAGTGCTCGGCGATACGGGCGACCGCGACGATCTGCCGTCGCCGCGTCCCTGCAAGGCCGGGGAGGCCTGGCGCTGGGATGGTGTGGATTTCGAACTGCTGCACCCGCCACGGGGCTGGCGCGGCGACAACGAGGCCTCCTGCGTGCTGCGCGTGGCCGCGGCCGGCGGATCGTTGTTGCTGACCGGCGACATCGAACGCCTGGCAGAGGCGGCGATGTTGCGCGAACGGCGCGAGGCGCTGGCGGCGGAGGTCATGCTGATCCCGCATCACGGTGCACTCACCTCGTCGACACCGGCCTTCATCGATGCGGTACGACCGCGTCTGGCGGTCGTCAGCAGCGGTTACGGTAACCGCTTCGGCCATCCGCGGCCCGAAATACTGGCGCTTTATCGTGAGCGGGACATCCCGGTGCTCGATACCGCACGCGAGGGCGCCATCACGCTGCGCTTCGAGGTCGACGGGCTGGCGATCGAGCCGGGCTACCGGCATGCGGTGCGTCGTTACTGGCACCGGCCTTGAAGCCCGATGCGAAATGGTTCATAAAACTCAGGTCAATCGCTGCCCGCCAGGATACCCATGAGCGTTTCCCATACCGAACCCTTCGACTACGAAACCGGCGCCGAGCGCGTCATCGAGCCCGCCCGCATACGCTCACTGATGCGCAGCCTCGGGCAGGCGGACGCCGAGCTGACGTTGACCGTGCCCGAGGTGCAACTGCATTTCAATGCCCTGATCAGGCGGGTCGACATGGACGGACTCCGGCTCGAACTGCGCATGGAGGTATCGGAGGATCAGCGCGAGGCCATGATGGAGGTCGGCATGGCGCACGCGTTCTGCGAAATGGAGGGCGTGAAGCTGCACTTCCGGACCGTGCTCGATGTCGACGACGAACCCGACATCTACCATCTCGCGTTTCCGGTGCGCGTGGACGCGCATCAGCGGCGCGAGCACATGCGTCTGCCGCTCGGGCAGGAGGAGAACGTGGCGATCCGCATGGAGATTCCCCAGCCCGATGGCAACGCGCGCTTCGTGCAGGGCTGGCTGAGCGACATCTCGATGGGCGGCATGTCGCTGACGCTGCCCTCCGGCACGCCGATCGACAAGGGGCTGCGGGTGGAGGAATGCGCGGTCGCGCTGCCGGACGGCGATTGCCTGCAATGCGGGATCTGCGTGCGCCACGCGCGCGAGGACGAGACGCGCGGGATGATGCAGGTCGGCGTCGAATTCGACGGACTCGACGTGCGTCAGGAGCGCGTTCTGCACCGTTTCGTGCTGCAACTCCAGCGCGCCGCGGGTCTGCATGCGGACGAGGCACCGTCGTAGCGGACTCACGTCGCTGCGGCCTCGCGTAGGAGCGCCGGCCGGCGCGACAGCCGGGGTTTCGCCCGATGCCGATCCGGTCGCGGCTGCCGCCGCCTCCTACCGCCCCTACCGCTCCTCCGGTCGACATCGGGCGGTATTTTCGGGTTTTGCTCACCGATTTTTCCGGGTTGACCTTTCTGGACAATCCGGCGCAGACTTTTTGGCATACTTTGCCAATGCACGTCTTGATCGAGGGGGCTGCCCGATGGCGACCATGAACATTTCCCTGCCCGATGCGATGAAGCGGTGGGTCGAGCAGCAGGGTCAGTCCGGCCGATACAGCAACAGCAGCGATTACGTACGCGATCTGATCCGCCGCGATCACGAGCGGGCCATGAAGATTGCCCATTTGCAGGTGCTCGCGGCCGAGGGCCTGGAAAGCGGTGTCGGGGAGCGCGGCATGGAGGAATTGAAGGCCGTGGCCGCCAGGATGGCTGGTGTCTGACCACGCATGCCCTATACCCTGAGTCGCAAGGCCGAAGACGACATCATCTCGATCTTCCTCGATGGCACCGGGCGATTCGGTCTGCAACAGGCCGAGCGATATCACGATCTTCTCGAGCGCACTTTTCGGTTTCTCGCGGACAACCCGTTGGCTGCCCGCGAGCGTCATGAACTCATTCCACCGATCCGTATCCACCCCGTGCAGTCGCACATCGTGCTTTATACCGTCGACGGGAACGGGGATGTCTTCATCGTCCGTGTGCGCCATGGTCACGAAGATTGGGTGACCAGTACGGACTGAACAGGACAGATGAACAGGGCGCTGTACGCCGCACCCTTCGCGTAGGAGCGCCGGCAGGCGCGATGGCGGGTTTCCGATATGGTGCCAGCCCGGTCGCGGCTGCTGCCGCTCCTACGCCGCTGCGCGCCAGGCGGCGATCCGCTCGGCGGCGCGCTCGTGCACGCCGAGCAGGGCGGGGATCACCACCAGCACCAGCAGCGTCGCGACGCCGAGGCCGAACACCAGCGAGACGGCCATCGGGATCAGGAACTGCGCCTGTACGGAACGCTCGAACAGCAGCGGCACCAGGCCGACGATGGTGGTGAGCGAGGTCAGGAGCACGGCGCGCAGGCGCTGGCAGGCGGCCTCGACGATGGCCTCGTCGCGGCCGAGTCCGTCTTCGCGCAGCGACTGGTAGAAGCTCACCAGGATGATCGAGTTGTTGACCACGATGCCGGTCAGGCCGAACAGGCCGAACAGCGACAGGATGGTCATCTCCAGCCCCATCACCCAGTGGCCGACGATCGCGCCCAGCACGCCGAACGGGATGATCGCCATCACCACCAGCGGCCAGCCGTAGGAGCCGAACACCCAGGCCAGCGTGAGGTAGATCAGGCCCAGCGCCAGCAGACCGCCGTTCTTCATGTCGCGCATGGTCTCGGCCTGGTCGGCGGCGCGGCCCTCGAAGGAATGATGCACGCCGTGGCGCTGGGTCAGGTCCGGCAGCACCTCGGTCTCCAGTTGCTGACGGATGCGTCCGGCATTGTTCACCGTGCGGTCGACCTCGCCCGAGACACTCACCGCCAGTCGTCCCTCGGCATGGCGCAGGGTCTCGAAGCCCTGCCGATGACGCAGCTCGACCACCGTGTCGAGCGGTACGCGCCGGCCGTCCGGCAACTGCACGTTGAAGCGTTCCAGGATCGCGGCGCTGTGACGCTCGTGGTCGGGCAGCAGCACGCGCACCTCCACTTCCTCCAGTCCGTCCTGGAAGATCTGCGCGATGCGGCCGTCGAAGGCCGCGCGCAACTGGCGCCCGACCGATTCGGTGGTGAGCCCGAGCGACAGGCCTTCCGGTTTCAGGCTGTAGATGAGCTGTTCGCGCCCGAACGGCATGTCGTCCTCGACCCCGAACACGCCCGGATAATCGTTCATCACCTCGGCCAGTTCGAGCGCCGCCGCCTTGACCGCATCCGGATCGTTGCCGGTCAGGCGCACGTCGAGATCGCGCCCGGGCGGACCGCCCTGCCGTTCGGTGATGGTGAAGGTCTCGATGCCGGACGGCAGTTCGATGCGCGACTGCCAGGCGCGGATGAACGTGTTGTTGCGCACCTCGCGCTGGTCGGGCGAGCTGAGTTCGATCTGGATCGATCCGAACTGATCGCCGCTGCGCGCACTGCCGCCGCTGCCGCCGGCCGCGCCGCTGCTGCCGAGCCGCACCACCACGTTGCGCAGCAGGCCGCCGCCGAGTTCCGCCTCCGACTCGCGCAACGCCTGTTCGGCCTGTTCGAGGAAGCGCTCGACGCGTACCGGCGGCGTGCCGGCAACGAAGCTCGCGTTGGCCGTCACCACCGTGCCCTCGGGGCTCGGAAAGAAGGTGAAGCCGATGCGTCCGCCGGCCAGCAGACCGAAGGCGAGGATCAGGATCGCGACCGCCGTACTCAGCGTGACGCCGCGGTTCTCCACCGCCCAGGCGACCAGCGGGCGAAAACGATGGTCGCGGAAGCCGTCGAAACCGCGATCGAGCCGTTCGCGCAGGCTGCCCGGCCGCACCGGCTTCAGGTGCGTCAGGGTCTTCTTCAATTGCGCCGGCAGGATCAGGAAGCTGATCAGCAGCGTCGCCATGATGACGCAGATGACCACCAGCGGGATGTCGAACAGGATGTTGCCGATGATGCCGCCGACCAGCATCAGCGGCATGAACGCGGCCACCGTGGTGAGCGATGACGAAACGATGGGCCAGTACATGCGCTGGGCGCCGCGGCCGGCCGCCTGTTCGGCATAGACGCCGCGCTGATGCAGCGCATAGGCGTGTTCGGTGACGACGATCGCATTGTCGACGATCATGCCGAGCGACATGATGAAGCCGAACAGCGAGATCATGTTGATCGATCCGCCGGACACCCACAGCACGGCGAAGGCGGCGGTGAAGGCGACCGGGATCGAGATCGCGACGCGCGCGGCGAGCCGGCCGTTCAACAGCCAGTACAGCGTGATCAGCACGAGCAGCAGGCCGCCGGCGCCGTTGCTGACGAGCAGCATGATGCGCTCGTGGATCAGCTCCCAGGACTGGTCGTAGGCGTGCACGTCGATGCCCGGCGGCAGCGTCGGTCGGGTTTCCTCGATCCATTCCTGAAGCACGCGCGAGGAATCGAGCGCATCCGCCGTCTCGGTGCGTTGCAGTACCATCTCGACCGCGGGCCGGCCTTCGTAGCGCACCCGCACCTCGCCGTCGCGCGCGCGGCGTTCGATGCTCGCCACGTCGCCCAGACGGATGTGACCGCCCGCGGTCGATGCGACCAGCGGCAACTGCGCGAAGCCGAGTTCGGTGCGTTGCTGTTCGAGACTTCGGATCTGGCGCGCCACGTCGTCGCGCCCGGCCATGCCGGCCGGCAGATCGCGCGACAGGCGTGCGATGCGCTCGGCCATGTCGTCGAGCGTCATGCCGAGTTCGAGCAGCGTCGCCGCCGGTACCTGGATCGCCAGTTCCTCCTTCGGCAGGCCGGTGAAGTCGATGCGCGCGATGCCGCGGTCGAGCAGTTCCTGTTCGAAACGCCGCACCAGCGGGCGCAGTTCGCGCATGTCGGGCGGGCCCGTGACGAGCAGGCGCGCGATGGGTTCGTAGCGGATGACGCGGGTGACGATCGGTTCTTCCGCGTCCTGCGGCAGGTTGCGTTGCTGGGCGACGACGTCCTTGACCTGATCGAGCGCCAGCGTCATGTCGGTGCCGGCCTCGAATTCCAGCGTGACGGCGGCGATGCCGAGCGCCGAGGTCGAGGTCATGGTGCGCAGGCCGTCGACGGTGCGCAGCTCGCGTTCCAAGGGCAGCGTGATGCCGGTTTCGACGTCCTCGGCGGTGGCGCCGCTCCACACCACGCGCACGGTGACGATGTCGAGTGCGAAGTTGGGGAAGAACTGCGTGTTGAGCTTGGTCAGCGCCCACGCGCCGGACAGCAGCATCAGCGCCATCAGCAGATTGGCGGCGACGCGATGATGCAGGAACAGGCCGATCAGGCCGCGCGTGTGACGTGGCATCGCGTCAGGCTCCGTCGTCGCCGTCGACGCTCACCTTGAGTCCGTCGACCGCATTCGGCAGACGGGTGACGACGATGCGGTCGCCCGGCTTCAGCTCCGGATGTTGCACCAGGATCCAGCTGCGCCCCTGATCGTCCACCCATTCGCCGGCACGCCGGATGGTGAGGCCGTGCATGCGCTCGTCCTGCAAACGATAGATGCGGTCGGTGCCGTACAGCGCCTCGAAGGGCAGGGCGACCAGACCGTCCTCGGCCGGCAGTTGCAGACGCACGCTGACGAAGCGGCCGAGCGGCAGCGTGCTGCCGCCCTGCGTGACCTCGAACAGGCCGAGCACGCCGCCGCTCGCGTCCGGCGTCTCGCCGGCCAGGCGCAGCAGCGACAGTTGCACCGTGTCGCCGTCCGCCTCGCCGGTCGCGCGCAATCCGCCGTCGACGGCGAGGATCCGGCGCACGTCCGGCAGATAGGCAGCCGGGATCGAGGCGCGCACTTCGAGACGGCCGGTGTCGAACAGTTCGAGTACCGCATCGCCGACCTTCATGCGGTCGCCGGGGGCGGTAAGCCGGCGCGACACGCGCGCGTCGAAGGGTGCCGTGATGCGCGTGCGTGCGAGATCGAGCCGTGCCTGGGCGAGCAATGCGCGCGTGCGTTCCAGTCGCGCCTCGATCTGCGCCAGACGCGTGGCGTGTTCGGCGATCGCGAGTTCGCGGCTGCGCACGGCGAGCTGCTGACGTTCGTAGGCCTGCTGCGCGTCGTCGTGCTGCGCCTGCGATCCCAGTTGCTGATCGCGCAGATTGCGGAAGCGCTCGACCGAGCGCGCGGCCAGTTCCAGCAGGGTCTTTTCGTGCGCGAGCGCGGCGAGGTCGTTGCGATGCCGCAGGTGCTCGGCCTCGATCTGGGATTCCAGTTCGCGCGCCTCGGCCTCGCGCTGCGCGAGTTGCAGGCGGATGTCGCCGTCGTCGAGCCGCACCAGCAGTTCGCCCTTGCGCACGAACGCGCCTTCCTGTGCCGGCACCTCCGCCACCTCGGCCGCCACTGCCGCGCGCAGCGTCGAGGCGCGCGGACTCGTGAGCTGGCCGTACAGGGTCAGGGTAGGCGTGAGCGTTGCAGGTAGAATTTCCTGCGCCTCGACCCGCCACACGCGCTCGCCCGCACCGGCCGGCGGCTGTTTCGGCTTGGTCGCCACCAGCAACATGAAACCGGCGATGCCGAG
>JAQVJI010000224.1 GCA_028695255.1 Chromatiales bacterium | reverse complement strand
CGGTCGCGGGTTCGAGCAGCCAATGCGCGACCGGCGTGTTCGGCAGCGTACGTTCCTCGATGGCTTCGAGGCTGCCGTCCAGGGCGTACTGGTGCAATGCGTCGGGATGATGCAGGAACAGCCGGTTGCGGCGCACGTCGATGTCGATGGCATCGACGACTGCCCCGGCTGCGAGCAGGGCGACTTCACCATCACCGGGAACGAGGCGGTAAATGCCCTGGTCGGTGGCGAACCAGAGGGCGGAAAGGACGGGAGCGGTGGGCGTGGGATCGGGTGATGGTGTGGCAGGCGGAGACTCCGTATCGTCGCCACCCGGGCTGTTGACTTCGACGCTGACCTGAAGACAGGAGGCGACCAGCAAGGCCGTCACCCATGCCAGCAGCAGCGCCACGACGGCGGAGCGCGCACTTCGCGTACTCATCCCTGTATCTCCCTGTGCAAACGATACCGAGCCGTTGAACGACGAGTCGATGGACCGTTCCTGTGGCCGCGGCCCGAACGCCCTGCGTTCAGATGGGGCCTAGAGATAGAAGTTCGTTCCGCATCCGGCAAGGAGAAATAGGCCGGCTATTGACTCAGGTCAATCGATGTCGCTTCTTGCCAACCCCGATCAGTAGTACTCGAGCGCGCAATCCTGCCCCTTCGTCAGCATCCATGCGCCACCTCCAGCAGATGCCGGCGCGTCCCATCCTTGGTGAACCGGCATCGATACGCCAATTGCCCAACCAATTGCCCGATGGATAAGCCCGCAACGCCAAGCCCGCGTCGCTGGTCGACGCTTCACCGCTGCGAACGCCCCTTCACTCACCGCGCCCAGCCGATTGCTGTGCGCTCTCCGGTGCGGGGGCACGGTTCCGGCCCGAGGTGAGTGCATGCCGCAGGAATGCGGCATGCGAACCTGCATGGCTGCATTCACGGCGTCTCACCCAGAACCGCGGGAACCGCGCCGGGACATCGATCGACTCATCCGTGTTCCGGCGGTTTGTCCTTGAAGATGCGTTTGATCACCACGTAGAACAGCGGCACGAAGAAGATGCCGAGCGCCGTGGCGGCGATGGTGCCGCCGAGCACGCCGGTACCGACCGCGTTCTGGCTGCCCGAACCGGCACCGGTGGCGAGCGCCAGCGGAAGCACGCCGAAGCCGAACGCGAGCGAGGTCATCAGGATCGGACGCAGACGCATGCGCACCGCTTCCAGCGTGGCGGCCACGACTTCCTTGCCCTCTTCCATCTGGGCCTTGGCGAACTCGACGATCAGGATCGCATTCTTCGACGACAGACCGATGGTGGCGAGCAGACCGACCTGAAAATAGATGTCGTTCGACAGCCCGCGTCCGCTGGCGGCGATGAGCGCGCCGACGACGCCGAGCGGCACCACCAGGATCACCGCGAACGGCACCGACCAACTTTCATACAGGGCCGCCAGACACAGGAACACCACCAGCAGCGACAAGGCGTACAGCGCCGGCGCCTGGGCGCCCGAACGCCGTTCCTCGAACGACATGCCGGTCCATTCGTAGCCGATGCCGGCCGGTAACTTCGCGACGATCTCCTCCACCGCCGCCATCGCATCGCCCGACGACAGACCGGGTGCGGCCTGTCCCAGCAGTTCGACCGACGGCTGGCCGTTGAAGCGCTCCAGTCGTGGCGAGCCATAGGTCCAGCGCGCCGACGTGAACGTCGACAGCGGCACCATCTCGCCGCGGTCGTTGCGCACGTACCATTTGCCGAGATCCTCCGGCGTCATGCGCGCGGGCGCGTCGGCCTGCACATAGACCTTCTTGATGCGACCGCGGTCGATGAAGTCGTTGACGTAGCTGCCGCCCCAGGCAGTCGTGAGCGTGTCGTTGATGTCGGCCACCGACACGCCGAGCGCGCCGGCCTTCGCGTGATCGATTTCCAGCCGGTATTCGGCGACGTCTTCCTGACCGTTCGGACGCACGCCGACCAGACGCGGGTCCTGCGACGCCATGCCGAGAAACTGGTTGCGCGCCGCGATCAGCGCGTCGTGACCGAGCCCGGAACGATCCTGCAACATGACGTTGAAACCGCTCGACGTGCCGAGTTCGATCACCGCCGGCGGCACGAACGCGAACACCATCGCCTCGCGGATCTGCTGGAACGCGCCCATGGCCCGTCCCGCCACTGCCTTGATGTGCAGATTGGGTTCCTCGCGCAGACTCCAGTCCTTCATGTTGATGAAGCCGATGCCCATGTTCTGGCCACTGCCGCCGAAGCTGAATCCGGCCGCGGTGAAGATCGAGTTGACGCTGTCCTGCTCGCCCTCCAGGAAGTGTTTCTCGATCTTCTTCAACACCTCGACCGTGCGCTCCTGCGTCGCGCCGGCCGGCAGCATCACCTGCGTGAACATCACGCCCTGATCCTCGTCCGGCAGGAACGAGGTCGGCATGCGCACGAACAGGAGGATCAACACGCCGACGATGGCGACGTAGATCGCCAGAAAACGCAGGCTGCGATGCACGATGTAGCCGACCGTCGACTCATAGCGCGTGGTATTGCGCGCGAACATGCGGTTGAACCAGCCGAAGAAACCCGAGAACCAGCCGCCCTCGCCGTGACCATGCCCCTTGGCGACGGGCTTGAGCAGGGTCGCGCACAGAGCCGGCGTGAAGATGATCGCCACCAGCACCGACAGCGCCATTGCCGACACGATGGTGACCGAGAACTGGCGATAGATGACGCCGGTGGAACCGCCGAAAAAGGCCATCGGCACGAACACCGCCGACAGCACCAGACCGATGCCGACCAGGGCGCTGGTGATCTGGCTCATCGACTTCTTGGTCGCCGCCTTGGGCGGCAGACCTTCCTCGCTCATCACGCGCTCGACGTTTTCCACCACCACGATCGCGTCGTCCACCAGCAGGCCTATGGCGAGCACCAGCCCGAACATGGTGAGCGTGTTGATCGAGAACCCGAATGCCGCCATGACGCCGAAGGTACCGAGCAGTACCACCGGAATCGCGATGGTCGGGATGATGGTCGCGCGCAGGTTCTGCAGGAACAGATACATCACCAGGAAGACGAGGATCACCGCCTCGATCAGGGTGTTGACGACGCTGCGGATCGACAGCCTGACGAAGGGCGTGGTGTCGTACGGCACGACCACTTCGATGCCGGCCGGGAAGTACGGCTGCATCTGTTCGATCCTGGCGCGCACCGCATCGGCCGTATCCAGCGCGTTGGCGCCGGCGGCGAGCTTGATGCCGATACCGGATGCCGGCTGTCCCTTGTAACGGCCGACGATGCCGTAGTTCTCGGCGCCGATCTCCACCCGCGCGACGTCCTTGAGCCGTACCTCGCCGCCCTGCGTCGAGGTGCGCAGCAGGATCTGTTCGAACTGTTCGACGGTTTCGAGACGATCCTGCGCCGTCAGCGTGGCGGTGAAACCCTGCCCCGGCAGCGCCGGTGCGCCGCCGAGCTGGCCGGCCGATATCTGCGTGTTCTGCGCGCGTATCGCCGCCTGCACGTCGGCGGGCGTGAGCTTGTAGTTGGTGAGCTTGTCCGGGTCGAGCCAGATGCGCATGGCGTACTGCGCGCCGAACACCTGCACCTCGCCGACGCCGGTGACGCGCGACAGCGGGTCCTGCACCGAGGAGGACAGAAAGTCGGCCAGTTCGACGCGACTCATGCTGCCGTCCTTCGACACGAAACCAACGATCATCAGAAAGTTGCGCGTCGACTTGGCGACCTGCACACCCTGCTGCTGCACCGCCAGCGGCAGCAACGGCAGCGCGAGCTGGAGCTTGTTCTGCACCTGCACCTGCGCGATGTCCGGATCGACGTCGGCGTCGAAGGTGAGCGTCAGCGTGGCGCGGCCGTAGGAATCCGACGACGAACCCATGTACAGCAGGCCGTCCAGACCCGTCATCTTCTGCTCGATGACCTGGGTGACGGAATCCTCCACCGTCTTCGCGGAGGCGCCCGGATAGTTGGCGTTGATGGCGACGGT
>JAQVJI010000223.1 GCA_028695255.1 Chromatiales bacterium | reverse complement strand
CCAGCCTCAAGACGCGCAACGCCAAGAACAAGCCGGACGCCTGGGAGCAGAAGGTGCTGGAGTCCTTCGAGCAGCGCAAGGCCGCTGGCGAGGACGTCGCCAAGATCGACCACTTCGAGGTCGTCACTACCGATGGCAAGCAGGAATTCCGCTACATGAAGGCGATCCCGACCGGCGAGGTGTGCCTGAAGTGTCACGGCACCGAGATCGATCCGGCCGTGATCGGCAAGCTCGACGGCCTGTATCCGCAGGACACCGCGCGCGGCTTCAAGCAGGGCGACATCCGCGGCGCCTTCACCATCCGCCAGTCCATGTAACCCGTTTCGGCCGCCGCCGGTCCACCGTGGCCGGCGGCGCCAATACCCATACTGGCATAGGGTCCTTGGCCCCAATCCCCGCTATACTCCTTCGTCCGCCACTTTTCCAGGCGGCAGATGCGTCGCCCTTCAAACTACAAGACCACGCAAGCCAAGACCTTTTCACGGAGGGGAAAACCAACCATGGCCCACATCGTCATTCTCGGTGCAGGAACCGGCGGCATGCCCGCCGCCTATGAACTGCGCGAAACGCTGGACAGTACCCACACCATCACCGTCGTCAACGCCGCCGAATACTTCCAGTTCGTGCCCTCCAACCCCTGGGTTGCGGTCGGCTGGCGCAAGCGCGACGACATCACCTTCCCGATCCGGCCCTACCTCGAACGCAAGGGCATCCGCTTCGTGCAGGGTTTCGTCGACAAGATCGAACCCACCGAAAACCGCCTGACCCTGCAGGACGGCCAGAGCGTCGACTACGATTATCTGCTCATCGCCACCGGCCCCAAACTCGCCTTCGAGGAAGTGGAAGGTGCCGGCCCGAAGGGCCACACCCAGTCCATCTGCACGGTGGATCATGCGGAAGCCTCCTGGAAGGTCTACCAGAAATTCGTCGAGCAACCCGGCCCGATCGTGGTCGGTGCGATGCCCGCGGCGAGCTGCTTCGGTCCGGCCTACGAATTCGCCTTCATCCTCGACACCGATCTGCGCAAGCGCAAGATCCGCGACAAGGTGCCCATGACCTTCATCACCGCGGAACCCTACATCGGCCACCTCGGCCTGGGCGGCGTCGGCGACTCCAAGGGCATGCTGGAATCCGAAATGCGCAGCCGTCACATCAAATGGATCACCAACGCCAAGACCACCAAGGTCGAAGACGGCAAGATGTTCGTCGAGGAGTACAACGACAAGGGCGAGAAGATCGCCGACCACGAACTGCCCTTCACCTACAGCATGATGCTGCCGGCCTTCAAGGGCGTGGATGCCGTCGCCGCGGTGGAAGGTCTTTGCAACCCGCGCGGCTTCGTCATCGTCGACGAATACCAGCGCAGCCCGAAGTACCCGAACATCTACTCGGCCGGCGTCTGCATCGCCATTCCGCCGGTGGACAAGACCCCGGTACCGACCGGTGCGCCGAAGACCGGCTACATGATCGAGACCATGGTCACGGCCATCGCGCACAACATCAAGAACGAACTGGACGGCAGGCAGCCCGACCAGAAAGGCACCTGGAACGCCATCTGCCTGGCCGACATGGGCGACACCGGCGCCGCCTTCGTCGCGCTGCCGCAGATCCCGCCGCGCAACGTCAACTGGTTCAAGAAGGGCAAGTGGGTGCACGTCGCCAAGGTGGCGTTCGAGAAGTACTTCATCCGCAAGATGAAGAAGGGCACCTCGGAACCGGTGTACGAGAAGTACATCCTCAAGATGCTCGGCATCGAGAAACTGCGCTGACAAAAAAGCGCCCCGCATCTTCGGATGCGGGGCGCAAGACATCCCTGGGAGGAGGTCGGTACAGCCGTGCTCCTGCACGTACGCCACGCCGAATCCTGCGGCGCTTTCCAGGGTTCCCGGCCGCCCCGTGACTGGCGGCCGTCATCCATCACATGAGTTTTTTCGCGAACGGCACCGTCACGCGCACGGTGAACACCTTGTCGTCGACGGCGCCGGAATCGTTCTCGACCTGATCGGCCTGGAGCTGAAGCCGGATACCGCGCTCCATGTTGTAGTTGAGCGCAAGGCTGGTCTCCTTGAACTTGTCGTTGTCCGCGTCCTCGTTCGGATCGAACTGCGAATGGCGCAGCACCACTTCGTACTTCGGCGAAATCTTGTAGCCTGCCGACAACTCCCAGCCGGACGCCTTGCGGTCGTCTGCGCCGGCCGCCATCTCGTCCTTGCCCATCATGTACTCGCCCCATGCCCACCAGGTGTCCTTCAGGTGGTTGTTGTAGCGCAGGACCACCGCATGACGTTCACGATCGCGCTCGCTGCCGTCGATCTTCTGGCTGCCGAGACGCACGCCATAATGGGCGAACACCGGTCCCTTGTGAAATTCGAGACTGCCGTTGAAATCCTTCTGGTCGCCATCGTCCTGGAAACGGGTACCCGAGCTGTTGTAGAAGCCTGCGGTGTAGGTCAGGCTCGAATCCGCACCGAAGCTGATCTGGTCGAAGGCCATGACGCCGGTCTTCCAGATGTTGGCGATCACTTCCGCCTGATCCGGTTCGCAACTGATCGACCCGCAACCGTAGAGCGTGCTGGTCATGCGGGTATAGTTGACCCACGGCGCACTGCCGGCCGGAGCGTAGAACGCATGACCGAAGGGCACGATGATCGTGCCGGCGGCCACGTTGGTGATACCGCCGAGATCCCGGAACGTGGCGCGGGCACGGAACGCACGGGCGCCACCGGCCGATGAATTGGTCGCCGCATTGCGCGCCCACTCGGTGACCATCAGATAGTCCACGTCCTCGGTCACGCTGCCCTTGATGTACCAGCGCAGCCGCTGGAAGCTGAACTCACTGCGGTCTTCCGTTCCCGGTGCCATGCCGCTGCGGTCGTACAGCGTGTAGGTCGGCTGCATCTCCAGACCCATGATCAGGGTCAGATCCTCCGACGATTTCGCCTCACGCCCATAGATCATCGGGAAGGACTTGTAGGCATCCTCCTCCGCCTGCGCCACGAGGGGTGCCGCGATCGTGCCGCCGAGCAAGGCCGCACAGCCGAGACGAAGCAGATGATTCGAGTTTTTCATGACGAAATCTCCCATGCGGCCCGCACCGCATCACGTGCGCGGGCCGTAGTGTCGTTGTAATGGTGGATGTCTACTTGCCCGACAGAATGAATGCCATCACGTCGCGGATTTCCTGCTCGTTCAGCACACCGTTGGGACCGTAGATCGGCATGTGGGCGTTGACATTGAAGACACGCCCGTCCCAGATGCGCTGGAAGACGTAGTCGAGCGGCGGATTGCGCTTGCCGTACTCGCTCAGATCGGGACCGACGCTGCCGCCTTGATGGCCCTTGGGCAACGAATGGCAGGCCAGGCAGTTGCCCCAGCGGATGTTGATGGCGATCTTCTCTCCGCGCTCGGCATCACCATCGAGCGACCCGCTGAACTGCACCTTCTGGATCGGCGGCGAGCTCAGCTTGCCGCAGGGCAGGTTGTAGTCATGGCAGGGAAATGCCTTCAGCGCCTCATGCGGATACGGCGTGCCCGGCGTCCATCCCTCCGGGCGCGGCGGCGTTTCCCAGGCAAGCGCCGGTGCGGCAACCAGCGCAAGCGTCAACGCCATCGGCAACAGCCGCAACAGGCGCCGGCTGCACGTAGTCATACTGTCGATCATCATGTTCTGTTCCTCACTGTATTGGGCTGGACGATTCACCGACATGCGTCGGCATTCATCGATCCAGGTAGTCGGTATCCAGGTTGTAGTTGGAGACCGGCACGCTCATCCAGAAGCCGTTCGCCGATGCACGCAGGAAGGTCTCGATGTCGGTCATCGGCGGACTGCCTTCCACGCCGGGATACATGCGGGACAGCATCTGACAGGACTTGATCTGATGCTGGAGCGTGAACACGTACTCCAGATCGTCGCCGGCCAGCGCATACGGGAAATGCCAGATCGGATAGGTCGCCGCATCACCGAAGAAGGTCGA
>JAQVJI010000222.1 GCA_028695255.1 Chromatiales bacterium | reverse complement strand
GGAATTCGCGGCGCGGCCGGCCGCTGCCCCAGACGGTCACCGTCGCCCTGCCCTGTTGCTTCGCCTCGTGGAACTTGCGGATCAGCGCGGGGATGACGTGCGAGCCTTCGAGGTCGTAATTGTCGCCCGGCCCGTACAGGTTGGTGGGCATGACCGCGAGACAGCGCGTGCCGTATTGGCGGTTGTAGCTCCAGCACATCTCGATGCCGGCGATCTTGGCCAGGGCGTACGGCCGGTTGGTCGGTTCCAGCGGGCCGGTGAGCAGGCAATGTTCGGGCATCGGCTGCGGCGCCAGACGCGGATAGATGCAGCTCGATCCGAGGAACAGAAGACGCTCGACGCCCGTCTGCCAGGCGCTGTGGATGACGTTGGTCTGGATCGCGAGGTTGTCGCGGATGAACTCGGCCGGGCGCGTGTCGTTGGCGAGGATGCCGCCGACGCGCGCGGCGGCGAGAAACACGTACTGCGGACGTTCGGTCTCGAAGAACGCCTGCGTCGCCGCTTGGTCGGTGAGATCGAGTTCGGCGTGTGTGCGCGTAATGACGTTCGTGTAGCCCGCGCGCGCCAGCTCGCGCATCAGCGCGGAACCGACCAGGCCGCGATGGCCGGCGACGTAGATGCGCGCGTCGTGTTGCATGGTCTATTCGTGGCGGTCCGGTGCGTTGTAGCCGTGGCGCTTGACCAGTTCGTCGCGCTCGGCGACCTTGAGATCCTCGCGCACCATTTCGGCCACGAGTTCCGCAAAGCGCACGCGCGGCGCCCAGCCGAGTCTTTCCTTCGCCTTGCTCGGATCGCCGAGCAGGGTCTCGACCTCGGTCGGGCGGAAATAGCGCGGATCGACGGCCACCACGCACCTGCCGTGGGCGTCGTAGCCCTTCTCGTCGACGCCCTTGCCGCGCCACTCGATGTGCATGCCGAGTTCGGCTGCGGCGGCATCGACGAAATCGCGCACGCTGTGCTGCTCGCCGGTGGCGATGACGAAGTCGTCCGGCGTGTCCTGTTGCAACATCAGCCACATCATCTCGACAAAGTCCGCCGCGTGCCCCCAATCACGCAGGGCATCGAGGTTGCCGAGATAGAGGCAGTCCTGAAGCCCGAGTTTGATGCGCGCCAGCGCACGCGTGATCTTGCGCGTCACGAAGGTCTCGCCGCGCACCGGTGATTCGTGATTGAACAGGATGCCGTTGCAGGCGTACATGCCGTACGCCTCGCGATAGTTGACGGTGATCCAGTAGGCATAGAGCTTGGCCGCGGCGTAGGGCGAGCGCGGATAGAACGGCGTCGTCTCGCGCTGCGGCGTTTCCTGCACCTTGCCGAAGAGTTCGGAGGTCGATGCCTGGTAATAGCGCGTCTTGCCTTCGAGGCCGAGGATGCGGATCGCCTCCAGCAGACGCAGCGCGCCGAGCGCGTCGGAATCGGCCGTGTACTCGGGTTCCTCGAACGACACGGCGACGTGGCTCTGCGCGGCGAGGTTGTAGATCTCGTCCGGCCGCACGGCCTGCACGATGCGGATCAGACTGGAGGAATCCGTCATGTCGCCGTGATGCAGGATGAAGCGCCGATCGGATTCGTGCGGGTCCTGATACAGATGGTCGATGCGGTCGGTGTTGAACAGCGAGCTGCGGCGCTTGATGCCATGCACCTCGTAGCCCTTTTTCAGCAGGAACTCCGCCAGATACGCGCCGTCCTGACCGGTGATGCCGGTGATGAGTGCCTTCTTCGTGGTCATGTTCTGTCGCTCAAAAAAGTATTGAACCGCCAGGGGCGCCAAGAACGCCAGGATGCATCCCGCGTGGGTCTCGTTCCTCGACCCACCCTACGCCAATCGTTCAGACCTTCCGTCCGTAGCGATCCTCCAGCCGCACGATGTCGTCCTCGCCCAGATAGGCGCCGGACTGGACCTCGATGATCTCGAGGTCGATGCGGCCGGGATTCTCCAAGCGATGCTGCACGCCGAGCGGGATGTAGGTGGATTCGTTCTCACCGAGCAGGATCTCTTCCTCGCCGCGCAGCACGCGCGCCGTGCCGCGCACGACGATCCAGTGTTCGGCGCGATGGTGGTGCAGTTGCAGACTCAGGCTCGCGCCGGGTTTCACGACGATGCGCTTGACCTGATAGCGGTCGCCGTGGGTGATGCAGTCGTAGCTGCCCCAGGGGCGATGCACCAGACGATGCAGGCTGGTCTCGGGCCGTCCCTCGCGCTCCAGCAGCGCCACGATCTCCTTCACCTGCTGCGCGTGCGCGCGATCGGCGACCAGCACGGCATCCGGGGTTTCCACCAGCAGCACATCATCGAGCCCCACCGCCGCGACCAGACGCGAGGTCGCGTGCACGAAACTGTTCTCGCAGTCGAGCATGCGCACGTCGCCGCGCAGCACGTTGCCCTGCGCGTCCGCATGCTGATCGCCGGCCAGCGCATCCCAGGAACCGACGTCGTTCCAGCCGGCGTCGAGCGCCACGATCACGCCGTCGCTCAGGTGTTCCATGACCGCGTAGTCGATGGAATCGCTTGGGCAGCGCGCGAAGGCCTCGCCATCGAGACGCAGGAAATCGAGATCGCGCCGGGCATCGCGCAGCGCTGCCTCGGCCGCCTCGCGGATCGCCGGCGCGTGGGTGCCGAGCGCATCGAGCCAGGCGCCGGCACGAAACGCGAACATGCCGGAATTCCAGAAGTATTCGCCCGAGTCGATGAACGACTGCGCGCGCGCGGCGTCGGGTTTTTCGACGAAGGATGCCAGACGGAACGCGCCGCCATCGGCATCGATCGAGGCACCGCGATGCAGATAACCGTAGCCCGTCTCGGGCCGCGTCGGCACGATGCCGAAGGTGACGAGCTGACCTTCGCGCGCATGCCGGACGGCGGTCCGGATCGCGGCGTGCAACGCCGCATGGTCCGGAATGACGTGATCGGCCGGCAGCACCAGCAGCACGGGATCGTTTCCGTCACGCCGCGCGTGCAATGCGGCAACGGCGGCGGCCGGCGCGGTGTTGCGGCCAATGGGTTCCAGCAGCAGGTCGGCCTCGACCTCGATCTCGCGCAACTGTTCGGCAACCAGGAAACGATGTTCGACGTTCGCCACCACGATCGGTCGTGCGAGGTCGGGCAGACCTCCGAGGCGACGCAGCGTGCCCTGCAACAGCGACCATTCGTCGGCGAGCGCATGGAACTGTTTCGGAAACAGCTTGCGCGACAACGGCCACAGACGCGTGCCCGAGCCGCCCGAGAGGATCACCGGTACGATGTCTGCCGCCTGTCCGCTCATTGCATCTCCGAACGGGACGCGCTCCAGCGCTGGAACGTCGGATAGTTTTCGTAACCGCGCGTGAGCACGTATTCGAGCACGTTGCGCAGGCGGTTCAGACGCACCACGGATTCGACGCGGATGATCTCGCGCCCGCGCTCGTCGAAGAAGATCAAGGTCGGTGCGTAGAACAGATCGAGCTCGCGCGCCCACTGCCGTGCGGTGAGCCTGCGTCCGTCGGGCGTGAGTACCGGCGTCTCCGAACGCATGTCGAGCTGTACGACCTCCATCAGTGCGAGCGAGTCGAGTGTCTGCCGGTCACTGAGCGGTTCGGTGTGCAGCACATCGCAGGCATGGCAATCGCGCTGCTCGAAGAACACCACCAGCGGTCGGCGCGCCGGGATGCGGCTGCGGTCGAGCGCATACGGCGGATGGGCGAAGAACTCACGCTGATTGAGCCCGCCGACCTCGAACTTCGGCGGCGGATCGGCGCGTGCGAGATAGTCGCCGAAGCGCTCGTTGCGGTAATGCGCGTCGACCACGTATTCCAGTGCCGCGCGATGTTGATAGGGCGATTGGTAGCCGCGCAGGCGCAGCGCCTCGTGCCCGTCGAGGTCGTAGAACACCAGCGTCGGCGTGAAATTCAGGCGTTCGCGCACGGCATACTCGCGTTCGCTCGACTGTCGCCCGTCGAGGGCGACCATCGGGCGGCTGCCGAGCACGTCGAGGCCGACCGTGTTGAAGTGCTGGCGCGTGTAGCGGACGATGT
>JAQVJI010000221.1 GCA_028695255.1 Chromatiales bacterium | reverse complement strand
TGGGTTCGCAACGGTTCAAGGATGAGGTGGCGCAGATGCTGGGCCGGCGGGTGGTGCCGGGCAGATCCGGACGGCCGCGTACCGGGGAGGGGGAAGGCTGAAAACCGTGGTCTGTCCCCGGTTGACGTGTCCCCGGTTGACGCGTGGGACAGCTCCATTCGCCATGGTGTGGACAGCGCATCCTACATCCGGCTCAGCCGAACAAGAGACCTGCGACCGCACCCGTCATGAGCGTCGCCAGGGTTCCGGCAACGATGGATCGGAACCCCAGAGCGACGATCTCTGTGCGACGTTCGGGCACCATGGTTCCGAGCCCGCCGATCATGATCCCCAGGCTTCCCAGGTTGGCGAAGCCGCACAGGGCGTAGGTCATGATCACGCGGCTGCGCGGCGACAGGGCGTCGGCGGGCAGGTTTGCGAGGTCGAGGTAGGCGACGAATTCGTTGAGGATGGTCTTCACGCCCATCAGGCTTCCGCCGGTCACCGCCTCGCGCCACGGCACGCCCATCAGCCATACCACCGGCGCCATCATCCAGCCGAGCAGCCGTTGCAGCGTCAGCGTTTCGCCTGCGACCGCCGGCAGCAGGCCGAGCAGCAGGTTGGCGAGGTGCACCAGCGCCACCAGCACCACCAGCATGGCGATGATGTTGAGCAGCAGTTGCAGGCCGGTGATGGTGCCGTGGGTCACCGCGTCCATGGCGCCGCTGGCGCCGCGCCCGGGGGTGACGCTGCCGGCGGTCGGGGCGTGCGTCTCCGGGATCATCACGAGCGCAACCATTACCGCGGCCGGCGCGCTGATCAGCGAGGCGGTGAGGATCTGGCCGAGGGCGTCGGGCAGCGCCGGGCCGAGGATGCTGGCGTAGAGGACCATCATGGTGCCGGCGATGGTGGCCATGCCGGAAACCATGACGGCAAACAGTTCGCTGCGTGTGAGCTGCATCAGGTAGGGGCGGATCAGCAGCGGCGCCTCGGTCATGCCGACGAAGACGTTGGCGGTGACCGCCACGCCGAGGGCGCCGCCGATGTTCAGCGTCCGTTGCAGCACCCACGCCATGGCACGCACCAGCAGCGGCAGGATGCGCCAGTAGAAGAGCAGCGCGGAAAGGGCGCTCACCACCAGCACCATCGGCAGGCCGCGGAAGGCGAGGATGTAGGCGGCGCCGGGGCTGCTCTCGTCGAAAGGCAGGTCGCCGCCGCCGAGATAGCCGAAGACCAGCGAGGTGCCGGCCCGGGTCGATTCCTCCATGGCGAGCACCAGCTTGTTGAGGGCCAGGAACAGGGCCTGTGCCGGCGGGAACTTCAGCAGCAGCAGGGCGAGGGCGATCTGTAGCGCGAGCGCGCCGAAGATAAGTCGCGGCCGAACCGCGCGGCGGTTCTCGCTCAACAGCCAGGCGATGAAGGTGAAGGCCAGGAGGCCGAAGAGACTTTGCAACTGGAGCACGGCTCGTCTTTGCTGTTGGAAGCGCCGCGCGAAGCGTACTGTAACGGGGCGCGCGCGGCAAAGCGCTGCGCCGGTGCGCTCACCCCCCGGTTGGGGAGTTGCCGGGCTGCCAGACTTGGCCAAGTCATCTCTCAGATGTCCATGCGGATGCGATTACCGCCCACCATCCGCACCCAGGCTCAACCGTACTGCTTCATGCCGCGCCTGCAATTCCGCCGCCGGCGGCTTGCCGAGCAGGCTGGCGACGACGATGGCGAGCGTCGCGGCGATGAAGCCCGGCACGATCTCGTACAGCGCGCTGCCGGTCTGTTTCCACAGAATGACGACGGTCGCGCCGACCAGGATGCCGGCCAGTGCGCCGTTGCGCGTCATGCGTTTCCAGAACAGCGACAGCAGCACCACCGGGCCGAAGGCGGCGCCGAAGCCGGCCCAGGCGTAGGCGACGAGGCCGAACACGCGGCTCTGCGGGTCGCGCGCGAGCCAGATCGCGAGCAGTGCGACGGCCAGCACCGACATGCGCCCGAACCACACCAGTTCCGCGTGGCCGGCGCGCGGGCGGATGAGGCCGTGGTAGAAGTCCTCGGTCAGCGCGCTGGAGCAGACCAGCAGTTGCGACGAGAGCGTGCTCATGATCGCGGCGAGGATCGCCGACAGCAGCACGCCCGCCAGCCACGGGTTGAACAGCAGTTCGACGAGCACGATGAACACGCGTTCGGGGTTGGCCGCGACCGGTGCCGCGTGCTGCGGATGTTGCGCGAACCAGGCGATGCCGAAGTAGCCGATCGCCATTGCGCCGATAAGACACAGCACCATCCAGGTCATGCCGATACGGCGTGCGCGCGGGATGGTTTGCAGGCTGTCGGCGGCCATGAAGCGCGCGAGGATGTGCGGCTGGCCGAAGTAGCCGAGTCCCCAGGCCATGGCGGAGACGATCGCGATCACGCCGCCGGTGCCGATCCATTGCAGATGCGTGGCGTCGACCTGCCCGACCAGCGCGACGGCGGGCAGTGGTCCGCCCAGGCCTGCGACCACGATCGCCGGCACCAGCAGCAGGGCGAAGATCATCACGGTCGCCTGCACGGTGTCGGTCCAGCTCACGGCGAGGAATCCACCGATGAAGGTGTAGGCGATGGTCACCGCCGCGCCCCACCACATGGCCTGCGCGTAGGGCAGGCCGAAGATGTTTTCGAACAGGCGGGCGCCGGCGACGATGCCGGCCGCGCAGTAGATGGCGAAGAACACCAGGATCACCAGCGCCGACAGGATGCGCAGCAGGCGGTTGCGGTCGTCGAAGCGATGGGTGAAGTAGTCCGGCAGGGTGAGCGCGTTGTGCGTGCGTTCGGTGTACACGCGCAGCGGCCCGGCGACGTATTTCCAGTTGCACCATGCGCCGAGGATCAGGCCGACGGCGATCCACACCTCGGACGCGCCGCCCAGATACAGCGCGCCGGGCAGGCCCAGCATCAGCCAGCCGCTCATGTCAGAGGCGCCCGCCGCCAGTGCGGTGACGTAACTGCCGAGCGAGCGCCCGCCGAGGATGTAGTCGTCGAAGCTGCGGGTACGGCGCCAGGCCCAGACGCCGATGCCGATCATGAGCAGCAGATAGGCGGCGAAAGTGGTGAGGAGCGGCGTGCTGGCGGTCATGCGGGGTCTCGCGGCATGAGTGGATGACCGCCGGATTCTCGCATGGGGGTAGTGCGATGTCCGCCTCCGATCGGTGTGGGTCACGCCGCGTAGCTGCGTGACGGGCGAGGCTTCGATCGGCTCCTGACCTACGGGGTGCGGGGTTGTGGTTCGATGCTGCGTCCATTCGGCGATAATGTGTCCGCCATGTTCCACGCCCTCCGCCACTGGCGCCGCGCGCGCACTCTGCAACGACAGCCCATCGATGACGACGCATGGAATGCCGTCGTGCGTTCGCTGCCGTTGCTGCGCGGCCTTCAGCCGGATGAGTCGGCGCACCTGCGCGAGCTGGCGACGCTGTTCCTGGCCGAGAAGCGTTTCTTCGGCGCGCATGGGTTCGAGGTCACGGACCGCATGCGCCTGTCGATCGCCGCGCAGGCCTGCCTGCCGATCCTCGGGCTCGGTATCGACTGGTATCGCGGCTGGAGCAGCATCATCGTCTATCCCGACGATTTCCTGCCGCGCCACGAGGACGTGGACGAGGCGGGGGTGGTGCACGAGGACGACCGCATCTACAGCGGCGAGTCCTGGGAACTCGGGCCGGTGGTGCTGTCGTGGGCGGAGATCGAGGCGCAGACCGGTTCGGACGAGGCCAATCTGGTCATCCACGAGTTGTCGCACAAACTCGACCTGCTGAACGGTCAGGCCAACGGCGAGCCGCCGCTGCACCGGGACATGGACCCGGCCGCCTGGGCGGCCGATCTCCAGGCGGCCTACGACGACCTGTGCGAGCGCACCGATCACGGCGAGGAGACGGTCGTCGACCCCTATGCCAGCACCGATCCGGCCGAGTTCTTCGCCGTCACCAGCGAGTATTTCTTCGTCGCACCGGATCTGCTCGCCGACAGCTATCCGGCGGTTTATCGGCAGCTTGCGCGCTTTTATCGGCAGGATCCCCGGCGCCGGCTACCGGCAACAATTTTGTGATGCACAATACATTTTCAAGACGGAAACGCCGTGG
>JAQVJI010000220.1 GCA_028695255.1 Chromatiales bacterium | reverse complement strand
CTGCATCATGCAATCGGCACCTCGGCCGCGGTCGGTTTTCCGATCGCGCTTGCCGGCAGTGTCGGTTATCTCGCCGCCGGTCATGCCGCTGAGGGGTTGCCGGCCGGTAGTCTCGGATTCGTCCATCTGCCGGCGCTCGCCAGTACCGCGATCGCGAGCGTATTGCTGGCGCCGCTCGGTGCGCGCGCCGCGCATCGTCTGCCGGTGGCCGCGCTGAAGAAGGTCTTCGCGCTGCTGGTCGTGCTGCTGGTGGCGAAAATGCTGTACAGTCTGCTGGCCTGACCCATTCGTCGATCACCCCGGAAGCCCGCCATGTCCAGAACCCTGCTGCTCGCCGCGCTCGCGCTGCCGCTGTCGTTGCAAACCGGATGTGCAGTCGTCGCTGCCGGCGTGGCCGTCGGCAGCGTTGCGGTGACCGCCGGCTCGGTTGCGGTATCGACGGCGGCGGCGGTCGGTACCGCAGCGGTGAAGGGCACGGTCAAGGCCGGCGAACTGGTGGTGGATGCGGTCACCGATGATGAATCGGAAAAGGATGCCGACCGGAAGCGCTGACTTGGCTGGCGTTTCTCCTATAATTTCCCCCATGTCCGGTGCATGAGCGACGACGCGCCGGCCGATCATCCACACGGGGCACATGCCGATGACTTCGATCACTTCCACATCCGACAGTGCCGATCAGCGCCGCTTTCACCGCGTCGACTTCGGTGGCAAGGCGTATCTGAACTGCGGTGAGGGTGAGCGCGAGGTGGATCTCGTGGATCTCTCGCTGCATGGCCTGTTGCTCATGATGCCGGAGGCGGCCGTGTTGTCGCATCAGGAACCCTGCATCGTGCGGGTGCCGCTGGCGGAAGACCTGTCGATCGAGATGCGTGCGCGCGTCGTGCATCGCGAGGGCCGGCACGTCGGCATGGAATGCGAGACCCTCGACATCGAGAGTGCGCAGCACCTGCGGCGTCTGGTCGAACTCAATCTCGGCAACGAGGACCTGCTGCACCGCGATCTCGCGGCGCTGTTCGCGACGCGCGAGTAGGAGCGGCGGCAGCCGCGACCGATCCTGGCACTTCGACCAAACCCTGCAATCGCGGCTGCTCCTGCGGCCGCCCCTACAGCGCTCCGCTGAAGGGCATCACCTCCAGTTCCGTTCCCGCCGCCACGTCGCCGCTCTCGAGCGGCACGACGATGAAACAGTTGGCGCGGCTCATCGAACTCAGCATGTGCGAACCCTGTCCGCCGGTGGTGCTCACCGTCAAGCGGCCGTCGGCGTCCTGCGTCAGGACGCCGCGCTGGTAATCGGTGCGGCCCGGCGCCTTCTTGATGCGATCGGTGCAGACCGCGCGCAGTCGGAGCGGCGGCGTCGGCGTGGCGCCGGCGAGCACGTCGAGCGCCGGGCGCGCGAACAGCATGAAGGTCGCGACGGTGGAAACCGGATTGCCGGGCAGGCCGAAGAAGAATGCGCGGCCGAGGCGGCCGAAGGCGAGCGGCTTGCCGGGTTTCATGGCGATGCGCCAGAAGTCGATGTGGCCGAGTTCGCCCACGATCTCCTTCACGTAGTCGGCGTCGCCGACCGACACGCCGCCCGAGGTCACGATCGCATCGGCCGTTTCCGCCGCCGTGCGGAAGGCCTCGCGCACCGCGTCGCGGTCGTCCGGCAGCACGCCCATGTCGAGCAGATTCACGTTCGCACGACGCAGCAGCGCATGCAGGGTGTAGCGGTTGCTGTCGTAGATCTGGCCCTTGGCGAGCGTCTGGCCGACGCCGCGCAGTTCGTCGCCGGTGGAGAAGAAGGCCACCAGCGGGCGGCGGCGCACGTCGACCTCGGCGATGCCGAGCGAGGCGAGCAGGCCGAGATCGGCGGCGTTGATGCGTCGGCCGGCGGCGAGCACCGTGCCGCCGGTACTGAATTCGTCGCCGCGCGGGCGCAGGTTCTGTCCGGCCTTCGTGCCGGCCGGGATTTCGATCACGTCGCCGTCGCGCGTCACGTGTTCCTGCATCAATACCGTGTCGAGACCGTCCGGCACCACCGCGCCGGTGGTGATGCGCAGGCACTGGCCGTCGCCGACGTCGCCTTCGAAGGGCCGGCCGGCGAGCGCGCTGCCGACGATGGTCAGGCGCACCGGACGGTCCGGCGCCAGTTCGCTGCCGCGCAGTGCGTAACCGTCCATCGCCGCGTTCGGATACGGCGGCATGTCCATCGGCGCGATCGCATCGCGCGCCAGCACGCGGTCGAGCGCATCGCGCAGCGCCACGCGCTCGATGCCGGCGACGGGACGGATGGCGGCCGCGATGCGTTCCGCGGCCTGCGGCACGCTCAGGCTGTTCGGGTCGGATTCGCCCAGGTGAGGTTTCGTGTTCATGGCTTCCTCGTTGCGGTGGCGGCCGTTCAGTCGCGTGCGGCCAGCCAGTCGATGATGAAATCCGCCACCGCGCGCGGGTCATCGAGCGGCAGCAGCGGCAGCGAGGTCTGGATTGTACCCGGCTCGTTGCTGGCAACGGCGATGATGTCCGGGTCGTCCTGGAACAGCATCGGCTTGCCGAGTGCGGGCCGGTGCAGTTCGATCTTCGGCATGCGTTCTGCCTTGAAGCCCTCTACCAATACCAGATCGGCGAGTGCGGGGTCGAGCTTGCCGAGCAGTTCCGCCAGCACCGGTTCGTGCGGTTGGTCGTGATCCACCATCAGCGCAAAGCGATGGCTCGATGCGATCAGCATCTGCGCCGCGCCGGCCTTGCGCAGCTCGTAGCTGTCCTTGCCGGGCTGGTCGATGTCGAAGGCGTGATGCGCGTGCTTGATCATCGCGATGCGCAGTCCGCGCTCGCGCAGGATCGGGATCAGTCGGGTCAGCAGCGTGGTCTTGCCGGTGCCGCTCCAGGCGGCGAAGCCGAGGACGGGGCAAGGAAAGATTGGTATCGACGTCATGGTGTTTTCGATGATGGGTTTTCGTGTCGTGGTCATGTTCCGGTCGCTGCGTGGGCAGTATAGGCAAGATCGACGACGCGCGACGCGCGCCTTTCCCGAGCATATTGCGCGTGTTACTGGAAGGCGACATGCATGCCGGCGTCGGCCCGCCTGCGTGTTACCGATGCGTAACTATTGGAGACGGTCGTCGCATGGCGCATCTCTCCCCAGACGTTGATTGATAGTGGTTTTCAGACATTTCTGTGCAACTGGCCTGCTCCTTGCTCAAAGGCTTCCACGTTGATCGCGCCGGTCCGGGTCCGGCCGTCGTGATTGGCGGCAGTACCGAACGCGTCTCTCCCCGACCCGGCCGGATGTCGATCGGGGACACATGACAAAAATCCGAGCAACCAAAGGGCACGGGGGTTGAGAAGAGCATGAGCACCGAACTGTTGCTATCCGACAAAGAGACCCGTGGCAAGGCCGGCACCCGCCGCTATGCCATGGTCATCGATCTGCGGCGATGCATCGGCTGCGACGCCTGCATGGTGGCCTGCAAGGCCGAATTCGACGTACCGCTGGGCGTGTTCCGTACCTGGGTGCCGTACCGCGTGGTCGGCAAGTATCCCAAGGTCAAGAAGCAGTTTCTGCCGCGTCTGTGCAATCACTGCGACGATCCGCCCTGCGTGCGGGCCTGCCCGGTCGAGGCCACCTTCAAGGTCCCGGACGGCGGCTTCGTGTTGCAGAACTACGAGCGCTGCATCGGCTGCAAGGCTTGCATGGCCTCCTGTCCGTACAACGCCCGCTTCATGCTGCCGGCCCAGCGCACCTACAGCAAGATCACGCGCGTGGTCGACAAGTGCACCTTCTGCCATCACCGCGTGACGCAGAACCTGGTGCCGGCCTGCGTGCAGACCTGCATCGGCCGCGCACGCGTGTTCGGCGACCTGAACGACCCGAACAGCGAGGTCTCGCAACTGGTGACGCGCAATGCGACCCAGGTGCTGCGTCCGGAGCAGGGCACCAAGCCGCACGTGTTCTATATCGGCGCCGACCGCAATCAGACCGATTACGGCCGTCAGCTCTACAACCGCAATGCCTTCCTCGATTCCGAGCGCGAGGCATTCAACCGCAACCATTCGCTGTGAGGGGAAGCCGACATGGGTGACTACGACGTCTTTCATACCGTCGCGTGGCCGAGTGCCTACGCCTGGTATTTCTTCGCCATCGGCATATCGTCGGCGATGTTCCTGTTCTCGGG
>JAQVJI010000037.1 GCA_028695255.1 Chromatiales bacterium | reverse complement strand
AGACCGAGCCGATAGGGCAGCGCGCCGTTTCCCGTCAAATGCGAGGACAGCAGGCGTGCGAGCAGCGCGTCGTTCGGCAGATCGCGCGTCCTGCCGAGCAGATCGGCATACAACGCTTCGGGATCACAGGTCTCGATTTGACTTTGCATCACGGCATTCATGGGCAACTGCCTCCGGCGGCATGCGCGGGGTCATTGCGCGGACAGGTTTCGAGGTCGGTTTCCACGGTGGGTGCTGCGAGACCGAACCACGCGTGCACGCGCACGAGGTCGAAACCCGCCATGCGTCGGCCGTCGCTTTCGATCAGCGGGCGGCGGATCAGCAGCGGCTCTTCGAGCATGCAGCGCAGCGCCGCCTCGGCCGTGAACGTCTCCGGCCGGACGTCGCCGGAAATCACGCGCGGTGCGGCGCGATTGAACCACTCGCTCACCGGCAGGCCGTCGAAGAATCGCGCCAGGCGTTCGGCCGTCCACGCTTCGGTCAGCAGATCGCGCGCGATCACCTCATGCCCCGCAGTGGCGAGCAACTGCTTTTGCCGCGTGTTGTTGATGCAGCCGGGCTTTTCGTAGAACAGCACGCGTGCCATGTCGTTGGGCTCGTGGTGTTCAGCGACGTTGCCGTTCGCGTTCGACGATCCACGCGCTGTGACGCGACCACACGCGCGGCGCAGTGCGCATCAGCGGATGCGCGGGTGCAGCACACCATTCGGATGGCGCAGCCGCGAACCAGGCAGTCAGCAGCGCGCGCAGGGCGGTGGTTGTCGAAGTCATGGATCGCCTCCGTCAGCGCGCGCGAATCTCGGCCATCGCGGCCTGGAGCCGTTCCGGCGGGATGCCGGTCAGGCTGCCCGGCGGATTGAGCGGCACGCCCAGGCCGTCGAGGATCGCGCCCTCGATCGGGCAGATGCTCGCGCACTGCGGATCGGCGTGGTCGCCCTCGCATTCGGTGCATTTCTTCGCGTCGATGAGGAAATGCGGCTTCGCCTCGTGGATCGCACCACTCGGACACAGCGGTTCGCAGGCCCAGCAGTTGACGCAGCTTTCGATGATCTTCAGTGCCATGTCGCCTCTCCTTACGCGGCGTTGCCGGCGCCGTACAGCGCCGGTGCCTCGTCGAGTTTCCCGGCGGCGATCATTTCCTTGTACACCGCCATCACCGCGTCCTCGATCGGTTCCATCGCGTGTTCGCCGTTGGGCTGGATGCCGGCCGCCTCCAGTTCGCCCCAGGGCGAATAGCCGATCTTCGAACACAGCACGGCCTCGCAGCCTTCGAGCGCGCGGATGCTGGTTTGCAGCGCCGTGTCGGCATCGCCGCAGGTATCGCCGCCCGAGCAGTAGAGATCGGTCTTGCGATGGCCGATGAAGCGCACGCCAGCGGGCGAGGCCTCGTAGACGAGAAATTCCTTCGCGTGCCCGAAGTGCTGGTTGATGACGCCGCCGCCGCTGGTGGCGACCGCCATCAGCACCGGGCGGTAGTGTGCTGGAATGTCGTTCTTCTGCGCCGGCCGCGCGGCCTGCGCGTTGAGTTCCTCGGCGATCGCCGCGTGCACGACGGCGCGCTTCTTCATCGCCTCGGCGTAGTCGATCTCCATGGTCTCGATCTTGTCGAGCGTGAATTCCGAGCCGCGGTCCTCGCCGAGCAGGCCGACCGCGTCGGCGCGGCACTGGCGGCAGTGGCGCATCATGTTCATGTCGCCCTCGCAGGCATCCTGAAGCGCCTGCAATTCCGCCTTGTTCGGGCTGCGCTGGCCCATCACGCCGTAGAAGGTGCCGTGCTCGGCCTCGGCGATGAGCGGCATCACGTTGTGCAGGAACGCGCCCTTGGCCTTGACCACCTTGCTCACTTCTTTCAGGTGTTCGTCGTTGACGCCGGGGATCAGCACCGAATTGACCTTCACGAGAACGCCGCGCGCGGTGAGCATTTCGAGGCCCTTCTGCTGCTGCTCGATCAGGATCGCGGCGCCCTTGCGGCCGTGGATGCGCTTGTTGTTCCAGAAGATCCAGGGATAGATCTTGGCGCCGACGTCGGGGTCGACGCAGTTGATGGTGATGGTCACGTGGTCGATGTTGTGCTTGACCAGTTCGTCCACGCATTCCGGCAGCGAGAGGCCGTTGGTGGAGACGCAGAGCTTGATGTCCGGCGCCTTCTCGGTGAGCTGGCGGAAGGTGTCGAAGGTGCGTTCCGGATTGGCCAGCGGATCGCCGGGGCCGGCGATGCCGAGCACCGTCATCTGCGGGATGTTGGCGGCCACCGCCATCACCTTCTTCACCGCCTGGTCGGGCGTCAGCAGTTCGGAGACGACGCCCGGCCGCGATTCGTTGGCGCAGTCGTACTTGCGGTTACAGTAGTGGCACTGGATGTTGCAGGCCGGCGCCACGGCGACGTGCATGCGCGCGAAGTAGTGATGCGCCTGCTCGGAGTAGCAGGGATGGTTGTAGACCTTCTCGCGGATGTGCTCGGGCAGGTGCGACATCTGCTCGTCGTTCGAGCCGCAGGAACCGGCCGAGCAGCCCCCCTTCTTCGACGGGGCCGGGTTGTCGTTGATGACCTTCAGCTCCAGCATGCCTGATCCTCCGACTGGGACGGTCCCGCCCGCTGCGAGACCCTTTACGCAGGCTTGAGCAAGAGCCGTGCCCACTGGAGGAACCGACTCAACCAATTGTTTCTGATTGAAAATATCTGAATGACCGAGTGTGTTTGTCGTGATACGGCCGAGACCGACGCGTGTGTTTGTTGGATTGATGACAAGCGCAGACCGCCGCGTCAGTGGCGTTCGACCCACAGACCTTCGAGGTCGAACGAGAGTTGCCGGTGGTGGCGGATGGACAGGAGGTGAATGCGGTCGCCGAGCCGCAGGTACAGCAGCAGGTAATCGCGGAGCAGATATTCGCGCAGCGTATCGGCATCCGCCGTCAGCGCATGCATCTGCGCCCGCAGCCGATCCAGCGCCTCCGTGGTCTCGACGGAACGTGCCGGAATGGCAAGAAACGGACGCCCCATGTCGGGGAAGCGTTCCAGGTTCGGAATGACCGTCGTCAACAGGTCGTCCAGCAGCGCGTCAAAGGCGGCAGGTGCTTCCGCCTCGGCGAGAAACCGCTCGATTTCGGCCAGGTTACGTTCGAAGTTGGCGGTAAGTCTGACGACGATCCGTTTCGCCATGGCGGCACTGCTCCGTCAGCCGCGGCGTCGGCGCTGCAGGGCTCGCAGGGTGGTGCGCGCATCCCTGATCCTGCCGGCGGCCACGTCGTCCAGCCCCTTTGCCGCTTCGTCGATCAGCAGCAGGTGAATGCGTTCGCGTTCGAGCCGGTGGTAGTGGTCGAGCCGATCGGCATCGATGAGGGCGACGTAGCTCTCGCCGTTCTTGGTGATGATCTTCTCCGCACCGGCCCGCACCTCGTCGCTGAGCTCAGAGAGTCTGGCTCTTGCCTGGGAGAGCGGGATGATGTCGCGGGGAGAGATGCCCATTGGCCGGCCTCGTTGGGATCGAAATACATGGCAGAATTTTGTACATGATAGCGGTCCAGGCTTGTCGTCTCAAGCTGCCGATTCGCGCATTCAAGCGCCGAGCAGATCCATTGTGCGCCGCACACAACGTCGCGCCGCGCATGCTATCCTGCACGCGCTTCATGCCCCGGAGACCAGACGCAGATGGCAACCTATGACCTGCTGATCGTCGGCGCCGGCGTGTCCGGCACCGCGCTGCTGCATCTGGCGGCGCGCTACACCGACATCGGCCGCATCGCGATCCTCGACAAGTACGCCGCACCCGCGCGCGTCAACTCGCTCGCCAGCAACAACAGCCAGACCCTGCACTGCGGCGACATCGAGACCAACTACACGCTGGACAAGGCGCTCAAGGTGCAGCGCGCCGCGCGCATGGTGCTGAACTACGCGTTGCAGCAGCCGGACGTCGATCATCTCGTCTTCAAGTATCCGAAGATGGTGCTCGGCGTGGGCGAGAAGGAATGCGCGCAACTGCGCGCGCGCTTCGAGACCTTCGGTCCGCACTACCCGAACCTGCGCGTGCTGGAAAAGAAGGACATCGCGCGCGTCGAACCGACGGTGGCGGTGCGCGACGGACGCCTGCGGACGGAGGAGATCGTCGCCCTCGGCTCCACCGACGAATACACGGCGGTCGACTACGAGGCGCTCGCGCGCTCCTTCGTGCGCAATGCGCAGCGTGCGAAGGGCAAGGACATCGAGGTGCTGTACAACCAGCAGGTGCGGCACATCCGCGTCGAGCAGGACCGTTTCCTGGTCGAGACGCAGGACGCCGGCTTCCAGTGCCGCGCGCTGGTCGTCGCGGCCGGCGGCCACAGTCTCAAGCTCGCGCACGACCTCGGCTACGGCCTGCACTACTCCTGTCTGCCGGTGGCCGGCAGTTATTACTTCACGCCGCAGGTGCTGAACGGCAAGGTCTATACGGTGCAGAACGACAAGCTGCCGTTCGCCGCCGTGCACGGCGATCCCGACGTGCAGATCCCCGGCAAGACGCGCTTCGGACCGACCGCGCTCATGCTGCCGGTGCTCGAACGCTACAACTTCCGCACCTTCCCCGACTGGCTGCGCGTGTTCCGCTTCGACCACAACGTCGCCGCCGTGCTGTGGGATCTCATGAAGGTGCCGGACATCCGTAACTACATGGCGAAGAACATGCTTTACGAGGTGCCGGTGCTGCGCAAGGCGCTGTTCCTCGAAGAGGTGCGCAAGATCGTGCCCGACATCCGCTTCCGCGATCTGCAATTCGCACGCAAGGTCGGCGGCATCCGTCCGCAGCTCATCGACAAGATCCATCGCAAGCTGCTGCTCGGCGAGGCCAAACTCGACACCGGCATCGGCGCGATCTTCAACATGACGCCCTCACCGGGCGGCACGGCCTGTCTCGAAAACGCCGAACTCGACCTGCGTCTGGTGGCCAAGCACCTGGGCGCGACGATCGATGAGGAGGCCTTCCGGCGCGAGTTGTTGGAAGGCGATCACGCGCACGGCAGCGAGGACTTCACCGGGCGCGTGCTGGCGGGAGGGGATGCGGCGTAACGTGGGCAATGCATCGCATTGCCCACGCGGACGAGGCGTCCGACACGATGCGTTTTCGGGTGTGACCCCGGTGGGTTTCGTTCCTCAACCCACCCTACGCATTTTCCGTTGGGTCAACCGGGATCACAGAAGTCCGTGTAGCAGATCTCGCCCGGTTGCAGGGTCAGCCCGGCCACGCACTCCGGATAGTCCGGGGCATTGATCTGGAACTGCGGACCCGAGAAACCGTTGAACGAACCTTGCTGGAAATTGCACTCCGGCCCCGTGACTCTCAGGATCACCAGCGTCACGCTGGTCACGTTTTCGTACTCCTCATAGCCCTCGGGCACGTTGACCGTGTGGACGCCGTTCGGCTGATCCAGCGGCACGGGGCCGCCATTCGCGACCGCCTGCTCGATGTTCACCGATCCCACCGTCATGGCGACCAGTGCCGCCGAGGCCAGCAACATGCCCGCCGCGTGCCCATGGCCGGCATTCCGGCGCAGCGCCCACACCGCGAGCGCGGCCAGCAGCACACCGATCAGCAGCAGGCCGACACCATCGACGAGTGGCACCTCGTTCGCGTTGCCGTAGTCCAACTCGCCGTCCTGTGCGAACAACGTCGTCGGCAGCAGCAATACGGCCATCGTCGTCATGACGACCAGACGGCCAGCAAGATTTCGCAAGATTTTCATTGGTTTGGGCTCCCTGAGCGTTCAGGCGGAATGCGGCCAATCTAGCGGAACCCCCTGTCTGCGGCAATCGATTTTGTGAAGTGTGCCCGGTGCATCAGAACTGCCGGACGCGGATGTTCAGGGTCTGGATGCGATACGCGATCTGGCGCGGCGTCATGTTGAGCAGGCGTGCGGCCTTGGCCTGCACCCAGCCGGCCATTTCGAGCGCGGCGATGACGCGTTCGCGTTCGTCGAGCTCGGGGTCGTCGAGATCGACGCTCGGCGCCTGGGCCGGTTTACCCTCGCCGACGACGTTGTCTTCCAGTCCCGTGAGCACCATCGCGTCGCGGTCGATGGTGCCGTCCTCGCTCATGATGGCGGCGCGTTCGAGCGTGTTCTCCAGCTCGCGCACGTTGCCGGGCCAACTGTGGCGCATCAGCAGGCGCACCGCGCTGTCGGTGATGGTGAGTTCTCGCCCCTGCTGCTTGCCGATCTTGGCGGCGATGAAGCGTGCGAGATCGGGGATGTCCTCGGCGCGTTCGCGCAGCGGCGGCAACTGGATCGGCATGACGTTCAGGCGGTAGTACAGGTCTTCGCGGAACTCGCCCTTGTCGACCGCGGCTTCGAGGTCGCGATTGGTGGCGGCGATGATGCGCACGTCGACCTTGAGCGTGCGGTTGCCGCCGACGCGTTCGAACTCGCCTTCCTGCAGCACGCGCAGCAGCTTGGCCTGGAAGGTGGGCGAGATCTCGCCGATCTCGTCCAGGAAGATGGTGCCGCCGTCGGCCTGTTCGAAGCGCCCCTTGCGCTGGTTGACGGCGCCCGTGAAGGCGCCCTTCTCGTGCCCGAACAGTTCGCTTTCGAGCAGGTTGTCGGGCAACGCCGCACAGTTGAGCTTGACGAAGGTGGCGTTGGCGCGCGGCGAGTTGTAGTGGATCGCGTTGGCGATCAGTTCCTTGCCGGTGCCCGATTCGCCGCGGATCAGCACCGTGGTGTTCCACTTGGCGACCTGCCGCACCTGTTCGAACACGCGCCGCATCACTGCGGCGTGGCCGATGACGTTGTTGAAGCCGTAGCTTGCGCGCACCTCGCGCCGCAGGCGGTCGCGCTCGTCGGTGAGATCGCGCCGTTCGCGCTCGACCTGGAGCGCGAGACGCACGCTCTGCGCGACCAGATTGGCGACCATTTCCATGAAGCGTGCGCGCTCGCCGAGCAGTTCGGGCTCGCCCGTTTCCGGTTGCGCGGCCAGCACGCCGACCGGCTGCGGACCGATGCTGCGGATCGGCACGCCGATGAACGGTAGCCTGGCGTCGTACAGACGCAGGCGGTCGAGAAAGCGCGGTTCGTCGGCGAGACGCGGGATCACCACCGTGCGGCCGCCGTCGAGGATGTGGCCGACGATGCCCTCGCCCGGCCGATAGCGCACGTCCTCGTTGCGTTCGGCGCCGTGTACCGCGCTCAGCAATTGTTCGCCGCTGCCGGGATCGCGCAGCGTCACCATGCCGGTGCGCATGCCGGCGTAATCGTGCAGTACCTCCAGCACGCCTTGCAGCGTTTCTTGCAGGTTGTGCGAGCTGTTGAGCACCTGACTCGCGCGGTACAGCGCCTGGAACTGGGTCTCGATCAGTTGCAGGCGGGCGCTGGATGAAAGCTGGTCCGAGGTGAGCGTCATGCGGCCGTGTCCGTGTCGCGGGCGTCGTGGTCCGGCAATGCGTGGTTCGGCAGCGGGAAGTGCAGGCAGAAACGGCAGCCGCCGCCGTACTGCGGATCGATCTCGATCGTGCCCGAGTGCTGGTTCATCACCTCCTGCACCATCGGCAGGCCCATGCCGGCGCGCCGCCCGGCCGAGCCCTTGGTGGTGTAGAAGGGCTCGAACACCTTGAGCCGCAGCGCCTCCGGAATGCCGGGTCCGTTGTCCTGCACGGCGACGGTCACGCAACCGTCGCCGGCCGTGGTCGTGATGCGAATCTCGGGCGCGGCGATGCCGCGCGTGCCGACCGCATCCAGCGCGTTCTCGATCAGTTGCTTGAACATGCCGCGCAGCCGGCCCTCGCGGCCGAGCACCGGTGCGAGCACCGGCGCCGGCTGCCAGTCCACCACCACGCCCGTCGCGAGCAGACGCCCGGTCAGCATGCCGAGTACGTCGCGCAGTACCTGGTTGAGATTGACCGGCGCCTCGGCCTCCATCAATTCGTCCGGCATCGATCCATACAGCGTTTCCAGCGCCTGCCGGCCGGAGCCGAGCGCCTGGTTCAACGCCTCCAGCAGGCTGGCCGAGCCCGGGTCCTTCGCGGCGCGCCGTTCCAGCAGATTGGCGGCGGCGGCGATCAGGTTGATCGGGCCCTGCAATTGATAGATCGCACCTGCCAGCGTTTCGCGCACCGATTCGACCAGTTCCTCTTCGGCGGTGAGCGCGCGCAACGCGTTCACGCGCACGTCTTCCTGGCGGCGCTTGAGTTCGGTGATCTCGCTCGCCACCAGCATCAAGTAAGCGTTGCGGCGTTCCTCGAAGAAGTGATCGGCGCGGGTGTCGCGCTCGCGGAAGCGCACGCCGGAGCAGGAGAACCAGCGCGTGCCGCCGCTGCCGGCATCGAAGCGCAGTTCGCAGTCGCGGAAGCCGTCCTGGCCATGATCGCCGCAGGACTTGCGTGCCGCGGTGAGGAATTCCCGTGCCGGTTCGATGCCGCCGAGCGCCTCGCGCAGGGCGTCGTAGGCCTGATTGCGCTGCACGACCGTGCCGTCCTCGTCCAGCAGGGCCATGATGACCGGCGCGGTGTCGACCATCGTCTCGAACAGCGCCTTCTGGTTTCTCACCTGCTGCGCGAGCGCGTGTTCCTCGGTCACGTCGCGATGCATGCCGACGTAGTGGGTGGTGTGGCCGCCGTCGTCCTTCACCGGCGTGATGGTCAGCTCGGCCAGATAGCGCGCGCCGTCCTGCCGCCGGTTGACCAGCACGCCGCGCCAGGCCTTGCCCTGGAGCAGCCGCGCCCACAGCGTCTCGTAGACGATGCGCGGCGTGTTGCGGTCCGACAGCATCGACTCGTTGCCGCCGATCACCTCTTCGGGGTCGTAGCCGGTGACGCGTCCGAAGGCCGGATTCGCGTACAGGATGTTGGCGCGTTCGTCGGTGATCGAGATGGCGACGTTGGATTGCTCCACCGCCTCGAAAAACAGGCGCGCCGGCAGGCGGTCGTGCTCGTGATCACCGGATGCATGGTTCGGATTCATGGGTCGTTCCGCGACAGGGGTCGGTCATCACGGCTGCAAGTTCCGCGCCCGCCCGGCATCGCCCGCCCGGCGAGCGGGCGTTTGTCTGGATTCGTACAAAATCCGACCATGGGGCCCGCCGGCTGTCGCGTGCATGACAGGCGCGTTGCGCACCGTCCTGGTGCAACGACCTTCGAACCTCGCTCTTCGCCGGGGTTCGCGGCCGGCCGGGCGATCTCGCCGGCGCTGGCATGCTAGATGCACCAGACCCGTCAACGACTGTACGACGGGTGACGACGGTGACCGAATACCTGCTCCTGCTGCTGGGCACGGCCCTGGTCAACAACGTGGTGTTGGCCAAGTTTCTGGGCCTGTGCCCGTTCATGGGCGTGTCCAACAAGCTCGACACGGCGCTCGGCATGGGTCTCGCCACCACCTTCGTGCTGACGCTCGCCGCCGTCGCGAGCTGGCTGGTCGAACGCCTGCTGCTGCAACCGCTCGACATCGGCTTCCTGCGCATCCTCGCCTTCATCCTCATCATCGCCGCAGTGGTGCAGTTCACCGAGATGGTGATGCGCAAGACCAGTCCGGTGCTGTATCAGATGCTCGGCATCTACCTGCCGCTGATCACCACCAACTGCGCGGTGCTGGGCGTCGCGCTGCTCAACGTGCAGGAGCAGAACGGTTTCATCCACAGCCTGTTCTACGGCCTCGGCTCGGCACTCGGCTTCACGCTGGTGATGGTGATCTTCGCCGGCCTGCGCGAGCGTCTGGCGCTGTCGGCGGTGCCGGCCATGTTCGCCGGCGCGCCGATCGCCTTCATCGTCGCCGGCCTGCTGTCGCTCGCCTTCATGGGCTTCGCCGGCCTGCCCACGCACTGAACATTAAAGGAGCACTGACATGTACGCCGCCATCGTCGTGTTGACCGCCATGGGACTCTCGCTCGGCTTCGTGCTCGGACTCGCCGCACGCCTGTTCCGGGTCGAGGCCGATCCCGTGGCCGAAAAGATCGAGGCCCTGATGCCGGGCTCGCAGTGCGGGCAGTGCGGATATCCCGGTTGCAAGCCGGCCGCCGAGGCGCTGGCGCGCGGCGAGGCGTCGGTGACGCTGTGTCCGCCCGGCGGACGCGCGCTGGCCGAGGAACTGGCGCAACTGCTGGGCGTGCAGGCCGACCTGTCGGGCGTGAAGGACGCCGTGCCGATGCTCGCGCGCGTCGACGAGGATCTGTGCATCGGCTGCCTCAAGTGCCTGCGAGCCTGCCCGACCGACGCCGTCATCGGCGCCGCCAAGCAGATCCATTGCGTACTGCCCGAGGCATGCAGCGGGTGCGGCAAGTGCGTCGACGTGTGTCCGACCGAGTGCATGCAGATGCTCCCGATCGAACCGACCGTGCGCACCTGGCGCTGGCCGAAACCGGTATTGGCGGCGGCATGATCCTCAGGCTCTTCCGCATTCGCGGCGGCGTCCATCCGCCCGAGCACAAGCATCCGACGGCGAGCCGGCCGATCGAGGCCTGCCCGCTGCCGGCGCGTCTCTACGTGCCGTTGCAACAGCACATCGGCGCGCCGGCCGAGCCGGTGGTGCAGGTCGGCGAAAAAGTGCTGAAGGGCCAACTCATCGGCCACGCGCAGGGACCGGTCTCGGCACCCGTGCACGCGCCGACCTCGGGCACCGTCACGACCATCGCGCCGCATGCGGCACCGCATCCCTCCGGCCTGCCGGTGGTCTGCGTGACCATCGAGCCCGACGGCGAGGACCGCTGGGAGAGCGCGCCTGCGGAGACCGATCCATTCCTGCTGACGCCACGCGAGATCGGCGAGCGCGTCGCCGCCGCCGGCATCGTCGGCATGGGCGGCGCGGCCTTCCCGTCGGCGGTCAAGCTCGGCGCCGCCACGCGCACGCCGATCCATACGCTCATCATCAACGGCGGCGAGTGCGAACCCTATCTGACCTGCGACGACCGCCTGATGCGCGAGCGCGCGGTCGAGGTCATCGACGGCGTGCGCATCATGCTGCACGGCACGCAGGCGACGCGCGCCCTGATCGCGATCGAAGAGAACAAACCGAGCGCGATCCGCGAGCTCAAACGCGCGGCACGCATCGACGAACGCGTGATGGTCGTGCGCATCCCGGCGCTGTATCCGATGGGTTCGGAAAAACACATGATCCAGACCCTGACCGGGCGCGAGTTGCCGCCCGGCAGACTGCCGGCCGATCTCGGGCTGATCGTGCACAACGTCGCCACCGCCTTTGCCGTGCATCGCGCGGTGCGTTTCGGCCGGCCGCTGATCTCGCGCATCGTCACCGTCGGCGGCGGTGCGCTGCGCGAACCGCGCAATCGCGAGGTGCTGATCGGCACGCCGATCGAGGACCTGGTCGAATGTTGCGGCGGTTTCGCCGAGGAACCGGCGCGGCTGCTGATGGGCGGTCCGATGATGGGTCAGGTGATCCCCTGGAATGCGCCGGTGGTGAAGGGCACGAGCGGCGTCATCGCGCTCACGCGCGAGGAGATACACATTGGCGAGACGCGCGCCTGCATCCGCTGCGGGCGTTGCGTGTCGGCCTGTCCGGTCGGCCTGATGCCGCTCGAAATGGCCAGCCGCATCCGCGCCGACCAGTTCGACGGCGCGGTGGACCATGGCCTCAACGACTGCATTTCCTGCGGCTCCTGCGCCTTCGTCTGTCCGGCCAGCATCCCGCTGGTGCAGTTCTTCAATTTCGCCAAGGGCGAACTCGTCGCGCGCAAGACGGCGCAGGACAAGTCGCAGGTGTTGAAACTGATGGCCGAACAGCGCCAGGCGCGGCTCGAACGCGAGGCGCGCGAGAAGGCCGAGGCCGCCGCGCGCAAGAAGGCCGAGCGCGAGGCCGCCAAGCGAGCCGAACAAGAGGCGGCGGCGCGGGAGACCGGCACATGAGCGACGTCTACAGTCCGGTCGCCGGTCCGCACACCCATGCCACCGCGGGCGTCGGCGGCATCATGTTGCAGGTCATGCTCGCACTGGTGCCGGCGACGCTGTTCGGCATCTGGCTCTACGGCTGGCCGGCGCTGAACCTGTTCGTGGTCACGCTCTCCACCTGCGCGATCGCGGAAGCGCTCAGCGTGCGCATCGGCGGTCGCAGCGCCGCGGCCGCGCTCGGCGACGGTTCCGCGCTGCTCACCGGCTGGCTGCTCGCGATGACGCTGCCGCCGTGGGCGCCGTGGTGGATCGGCGTGGTCGGCGGTCTGTTCGCGGTGATGGTCGGCAAGCAGGTGTTCGGCGGTATCGGCCAGAACCTGTTCAATCCGGCGATGCTCGCGCGCGTCGTGCTGCTGATCGCCTTCCCGCTCGAACTCACGACCTGGATCGCGCCGCAGCCGCTCACGCAGACCGGCAGTCCGGGTTTCGTCGAGGGCCTCGCGATCACCTTCACCGGCGTCACGCCGGAACGTCTCGACGCGGTCAGCAGCGCCACGCTGCTCGGCCATCTCAAGACCGAGATCGGTCGCGGCACGCAACTGACGGCGGCGCTCGACGGCTGGTACGAACCGTCGCAGGCCTGGTTCGGCCACATGGCCGGCAGCTTCGCCGAGACCTCGGCCCTGCTGATCCTGCTCGGCGGCCTGTACCTGATGGTCCGGCGCATCATCGACTGGCAGATCCCGGCCGCCATGCTCGGCACGCTCGCGCTGCTCGCGAGTCTCATGCACATGATCGCGCCCGAGCGCTACGCCGATGCCGGCGTGCATCTGCTGTCGGGCGGCGTCATGCTCGGCGCCTTCTTCATCGCCACCGATCCGGTCACCTCGCCCAGCACCCTGCGCGGTCGCCTGCTGTTCGGCGCCGGCTGCGGCCTGCTGGTGTACGTCATTCGCAGCTTCGGCGGTTATCCGGAAGGCGTCGCCTTCGCGGTGCTGCTCATGAACGCGGTGACGCCGCTGATCGATCATTACGTACGGCCGCGCATCTACGGCCGTGACATCCATGGCCGTCCACGCACCATCGCATCGAAACCGAAACCGGACGCGGAGAAGCCCTCGTGAGCACGCCGGCGATACCGTCCTACCGCAAGCGCGTCGGCTATCACGCGACCTTTCTCGGCATCATCGCGCTCCTGTCCTCGGCCGCGCTGGTGATCGGCAACCTGCGCACGCAGGACGAGATCGCGCTGCGCCATCTGGAGGACATGCAGGCCTCGCTGTCGCAGGTGATTCCGGCGACGTTGCACGACAACGCGCCGTTGCACGAGGTCGCGCGCCTGCCGGCGCCGTTCGGCATGCGGGCCTCGGAGGTCGAGGTCTACCGCGCGGCGAGGAACGGCGAAATCGCCGCCGTGGCCTTCCGCATCACCGCACCGAACGGCTATTCGGGTCCGATCCAGCTCATCATGGGCGTCGACCGCGACGGCCGCGTGCTCGGCGTGCGCGTGCTTTCGCACGCCGAAACGCCGGGTCTCGGCGACAAGATCGAGGTCGCGCGCAGCCCGTGGATCCGCGGTTTCGACGGTCTTTCGCTCGCCGACACGCCGCGCGAGGAATGGCGCGTGAAAAAGGACGGCGGCCGCTTCGACCAGTTCACGGGCGCCACCATCACGCCGCGCGCCGTCGTCGGCGCCGTGCACGAAGGCCTCCAATTCTTCCAGCGCCATCGCGATGCACTGTTGGCGCCGTTGCCGAAGGCGGGCGTGGAGAGCGCCAAGTGAACATCGTGAAAGGATTTCGAAATTCTGTTTCGCAGCCCGTTGCGAGGTGCCAGACGTGAACACACCCGACTATCGACGCATCGTGCGCGACGGCCTGTGGGACAACAACGTCGTGTTCGCGCAGATGCTGGCGCTGTGTCCGTTGCTGGCGGTCACCAGCACGGCGACCAACGGACTCGGACTCGGGCTCGCCACGAGCTTCGTGATGATCGTGTCCGCGCTCGTCATCTCGGTGCTGCGCACGCAGATCACGCCCGAAGTGCGCATCCCGGTGTTCGTGCTGCTGATCGCGGCCATCGTCACGCTGGTCGACATGGCGATGAACGCCTGGCTGCACGAACTGCACAAGGTGCTCGGGCTGTTCATCCCGCTGATCGTCACCAACTGCGCGATCCTCGGCCGCGCCGAATCCTTCGCCTCGCGCCAGCCCGTGCTGCCGTCGCTGGTCGACGGCGCGACGATGGGCGCGGGTTTCACCGCCGCGCTGGTGGTGCTCGGCGCGGTGCGCGAGATCACGGGCAGCGGCACCTTGTTCGCCAACGCCTCGCTGTTGCTCGGCGAGACCTTCGGCTTCCTGGAACTCACGATCATCCCCGATTACCGCGGCTTTCTGCTGATGGTGCTGCCGCCGGGCGGCTTCCTCGCAACGGGTTTCCTGCTCGCGGGCAAACGCCTGCTCGACGCGCGCGCGAAACGGCGCGAGGTCGTCGTCGGCGCGCCGGTGCATGGTTGAACGGGGGGCCATGACATGAAAGTGGGAGTGGTCTACGCCGAGCCGGAACGTCATGCCTGGCTGCGCATCGAGCTGCCCGAGGGAGCCACCGTGCGCGACGCGATCGATCGCTCCGGCATCCTGCAAAAATTCCCGCGCATCGATCTTGAAACGCAGAAGGTCGGCGTGTTCGGCAAGGTCGTGCCGCTCGATCGCGCGCTCAGCGACGGCGACCGCATCGAGATCTACCGCCCCATCACCGCCGATCCGGCCACCGTCAAGCGGCGCGATCAGGGCGACGACGACTGATCCGCCACCCGAAGACTGTCCGTCATCGCGCCGCGGGCTGACCCGGCGGCACCTGCAACCAGAAGGTCACCGGCCCATCGTTGACGAGCGCGACCTGCATGTCGGCGCCGAAACGTCCCGCCGCGACGGGCGCGTGGCGCGCGCGCGCAAGACCGAGCAGATACTCGAACAGGCGCGCGCCATCGTCGGGCGTCGCCGCCGGCGTGAAGCTCGCGCGCATGCCCTTGCGCGTATCCGCCGCGAGCGTGAACTGCGGGACGAGCAGCAACCCGCCGCCGACGTCGGCCAGACTCAGGTTCATGCGGTCCTCGGCATCCGGGAACACGCGATAGCCGAGCAGGCGTTCGAGCAGCCGGCCGGCCTGCGCCTCGCCGTCGCCACGCTCGACGCCCACCAGCACCAGCAGCCCGCGGCCGATCTCGCCCACGACCTCGCCGTCGACGCCGACGCGCGCCTCGGTGACGCGTTGCAGGAGTCCGATCATCCCTCCATCGATCCCAGCCGCTCCGCCATCTCCCGCGTCGCCCGCAGCAGCGCGTCGCGGATGCCGGGTTCGGCGGCGGAGTGACCGGCGTCGGGGACGACTTCGAGCCGCGCTTCGGGCCAGACTTCGTGCAGCGCGAAGGCCTGTTCCACCGGACAGACGGCGTCGTAGCGTCCGTGAACGATGACGCCGGGGATGTCGCGCAGGCGACCGGCGTCGCGCAGCAGCTGCCCGGGTTCGAGGAAGGCGTCGTTGACGAAGTAGTGGCATTCGATGCGCGCGAGGCTCAGCGCCACGTGCGGGTCGCGGAAGTGCGAGACCACGGCCGGACTCGGGTAGAGCGTTGCGGTGCGGCCCTCCCACTCCGACCAGGCGCGGGCGGCGGCCATGCGCGCGATCTCGTCGTCGCCGGTCAGGCGGCGGTGGTAGGCGACCATGAGGTCATGGCGCTCGTCTTCCGGGATCGGCGCCAGATAGTCGCGCCAGTAGTCGGGAAAGAGATGACTGGCGCCGTCCTGGTAGAACCAGCGCAGGTCGCGCTCGCGGCACAGGAAGATGCCGCGCAGGATCAGGCCCAGCACGCGTTCGGGATGACGTTGGGCGTAGGCCAGCGCCAGCGTCGAACCCCAGGAGCCGCCGAACAGCAGCCAGCGTTCGATGCCGAGGGTTTCGCGGATGCGCTCCATGTCGGCCACCAGGTCCCAGGTCGTGTTGGCTTCGAGGCCCGCATGCGGCGTCGACCGACCCGCGCCGCGCTGATCGAACAGCACCAGCCGCCAGACCGCCGGGTCGAAGAACCGCCGGTGCCAGGGTTCGCAGCCCGAGCCGGGTCCGCCGTGCAGGAATACGGCGGGCAGGCCCTGCGGGTTGCCACACTCCTCGACATGCAGTTCATGGCCGCCGTCGACCGGCAGGCGCTGGCTGCGGTAGGGCAGGATGTCCGGATGGAGTTCGAGCGGCGGCATGGGGGCTCCTGGCTGGCGGATGACATGTCCATCTTACCCCGCACCATCGGTGCGGCATGGTCCGCGGTCATTGGTGTAGGAAAATCCCTACACGATAAATCGCGCTTTCCTACATGAATGGCGGTGATCTGCCACTGATTCCGTCGGGTTGGCGTGGAATCATACGCACCATATCCCGGGAGGGGGACGAACAGGAAACGGCGCGGCGCAAGGAGCGGCCGGCCGATCGGCCAGGGAGGCCGAGGACGGAACCTCCAGGGATTCAAGGACCACGCTCTTCAATCACATGGCAGGAAGCCAGGCCCCGGGCACAGGGATGTGCTACCGGGGCTTTTTTTGCCCGCTTGCCTGCCTTCGGGCGCCCCGGTATGGTTCGGCTCCATGTCAGAACCCGTCAAGCCCCCCAAATCCCTCATCCGCCAGGTCGGCAAGGCCATCGGCGACTTCGCGATGATCCGCCGCGGCGACCGCGTACTGCTCGGCCTCTCCGGCGGCAAGGATTCGCTGTCGCTGCTGCATCTGCTGCTGCACTTCCGCCGCCATGCGCCGATCCGTTTCGAGGTCGCGGCCGTCACCATCGATCCGCAGAGCGGCGCCTTCGATCCCTCGCCGCTGATTCCCTACATGGCGTCGCTCGGGGTCGAGTACCACTATGTGCGCGAGCCGATCATGGAGTTGGCGCAGACGCACATGGACAACGATTCCTACTGCGCCTTCTGCGCCCGCATGAAGCGCGGGCTGATGTACCGCACCGCGCGCGAGCACGGCTTCAACGTGCTGGCGCTGGCGCAGCACCTCGACGATCTGGCCGAGAGCTTCCTGATGTCGGCCTTCCACGGCGGGCGGCTCCAGACCATGAAGGCGCATTACCGCATCGACAGCGGCGATCTGCGCGTGATCCGCCCGCTGGTCTACGTGCGCGAGCGCCAGACGGCCGATTTTTCGCGCGACGCCGCGCTGCCGGTGATCCACGAAAACTGCCCGGCCTGCTTCGACATGCCGACCCAGCGCCAACACATGAAGGAACTGCTGGCGGGCGAGGAGCGGCTCAATCCGCGCCTGTTCCGCAATCTGCTGACGACGCTGAAACCCCTCATGTCGGTCGGTATCGACCACGTGGACGACCCGCCGCCGGTCGCTGCCGTCGAACGGGCATGACCGAGCGCCTGATCCGGCTGGCGTTCGCGCTGCTCGCCCGTCTGCCCCTGCGGCTCAACCACGCCTTGGGCGCCGCCATCGGCTGGTGCGCCTGGGTGTGGCCCACGCGCATGCGGCGCGTGTCCCTGATCAATCTGGAACTGTGCTTTCCGGAGCGCGATGAGCGCTGGCGGCGGCGCATCGCGCGGCAGAGCCTGATGGAGACCGGCAAGGCGCTGACCGAGGCGCCGTGGCTGTGGCGGGCCGGCCCGCAGCGCATCGTCGAACTGTGCCGGGGCATCGACGGCGAGACGGCATTTCACGAGGCGGTGGCCGGAGGACACGGGGTATTCCTCGCCTCGCCGCATCTCGGGGGCTGGGAATTCGCGGGGCTCTACGCCGCCACCCGTGCGCCGATGACCAGCCTGTACCGGCCGCCGCGTCAGCAGGTGCTGGAAAACCCGATGCGCGAGGGGCGCGAGAGCACGGGCGGACGCCTGGTGCCGACCACCACCGGCGGCATCAAGACCCTCAAGCGGGCGCTCGATGCCGGCCACCTGATCGGCATCCTGCCCGACCAGACGCCCAAGCGCGGTACGGGGGTGTTCGCGCCCTTCTTCGGCCATCCGGCCTACACCATGGTCCTGTTGCCGCGCCTGGCCGGACCGCGCCGGGTCCCGGTGCTGGTGGGCTTCGCCCTCCGTCTGCCGCGGGGACGTGGTTATCGATTCCATTGCATCCGCGCCCCGGAGTCGATCTTCGACCCCGATCCGGCCGTTGCCGCCACCACCCTCAACCGCGTGGTGGAAGAACTGGTGCGGCAGTGCCCGGAGCAATACGCCTGGAGTTACCGGCGGTTTTCCGAGCGCCCGCCGGGCATGCCCTCGCCGTACCGGCGCTGACCCTCCCGATCGGCGGCCCGCGTGCGCTCCGGGGTCTTTTGCTATGATGCGACCCTCGATTTGCAGGGGGCGGCTGCCCGTCGCGGCCGGCGAAGCATTCACCAAATTACAAAAGCATCAGGAGTAGATACATGTCCAAGAAGCATCCCGTCATCGCCGTCACCGGGTCCTCGGGCGCCGGCACGACCACCGTCAAGCGCGCCT
>JAQVJI010000219.1 GCA_028695255.1 Chromatiales bacterium | reverse complement strand
GCCCGATACTCGCCGCCGGCGCGGAGGCGGCCACGCTGGACGTCGAGGCGCTGGACGACGACATCGGCGACGACCTGTTGCGGCTCGTCTTCACCGCCTGTCATCCGGTGCTCTCGTCCGAGGCGCGCGTCGCGCTCACGCTGCGGCTGCTCGCGGGCCTGACCACCGCCGAGATCGCGCGCGCCTTCCTGGTCGCGGAACCGACCATCGCGCAACGCATCGTGCGCGCGAAACGCACGCTGACCGAGGCGCGCGTGCCGTTCGAGATGCCGCGCGCCGCCGAACGCGCCGGGCGCCTGGCATCGGTACTGGAAGTGATCTACCTGATCTTCAACGAAGGCTATGCGGCGACCGACGGCGACGACTGGATGCGACCGGAGCTGTGTGACGAGGCATTGCGACTCGGCCGCGTGCTGGCCGGACTCGCACCGGAAGAACCCGAGGTATTGGGTCTGCTCGCATTGATGGAAATCCAGGCCTCGCGTCTGCGCGCGCGCATCGGCCCTGACGGCGAACCGGTGCTGCTGTCGGAACAGGATCGTTCGCGCTGGGACCACCTGCTGATCCGCCGCGGCCTGGCGGCGCTCGATCGCATCGAGGCGCTGGGCGGACCGCTGGGTCCGTATGCCTTGCAGGCCGCGATCGCGGCCTGCCATGCGCGTGCGCGCACGACAGAGGACACCGACTGGGCGCGCATCGTCGCGTTGTACGACGCACTGGTCCAGACATCGCCCTCCCCGGTCGTCGAACTGAACCGTGCCGTCGCGGTGGCGATGGCCTTCGGCCCGACGGCCGGTCTCGAGCTGATCGAGGCACTGCGCTCCGACCCTGCCCTTCGCCACTATCACCTGCTGCCGGCCGTGCGCGGTGACCTGCTGGTCCGCCTCGCGCGCCTGGACGAGGCCGGCAGGGAATTCGAGCGTGCGGCCGCACTCGCACGCAACGCCGCCGAACGCCGTCTGTTGCTGGTGCGCGCCATGGCCTGCACCACGGCGGCGGATCGCCGTCGCAGCGAACGGGGTCCGATCTGACCCATCGCCGCAGTCGGCGCCCAGACGCCCGACAATGCGTGCGGAATTCCCTGTGCTATTCTTCAGCCGATCCGGACCTGCCAGACCGGTCGGTCCGCCTCGCAACGCATGAACCCGGAAAGTCCATTAGGAGACGTGCCCTCGCTTGATCCTTGAATCCACAAGGCATTTCCCTCAGTCGGCAATACGGCTCGGTATTGCGCTTCTTCGGAAAATGCCTTGTGAATCCAAATCTCTGCGCGATCATCACGCCTCCTAATGGACTTTCCGGGTTGAACACAAACCACAAACGACGTCGCGAACGTCCGACATCGGAGTCCCGCGACGCAGCAGCCGAGGAGATTTCAAACATGCGACATCGGATCTTCAATTGGGCCGGCACGGCCATCCTGGCGGCATCGGCACTTGCCGTCTCCCTTCCCACCCTTGCACAGGAGCGCAGCGGCTGGCCGACCTCGGTCAAGATCGGCACCGCCTCGCAGGGCGGCACTTACTTCATCTACGGTGCCGGCTGGGGCAACCTGGTAAAGGAAATGCTCGGCGTCAACGCGACCGCCGAGGTCACCGGTGGCCCGACGCAGAACATGGTGCTGGTCAACGCCGGCGACCTCCAGTTCGGCATGACGACCATGGGTCCGGCACACGCGGGCTGGACCGGCCAGATCGAAATGGCCCCCGGCGTCGAAATGAAGAACGTGCGCGCGATGTTCCCGATGTACAAGACGCCGTTCCAGGTGGTGGCGCTCCAGCGTTCCGGCATCAAGTCCATCGCCGATCTCAACGGCAAGCGCGTCGGCGTCGGCCCGCGCGGCGGCACCGCCAGCGTGTACTGGCCGAAGTTCTTCCAGGATCTCGGCATCAAGGCAACGCTCCAGTACGGCGGCGCCTCCGATCAGACCGGTCAGGTACAGGACGGCCTGATCGACGCCTTCGCCTTCGCCGCCGGCGTACCGATCTCGGCCTTCCGCCAGATCGAGGCGCAGCAGCCGGTGAACATCTTCTCGTTCAACGACACGGAGCTGACGAAGGTCCTGGAGAAGAACCCATCGGTCAGCCGCTTCGACATCCCGGCCGGCACCTACAGCAGCGTCGAGGGTGTGCAGTCGACGGTCGCGATGTGGAACTTCGCCATCGCCAACAAGGACATGCCGGCCTCGCTGGTGTACGAAATCATGAAGACGGTGCTCGACAACAACGATCGCATGATGCAGATCCACAAGTCGTCGAGCGAGACCCTGGCGGCGAACATGGTCAACAACAGCTTCATGTGGTTCCATCCTGGCGCGATTCGTTATTTCAAGGAGAAGGGCATCGAGGTGCCGAAGCACCTGATTCCACCCGAGTACAAGGAATAGGCTGACAGAGGCCCCCGGTGTGCACCGGGGGCCTCGTCCCGAGACCGCCCCGGTCTCTCGCCGGGGTCCGCCTCCATACCCCGGCACGAGCCTCCCTTATGACGAGCGAACAACACGGCGGTCGCATCATCGCCACCGGTGTGGACCACGAAGAGGCCTACACCAATCAGCGCGACCTCAAGCACTGGCAGGGTTTCGTCCTGTTCTGGAGCTGTCTCGGTTACACCCTGTTCCATCTGCTGGTTCTGAACCTGTTTCCGCTGGAGACCTGGACCTTCCGCATCCTGCACGTGGCCGGTGGCCTGTTCATCGGCTTCGCACTCGTCGCCGCCTGGTCGAGGCCGGCCTCGGCCCGAACCACCGGCCTCGTCCACTGGGTCCAATGGCTGCCCATGCTCGCGGGCGTGGGCAGCGGCGCCTTCGCGCTTGGCGGCATCATCACCGCCTACGTCATGCGCGAGACCATGGGGACACAGCCATCGCCGGCGCTGTTCCTCAACATCGGCTACGCGCTGATCCTTTCGGTGGTGCTGTCCATGCTCGCGAGTTGGGTCTTCAAGCCGCGCAACATGCAGCGCATCGGCTGGTACGACTGGGTGCTGATGGCCGCCAGCCTGACGGTACCCGCCTACCTGCTGTTCAATCTCGCCAGCTACCAGTTCCGCGCCGGCGTGATGGCCGCGCCGGCCGACCTGTGGGTGGTGATGGCCGGCATCCTGCTGATTCTCGAACTCACGCGCCGCGTCGCCGGTCTGGCGCTGGTGGTGATCGCGGCCATCTTCATCGCCTACGGTTTCCTCGGTCCCTACCTGCCGGGTTTCCTGCACCACACGGGCTACAAGGCCGACCGCCTGCTGTCCTACATCTACACCGACAACGGCATCCTCGGCCCGACCACGGCCGTGTCCTCGACCTACATCGTCCTGTTCATTACCTTCGCCGCCTTCCTTCAGGCATCGAAGGTCGGCGACTACTTCGTGAACTTCGCCTTCGCCGTCGCCGGCCGTGCACGCGGCGGTCCGGCCAAGGTCGCCGTCTTCGCCAGCGGCCTGATGGGCATGATCAACGGCACCTCGGCCGGCAACGTGGTCGCCACCGGCTCGCTCACGATTCCGCTCATGAAGCGCGTCGGCTATCACCCGCGCAGCGCCGCCTCGATCGAGGCCGCCGCCTCCACCGGCGGGCAGATCATGCCGCCGGTGATGGGCGCCGGCGCCTTTATCATGGCCGAGATCACGGGCATCCCCTACACCGAACTGATGATCGCGGCGCTGATCCCGGCCCTGCTGTATTTCCTCTCCGTGTATTTCATGGTCGACATGGAAGCCGCGCGCACCGGCATGAAGGGACTGCCGGCCGAGGAACTGCCGCGCGTCGGTGAACTGGCCCGTCAGGCCTATCTGTTCGTGCCGATCCTGATCCTGATCGGTGCATTGTTCCTGGGTTATTCGGTGATCCGTGCCGGCACGCTGGCCCTGGTCGCCGCGGTGGTCGCAAGCTGGCTGACGCAGCACCGGCTCGGCCTCAAGGGCAGCGCGCACGCACTCGAACTGGCGGCGCGCATGTCGATCCAGCTCATCGCGGTGTGCGCCGCCGCCGGCATCATCGTCGGCGTCATCGGCCTGACCGGCATCGGCCTGCGCTTCTCGTCCATGCTGCTGACGGTCGCCGCCAACAGCCAGTTGCTGGCGCTGTTCTTCGCCATGGGCATTTCCATCCTGCTCGGCATGGGCATGCCGACCACCGCCGCCTATGCGGTGGCCGCCTCGGTCGTCGCGCCGGGCCTGATCC
>JAQVJI010000036.1:6721-18438 GCA_028695255.1 Chromatiales bacterium | reverse complement strand
GTCGGCGAAGGCATGGAGATCGCCGAACGGCTGCGTCGGCGCGTCGAGGCCGAGGCGTGGCCGCAGGTGGAAGGCCGCCTGGGCACCATCACGATCAGCGTCGGCGTGGCGGCCTATCCCGAGCATGGGCAGACCGCGGAACAACTGTTCTACGCCGCCGACCTCGCGATGTACAAAGCCAAGGAATCCGGCCGCAACCGGGTATGCACGGCCGGTTGAATTTCACTCACCCACCCGAGCGACAGCCACTCAAGCGACAGGATGAACACGTCATGGCACGATCCCCGCGAAACGCACCGAAGAACGACGCGGCGCTGCCCGATGCCGCCACCAATCCCTTCGTCGAATTCGTACTGAGCCGCGGCGCCGCCAGCGACAACGGCGCCACGCCCTGGACCAGCACCATCGGCGTCGGCACGCCGCCGCAACCCATGCGCATCATGCTGGACACCGGCACCGTCAACACCTGGGTGACCGCGAGTTGCTGTTCGACCGAGGCCTGCCAGCAACACAAGGCCTTCGACCCTGAAGCCTCCACGACTTTCGTACCGGGCCGGCAGGCACCGACCAGCGTCTCCTTCGGCCCCTGGGGCAGCATGGGCGTGGTGATCGGCCACGACGTCTGCCATCTCGACTACGAACGGACCGGCAAGCGCAGTTCGACGCCGCTCAAGGAGCCGATGAGCCTCTACCTCGCGGTGAGTTACGACGGCGAGCAGTTCCGCGAACTCGACTGCGACGGCGGTTTCGCGATCCCGTCCATCCCCTGCAAGCAGCCGAGCGCGCTGCTCGAAGAATTGAAGCGCCAACGCCTGATCCGTCACGCGGTGGCGTCGTTCTGGTTCGATCCGGAGCGCGGCGAGGGCCGCTGCCTGCTCGGCGCGCTGGACACGAAGCGTTTCGATCCCGCCACGGTCAACCGCCTGCCGCTGCGCCCGCTCGAAGGCGAACTCGCCTACCTGTGGAGCGTGCGCCTCGATCTGTTGCAGGTCGGCCGGCGCCCGCTCGGCAAGGACGTCGACTTCGTACTCGACACCGGTTCGTCGGTGTTCAAGGGCGGGCACGTCATCATCCACCGCATGCTGGAAGCGATCACCGATCAGGGCCGGCGCCCGACGACGGTGACCAGCGAGACCGAACTCGCCGCCTACCCCGATCTCACGCTCACGCTCGGCGGCGTCGCCTACCGGCTCACGCCGCGGCAGTATTTCATGCAGCTCGCACCGGACCGCTGGGACCTCGGCGTGCAGTATCTGGAGGGACTGCCGGAAGAACTGCTGGTGGTGGGATCGGTGTTCCTCGACACCGTCTACTCGGCGTTTTTCCTCGGCGACGGGCGCTCGGTGCTGCTGGCGACGCCGGTCCGCGCGCAGCGCAGCGTCAGCGGCGTGTGGGTCAACGAGTTCGGTTCCGTGCTCGAAATCGGCCCGCTCGCGCCCGACGGCACTTTCCGCGGCCGCTACCGCTCCGACACGGGTGCGACCGGCGTGTATCCGGTCATGGGCGTGGCCGACCCCGATCCGGTCGGCGACAGCATCGCCGTCGCCTTTTCGGTCAACTGGCGCAGTCTCGAAGGAACGCCGGACCCGTCCTGGCACTGGGTGTCGGCCTTCTCCGGCCTGATGCAGGTACAGAGCGGCGAGGAAGTCCTGAGCACCATTTACCTGCTCCAGCAGAACGTCAGCCCGAACACCCAGGCCTGGCAGGCCACGGCCGTCTACCCGTCGACGTTCAAGCGTCGCGCCTGAAGCCCCGGCATTCCCGTTTTCCGAGGCGCCGGCGACGCCCCCCCTCAACAGGCCTCCGAATGGGCCCATTCGGAGGCCTTCTTTGCCTTTTACAGGCGCCTCCTGTCTAATACCCAGCCGAAAAATACTCAAATTATCCTACTATTTCTATAAACCTTCTTTCACACAGGAGAGAACCGCATGGCCGGTGACCAGTCAGCCCGTTACGCCAACCTCAACCTCAAGGAAGCCGACCTGATCAAGGAAGGCCGGCATGTCCTTTGCGCCTACATCATGAAGCCGAAGGACGGCTACGAATACCTGGCCACCGCCGCCCACTTCGCGGCCGAGTCCTCGACCGGCACCAACGTCGAGGTCTGCACCACCGACGACTTCACCAAGGGCGTCGACGCGCTGGTGTACGAGATCGATCCGGCCAACGAGCTGATGAAGATCGCCTACCCGCTCGAACTGTTCGACCGCAACATCATCGACGGCCGCGCCATGCTGGCCTCGTTCCTGACGCTCACCATCGGCAACAACCAGGGCATGGGCGACGTCGAATATGCCAAGATGCACGACTTCTACGTGCCGCCGGCCTACCTGCGCCTGTTCGACGGCCCGGCCATGAACATCGCCGACATGTGGCGCGTGCTCGGCCGTCCGATGGTCGACGGCGGCATGGTGGTCGGCACCATCATCAAGCCCAAGCTCGGCCTGCGTCCGCAGCCGTTCGCCGACGCCTGCCACCAGTTCTGGCTCGGCGGCGACTTCATCAAGAACGACGAGCCGCAGGGCAACCAGGTGTTCGCGCCGCTGAAGGAGACCATGCGTCTGGTCGCCGATGCGATGCGCCGCGCTCAGGACGCCACCGGCGAGGCCAAGCTGTTCTCCGCCAACATCACCGCCGACGATCCGTTCGAGATGATCGCGCGCGGCGAGTACATCCTGGAGACCTTCGCCGAGAACGCCGATCACGTGGCCTTCCTGGTCGACGGCTACGTCGCCGGCCCGACCGCGGTCACCACCTGCCGCCGCCAGTTCCCGAACCAGTTCCTGCACTACCATCGCGCCGGTCACGGCGCCGTGACCAGCCCGTCGGCCAAGCGCGGCTACACCGCCTTCGTGCATTGCAAGATGTCGCGCCTGCAGGGTGCCTCCGGCATCCACACCGGCACCATGGGCTACGGCAAGATGGAGGGCGACGCGAAGGACAAGAATATCGCCTACATGCTGGAGCGCGATGCGGCCGACGGCCCGTACTTCCATCAGGAGTGGCTGGGCTTGAAGGCCACCACGCCGATCATCTCCGGCGGCATGAACGCGCTGCGCCTGCCCGGCTTCTTCGACAACCTGGGCCATTCCAACATCATCCAGACCTCCGGCGGCGGCGCCTTCGGTCACAAGGATGGCGGCACGGCCGGTGCGAAGTCGCTGCGTCAGGCGCAGGATGCCTGGCAGAAGGGCGTCAACCTGGTCGACTACGCGAAGGACCACCCGGAACTGAAGGGCGCCTTCGAGACCTTCCACTGGGATGCCGACAAGCTGTATCCCGGCTGGCGCAAGGCGCTGGGCGTGGCGGGCTGAGGCCTCACGCAACACCGCAGTAACCCGAAGCCCCCGCCCAGCGGGGGCTTCGTTTTTTCGGCCCCTACAACAGAACGGACGGCGACGCGGACGACGCCCACACGTACCTACACGTGACGGAACCGCTCGTAGACCTCCATCACGCGCGGCAGGGCACGACGAAAGGCCGCGATCACCGCCGGATCGAAATGCCGCCCGACCTGCTCGTCGAGCATGGCGAACGCCTTGTCCACCGGCCACGCCTCCTTGTAGGGCCGCCGCGACGTGAGGGCGTCGAACACGTCCGCCACCGCGACGATGCGCGCCGACAGCGGGATGGCCTCGCCCGCGAGACCGGCCGGGTAGCCGCTGCCGTCGTATTTTTCGTGATGGCATTCGGCGATTTCGATACCGATGCCGAAGATGCTGTGCCCGAGTGCATTCATCTGCGCCTCGCAGCGCCTGAGCACTTCGCCGCCGATCGCCGGATGACGTTCCATTTCGCTGCGCTCGGCCGCATCCAGCCGACCGGGCTTGAGCAGAATGCCGTCGGCGATGCCGACCTTGCCGATGTCGTGCATCGGTGCGAAGCGCAGCACCTCGCGCACGTAGGCGGCGTCGATCCGTTCCCGGTATGGCGCTTCCCGCCCGAGTTCCTCGGCCACGATGGCGGAATAGCGGGCCATGCGCAGCAGGTGATCGCCGGTCTCGGGGTCGCGGCTTTCGGCCAGCTTGGCCAGCCCCTCGACCGCCGCCACCACCAGACCCTCGGTCACCACGGTCTTTTCAAGGATGTGGCCGACCTGCCCGGCGATGTTGCCGAGAAATTCCGCGTGTTCCGCCGAATAGGCCGCCCTGGCACGCGCGGCGAACACCATCACGCCGAAACCGCTGCGCTCGCCCGTCAGCGGCAGGTACAACGCCGACCCCAGACCGGCGGCCGCCAGCCGGCGCGCGAAATCGGCATCCTCATGTGCCGCACCGAAGGCCGTCAGGTCGGCGATCACCAGCGGCCGGCGCTCGCGCGCCACCGTCGCCAGCGCATTGCTGGTGGCCGCCAGACTCTCGCCCTCGCGCAACCCCGGTGTCGGCTGTCCGGCCATGCGTTCGATGCGCATCGTCCGCCCGGTCTCGTCGAACAGCACGCCGACCCAGTCCACCGGCACGAAACCCCGGAATTCCTCCAGCACGAAGCTCAGCATCTGATCCAGCCGGGTGCCCTGGTTGATGCGGTCGGTGAGCCGGAACAGCGCCTGCAGACGACTCGACAGCGCGTTGAACGCCGCCGTCATGCGGCCGATCTCGTTGTCCGCCGGAGCAGGCAACTGGTGACCGAGGGCGCCGCGGGCGACGCGCTGGAATCCGATCACCGTCTCCTGCAATGGCCGCAGCACGCGCCGGTCGGCCGCCACCGCGATGAGCCCGAGCAGCAGCACCGCCACCACACCGGCCGCGATCTGGAAATAACGGATCAGGTCCAGCTTGCCTTCCATCATGAGCTGGAAGGCCAGCGCCAGCCGGTCCACGCTGGCGGCCATGTCCTCGCCGTGGGCGGCGATGTAGGCCGCCGCGGCGGTCAGCCGTGGCCCGTCGGCATCATTGCCGAGCGCGACCTCGAGACCGGAGCGGAAGTTCGCCCAGTCGTTCGCCGTGTGGGCCATCTGCGATCGCGAGCGCTCGTCCCAGGTGCACTGGATCGCCTCATCGCGCCCGGTCAGCACCGGGTCCAGCCGCCGCTCGCGCAGTGCGGCCACCACCTGCTCCGCCAGCCCCATCTGCTGTTGCAGGTCCTGCCAGTAAAGACCGAGGTCGCGCCCGTACTTGTCGTAATCGTCCGGCGCCTGCTCCAGATAATGACGCGCCTGGTCCAGCATCAGGCGCTGGTTGACGCGAAGCTGCCCGGTGAGATTGAGGATCAGGTAATCGTGCTTGCGCAGCTCCAGCTGCCAGAAGGTGTAGCCGAGACTGCCCGCGAACACCGTCAGCAAGAGACCGATGACCCACCACAACTGGCGGCGCAGGGAATGACGCGGTGCGGGATTGTCGCTGCCGGCCGGCATCGGCCCCTCCGTCGAAGGCGCGCGCGACCCGTCGGGTACGGGATCGCGCCGGAAATGCCGAACGCATCTGCGTCCGACGACCAGTGTAGCACCGGCACATGCGCGGCACGTGACACGCCCGTGCCGCCTCCGATCACCCGGCGGCGACAACCGACACCCTGTTGCGTATACACTTTGTGTCCGAACGGACCACTCCTGCCGCCCCGACCCCGTGACCACCGACCGGCCCGCCAACGACGACCTGCACGCCCTGCTCGCCGCCAGTGCGCTGGGCGATCGTGCGGCGTTCGCGCGGCTGTATCGTGCGACCGCACCGAAACTGTTTCCGCTCGCGCTGCGTATATTGAAGAGTCGGGGCCTGGCGGAAGAGTGCCTGCAGGACGCCTACGTGAAGGTCTGGCAGCACGCCGCCGACTACCGGCCGCAGGTCGCGGCGCCGCTCACCTGGATGGTGAGCATCCTGCGCCACCGCGCGCTCGATCTGCTGCGCCGCAACCGGCGCGAACAGGTCCTGGACGACCCGGAACAACTGGTCCCGCTGCTCGATCTGATCCAGCAGCGGGACGGCGATCCGAATGAGCCCGCGACCGGCCTCGACGAACCGGACCGGCGCGCCCTGCTGGCCTGCCTGGAAGTCCTGCGCGAAGACCAGCGGCAAGGTCTGCTGCTCGCCTACTTCGAGGGACTCACGCACGCGGAAGTGGCGGCGCGCATGAACATCGCCCTCGGCACCATCAAGAGCTGGATACGCCGTGGGCTGGAGCAACTGAAGCGATGTCTCGACACCTGAGATACGAACGTCCGGAACTGCGCGACCGCCTCGCGGCCGAGTACGTGCTCGGCACGCTGCGCGGCGCGGCGAGACGTCGTTTCGAGCGCCTGCTGGCGCGGGATGCCGCGATACAGGACGCCGTCGCCGTCTGGCGTCGGCGCATCGACCCGCTGGGCGGCATGCTGCCGGCACAGGCACCGCCTGCCTCGGTGTGGCGCGGCATCGAACGGCGCATCGCGCCGGCACGCGTTCGTGGCCCGTGGCGCGACCTGTGGGACAACCTCGCGTTCTGGCGCGGGCTCGGACTCGCGGCCAGCGCGCTGGCGCTGACGCTCACGCTGCTGCCGCTGCTGCCGCTGCTGCCCGGACCGGACATGCCGGAAAAGGTGGCGGTGGTGATGGACGAGACCTCGAAGGCGAGCTGGGTCATCACCGGCACCAGCGGCCACCGCATGCTGGTGCGCGCCCTCGAACCGCCGCCCATGCCCGAAGGCAAGGTGTGCGTGCTCTGGCTGGTGTGGGACGACGGCAAGCAGATGCCGCTCGGCATGCTACCCGAAAAAGGTGAAATGAAGATGCCCATGCCGCCGATGGACCGTGAGCCCTACCGGGCACAGGTGTTCGTCAGCGTCGAGGCCATGCAGGACATGCCGATGGAGAAACCGGCCGGACCGATGGTCTACAAGGGTCCGTGGCTGTCGATCTGAGCCTCGAAGAAAAGTTTGCGCATCCGCGATGCCGTTTCGTGCGTAAAGACAAGCGACCCGACCGCTCGCGGCGTTCGGGTCCATAAAAAATTCAATTTCAAACGTGATGAGGAATCCATCCATGAACAAACTGAAGCGTACTGCCCTCTCCTCCGCCGTCGGCGCCGCCTTCGTCGGCGCGCTGGCCGCCGCTCCGCTCGCACAGGCGGCGGCGAACCCGTTCTCCGCCACGCCGCTCGCAAGCGGCTATCAGCTCGCCCAGGCCGGCCAGGCCGAGGGCAAATGCGGCGGCAACAAACCCGCGGAAGGCAAGTGCGGCGGCGACAAGAAGGCCAAAGAAGGGAAATGCGGCGAAGGCAAGTGCGGCAGCGACATGAACAAGCCAAAAGCCGCCGAAGGCAAGTGCGGTGGCGACAAGAAGGCCACCGAAGGCAAGTGCGGCGGCAACCGCTGACGTCACGGCGCGGCGAGCCGGCAACGGCTCGCCGCAGTCCGGCCCGACCCGACCACTCACATGCTCTACGGTAACGACAGAGACCAGTTGCGCCGCTTCTACTGCGATGCCTGGCGCAGGCTGCGCGAACAGGCGCCGCTGGAACCGCTCGAACGCCAGGTGGCGGAGCTGGTCGGCGAACACCCTGAATATCACCGTCTGCTGGAAGATCCCGATGCGGCACTCGGCGCGGAATTCACGCCCGAGAGCGGACAGGGCAACCCCTTCCTGCACATGGGCCTGCATCTCACGATCCGCGATCAGGCGGCGACCGACCGGCCGGCCGGCTTCACGCACGCATATCGCGATCTCGTGCAGCGCATCGGCGCACACGAGGCCGAACACGCCATCATGGAATGTCTGGGACGCGCGCTGTGGGAAGCACAGCATAGCGGTCAACCGCCCGACGACCGCGCCTACCTCGAGTGCGTGCGCAGCCTTTAGCAGGCTTGACCGCATCCATCCGGTTTTCCCCTGCGTAAAGGCAGATACCACCACGGGAAAGAAGGAGCATCGCGATGCAGGCAATCGGTACCATCGGCCATCAGGTCTTCGGGCGCCTCGATACGCTGGGCCAATATCTCGCACCACTCGGCCTGCGGCTGCTGCTGGCCTACGAGTTCGGCGAGGCCGGGCTCGAAAAGCTGCGCGGCGAAAACTGGTTCGAACACATCCGGGACGACTTTCCGTTTCCGTTCCATCTGCTGCCGCACGACCTGTCCTGGTTCATGGCGACCTGGTCGGAACTCCTCGGCGCGGCCATGCTGGTCGTGGGCCTGGGCACGCGCTTCGCGTCGGCGAGTCTGATCGTGCTCGACCTCGTCGCCTGGTACAGCGTGCATGCCGGCAACGGCTACAACGTATGCGACAACGGTTTCAAACTGCCGCTGATCTTCCTCATACTGTTGATCCCGCTGCTGCTCAACGGCGCCGGCCGTTTCAGCATCGACCACCTGATCCGGCGCCGCTTCGGCTGATTCCCATCGAGAGGCACGCACGACATGCAAGCGAACCAGGCCCTTCTGAACGACGCCTCCATCGACGACCGGTTTCCGGTACGGGGCACCGGCCTCGGCCTGCGCCGCAGCCTGATGGCCGATCTCGCCGCGCTCGAACCGCTGACGGTGGATTTCATGGAGATCGCGCCCGAGAACTGGGTGCGCGTCGGCGGTGCCTACGGCCGGCAGTTGCGCGCCTTCACCGAGCGCCACCCGTTCGTCGCGCACGGCCTGTCGCTGTCGATCGGCGGACCGGAACCGCTCGACCGCGAACTGCTGACCTCGATCCGCGAACTCATGCGCGCACATGGCATGCGCTGCTACAGCGAGCACCTGAGCTACTCCTCCTTCGACGGCCATCTCTACGACCTGATGCCGATCCCCTTCACCGAACAGGCCGTGCATTACACCGCCGCGCGCATCCGCGAGGTGCAGGACTTCCTCGGCGAACGCATCGCGATGGAGAACGTCTCCTACTACGCGGCACCGGGCCCCGAGATGCGCGAGATCGACTTCATCAATGCGGTGCTCGACGAGGCCGACTGCGGCCTGCTGCTCGACGTCAACAACATCTACGTCAACAGCGTCAACCACGGCTACGACGCGGTCGCCTTCCTGGAGGCATTGCCGGGCGAGCGCATCATGTACGGTCACGTCGCCGGCCACTACAACGAGGCCGAGGACCTGATCGTCGACACCCACGGTGCGGCGGTGATCGATCCCGTGTGGGCGCTGCTCGAACACGCCTACGCGCATTTCGGCCCCTTCCCGACGCTGCTCGAACGCGACTTCAACTTCCCGCCGATGAGCGAGCTGCTGGGCGAGGTGGCGGAGATTCGTGCCTTGCAGGAAAGAAACGCCGGAACCGCCAGGGACGCCAAGAGCGCCAAGAGGGCTTGAACGGCAAACCTCATACCTTGGCGTACTTGGTGGTTCGAATGTCTTTCACGAGCACGGCACACAGACCATGACCGAACACTTTCAGCACCTTCAGCAGCGCTTCGCCGGCCACATCCGCGAACCGTCGGTACCAGCACCACCGGGCATCGAGGATCGGCGACTGGCGGTTTATCGCGAGCTGTTCTTCAACAACGTCGAGGGCTTTCTCGCCAGCGGCTTTCCGGTGCTGCGTTCGCTGTACGCGGACGACGTCTGGCTCGTGCTCGCGCGCAGCTTCTTCGCACACCACCGCTGCCGCACGCCGTATTTTCTGGAAATCGCCGAGGAATTCCTCGCCTGGCTGGAACGCGAACACGCGGCAAGCGCGGACGATCCGCCGTTCCTGTTGGAACTCGCGCATTACGAGTGGGTGGAACTGGCCCTGAGCGTGGCCGAGGACACGACCGACATGCCGGACGTCGATCCGCATGGCGATCTTCTGGACGGTGCGCCGGTGTTGTCGCCGCTGGCCTGGCCGCTCGCCTACCGTTATCCGGTGCAGCACATCGGCCCCGACCATCGGCCGATGGAACCGCTGCCAGAAGCACAGCACCTGCTGGCCTGGCGCGACGACGCGGATCAGGTGCGCTTCATGGAGATCAATGCCGTGACGGCGCGTCTGCTGACGCTGATGCAGGAGCGGCCGGACGACAGCGGCCGAGTGTTGCTGGAGATGATCGCCGCCGAGCTCGGCCACCCGCAGCCGCAGGTGGTGATCGATGGCGGCCACGCCATCCTCGCGCAGTTGCGCGAGGGCGGCGCGGTGTTGGGCATACGTCGCGGTGCGCGTCAGGCCGCGCGCGACTGAAGCGACGGGAAGCGCCGTTCGATCAGGTAGAAACCGCCGAAGATCAGTGCGGTAAAGAACAGGTCGCCGAACAGGCTGTTGCGGAAGAACGGCAGGCCGGCGGTGTAGGCCATCAGCAGACCCTCGCCGGTTCGCGGGTACATGCCGTGAGCGAGCCAGGAACCGAAGTTGGTGATGAGGAAGAACAGCACCGACGCGGCAAACGCCGCCACGCCGACGCGCATGACGGTCCGTCGTTCGTGCAGGCGCATGCCGATCAGCACCGTGAGTACGAAGCCGGCATAGACGAAGGCCAGCGTGGCGTGCAGGCCGAGCAGCAGATCCGACAGCAGCATCGCCGCCAGCGGCACGCCGAAGGCCAGACGCCGGTCGGCGAAGGCGGCGCCCGCGAACAGCGCCATGGCGGCGATCGGCGTCACGTTCGGCGGATGCGGCAGCAGGCGCGACAGCGCCGCCAGCAGCACGATGCCGATGAGCGCCAGCAGGCGGGGATCGATACGTTCGGTGATGCGCATGGTGTTCACCTCTATACCTGTCTCATGGACAGGCGTCATTGCCTGTTGTGGGAGCGGCTCTGCCGCGATCATGCGATCCGCCCCGGACCGCAGGAGCGGCGGCAGCCGCGACGACAGGGTTTCGGCGCAGTGCCACGCCCGTCGCGGCTGCCGCCGCTCCTGCAAGAAACTCGACCGAATGTTAGCAGGATTGCTCCTGTCCATCATGCTGGCCCATCATGCCGCATCCCACAACCGCGCCGCGCCGCGCACGCCGCTCGAATCGCCGTGCAACGGCGCCAGCAGGCGCGTATCCACCCGGTCTGAAAACACGTAACGCCCCCACAGCCGCGGCACGCTGCGATACAGGCGCGCGATCCGGCCCATGCCGCCGCCGAGCACGACGGCATGCGGGTCGAGGACGTTGATGACTGCGGCCAGCGCTCGCGCCATGCGGTCCTCGTAGCACGCGAGCGTAGCCTCGCAGGCGGCATCACCGGCCTCGGCGCGACTCACGATCACCTCGGTCGTCAGGGTCTCGCCGTTGCGTTCGGCGTGATCGAGGGCGAGTCCGGGGCCGGACAGCCAGGTCTCGATGCAGCCGTTCCTGCCGCAGTAACAGGCGCGACCGGGACGCTCGTCGTCCAGCGGCCAGGGCAGCGAATTGTGGCCCCACTCGCCCGCAATCGCATTCGGACCGGACAGCAACCGACCATGCACGACGATGCCCGCGCCGGTGCCGGTACCGACGATGACGCCGAACACCACCGGCAGACCGGCGGCGGCGCCGTCCTGCGCCTCGGACAGGGCGAAGCAATCGGCGTCGTTGGCGATGCGGATCTCGCGTTCGAGCAGGGCTTCGAGATCCTGTCGCAGCGGGCGGCCGTTCAGGCACACGCTGTTGCAGTTCTTCATCAGGCCGCTCGCCGGCGACACCGCGCCCGGCGTGCCGACGCCGACGCTGCAATGCGCGCGCACATCCACCTCGGCCTCGCGCACCAGCCGCACCACCGTTTCCAGCGTCGCATCGTAATCGCCCTGCGGCGTCGGCACGCGCCGGCGCAGACGCACCGTGCCCGCCGCATCGAGCACGGCGATCTCGATCTTGGTGCCGCCCAGGTCTATACCGATGCGCATGTCGAGGATTTTCCCG
>JAQVJI010000036.1:1314-6621 GCA_028695255.1 Chromatiales bacterium | reverse complement strand
CTCGCCCGCGCCGGATTCGCGCGCGAGCACGCGGGCGAGCACGAACAGGTAGTCGGACAGACGGTTGAGGTAATGCAGCGCGTCCGCACCGACATCCTCGACCGCCGCCAGCGCCACCAGTCGGCGTTCAGCGCGGCGGCAGACGGTACGCGCGACGTGCGCCCGCGCACAGGCATCATTGCCGCCCGGCAACACGAACTCGGCCAGCGGCGGCAATCGCGCATTGTGGGCGTCCAGCCGTTCCTCCAGCCAGACCACGCGTGCGGCCGCGAACGGGCGTTCGCCGGGCATCGCAAGCTCGGCGCCGAGATCGAACAGGTCGTTCTGGATCGCGAGCAGTTCACCGTCCACCATATCCGGCACGGCTCCCGCGCGCAGCCATCCGAGCTGCGCGTTGAGTTCGTCCACCGTACCGATGGCCTCGATGCGCGCGTCGTCCTTGCGGCGGCGCGCGCCGCCGGCCAGGCCGGTCGTGCCGTCATCGCCGGTGCGGGTGTAGATACGCGTCAGTCGCGGCATGGCTCGACCTCGTTCGTCATGAATCGACGGATTTCATTTCCCGAACCGTGCCCGTAGTTCCAGCATCGCATGCCGCCCGCGCATCGGATAGCCGGCGGCGAGTTCGTACGCGTGGTCGAACAGGTTCTCGATCCTGAGCCCCAACGTTACGTCCTTCGCCAGAGCATAGTCCACCGCGGCATCGAGCACGCCGTATCCGGGCAGGCGGACGTCGTTGAACGACGAATCCTTGCGTTCGCCCGCCATGCGCAATTGCAGGTTCGAACCCCAGCGACCGGCGCGATGATCGAGCGCGATGGTCGCGGAACGGCGTGCGCGGCGTGCCAGCGGTTCGTCGCGGCTCTCGTTGCGCGGCTCCTGCATGACGGCCTGCGCGTCCAGCGTCCACGGTCCATGGCGCCACGACCAGCCGAGTTCGAGGCCGTAGATGCGTGCGCGCTCGACGTTCTGCATCTGCGTGCCGTCATACAGGATCAGGTCGCGGATGCGGTTGTCGAACCAGGTCGCGCGCAGTTCGGACGCCTCGCCCACCCGGTAACGCAGACCGGCCTCGACGTTGCGCGAGGTCTCGGGGTCGAGATCGGTATTGCCGGCAAAGCCGAAGCGGTCGGTGGTGTCGGGGGCACGGAATGCGCTGCCGGCACCGAGCGTGAGGCGCAGGTCGTCCGTAAGCGGATAACCGTAGTCGACGTTCCAGGTGAAGTGGCCGCCGAAGGCCTCGTGCTCGGTATGACGCACGGCCGCGACCGCACGATGACTGCCGCGTTCGAGTGCGTATTGCGCGAACAGCGCATCGATCGCCGTGTCCTCGTCGAACAGCGTACCGAAGGAACGCGCCTTGACCGTCTCGCGATTCAGCGCCGCGCCGACCAGCACGCGATCGCCGCCGCCGAGCACTTGTTCGTGTTGCAATTCCAGCCCGAGACGCTCGGTACGCGCCTCGTCGTACTCGCCGAGGAAATTCGGTTCCTGCTGTTCGATGCTGCCGCGCATGTGCGTCAGCCGCAGCCGGCCCTGCGCCGATGTCGACCAGGGTAGCGTGGCGCCGACGGCGGTGACGGCATTCGAGAAGTCCTGCGTGAGATCGCCGAAGCTCCAGTATTCGGTGCGCCCGTTCGCCTGCCAGTGCATGGCCTCGATGCCGATGTCGCCGATGCGACCGTCGGCGTTGGCGAGCAGACTCGTGTTGCGAAAGCCGTGATCCTCGCCGGCCGATACGTGCACGGGATAACCGCTGGCCTGGCGGTGACTGGCACTGACGCCCCAGCGCCAGTCGTGCGTCGTGCCGCCCGCGCTCGCCTGCACGCCGCTGCTGCCGTGTTCGCCGGCGGCAATGCCGGCCGACAACGTGCGCGGACGGCGCGTGATGACGTTGACGACGCCGCCGATCGCGTCCGAACCCCACAGCGCGGAGCGCGGACCCTTCACCACCTCGATGCGTTCGATCATGGCGGGATCGATGTCCTGCAAGGGTGCCGTGCCGATGGAGCCGGGGTTGATGCGCACGCCGTCGATCATGACCAGCGTGTGATTGCTGTTGGCGCCGCGGATGAACACCGAGGTGATCTGGCCGAAGCCGCCGTTGCGGCCGAGTTCGATGCCGGCGTGACGTTGCAGCAGGTCCGCCGCATCGACGGCCGGCGCGCGCTCGATGTCCTCGCGCGTGATGACGACCACCGGCGCGACCGTGTCGTCGACGGTCTGCGCGCTGCGCGTCGGCGTGGTGATGAGAATCGGACCGAGTGCGTCGTCGGCCATGGCCGGTGTCGCCATGGTCGTCAACAACAACGCAAGGCCCGCGTGGCGGGTATGACGGAAATGCTTGTACATGGTTGCCCTCCGCAGCCAGTGTCGGAATCTGCGGACGGCGGAAGGCGGGCGGTATGCGCCCGCGCTGCCTCGATCGCCCGCCGCGATCCGGAGTCGATGACATGCCTCGGGCCGGTCTCCGGGCTCTGGGGCGAACGCCGTTCGACGTTCCGATCGTCCGCCTTCCCGTGCCGGGGCACAGTGGCTGATGGACGATCTCGCACCCATTACCGTTGCGGGGGCAGCGCCGGTCTTGCACCGGCTTCCCGTTTCACCCCTGCACCGACCGCGTCGAAACGCAGGCCGGCCAGGGACACCCGAGGCGTTGTGTATTGCCTGAAAACGAAAACGCCGCCGTTCCAGGGAACGGCGGCGCGCAAGACTAGCACCGCAGAATATCGACGACAAGCCGATGACGGCAGGAGCGGCGGCAGCCGCGATCGGGTCGGCACTGCGTCGAAACCTCGCCGTCGCGGCTGCCGCCGTTCCTACGTTGCCAGGATCACGGTCCGGCTCAGCGCGGCTGGGTCGCGGTGCGCTCCATCTCCTCCATCGACACGTGGCGCACGTCCTTGCCCTTGACCAGGTAGATCACGTATTCGCACATGTTGCGCGCGTGGTCGCCGACGCGTTCCAGCGCGCGCAGGCTCCAGATCACGTTCATGATGCGACCGATGTTGCGCGGGTCTTCCATCATGAAGGTCATCTGCTGGCGCATGATGGCTTCGTACTCGTTGTCGACCGCATCGTCCTCGCGCACCACGGCGAGCGCGGCCTCCGTATCCATGCGGGCGAAGGCGTCGAGCGCACCGTGCAGCATCTTGAGCACGCGCTCGCCGAGGCCGTAGACGTCGCTGTAGTTGTTCTTCGGCCGGTCGGACTCGGCCAGGCGGATCGCCATCTTGGCGATCTTGTCGGCCTTGTCGCCGACGCGCTCCAGATCGGTGATGGTCTTGATGACCGCGATCAAAAATCGTAGGTCGCCGGCGGTCGGTTGATGGCGCGCCAGGATGCGCGAGCATTCCTCGTCGATCGATACCTCGAAACCGTTGACCGTGAGATCGGCCTGCATCACCGCCTCGGCCAGTTTCACGTCGGCATCGACGAATGCCGTCAAGGCGTCGCCGATCTGTTTCTCGACCAGCCCGCCCATCGCGAGCACGCGATTGCGCACGCCTTCGAGTTCGTTGTCGTACTTTTGCAGGTAGTGACCACCCAGACGCGAGTTATCCATGGGGACTCCGTAATCTTGTTCTGCTCGATAAACCGGTTCGGACCGCCAAATCCCGCATCAACCGTAACGGCCGGTGATGTAGTCTTCGGTCGCCTTCTCCCGCGGATTGGTGAAGATCGTCAGCGTCTCGTCGAACTCGATCAGTTCGCCGAGATACATGTAGGCCGTGAAATCCGAGATGCGCGCGGCCTGCTGCATGTTGTGGGTGACGATGACGATGGTGTAGTTTTGCTTCAGTTCGTCGATCAGTTCCTCGATCTTCGCGGTCGAGATCGGGTCCAGCGCCGAGGCCGGCTCGTCGAGCAGGATCACCTCGGGCTCGATCGCGATCGCGCGCGCAATCACCAGACGCTGCTGCTGGCCGCCCGAAAGTCCGAACGCATTCTGATCCAGGCGGTCCTTGACCTCGTCCCACAAGGCCGCACCGCGCAGCGAACGCTCCACCACCTCGTCCAGGATGCGGCGATCCTTCACGCCCTGGAGGCGCAGGCCGTAGGCAACGTTCTCGTAGATCGACTTCGGAAACGGATTGGGCTTCTGGAACACCATGCCGACGGCGCGGCGCAGTTCCGCCACGTCGACGCTGCGGTCGTAGATGTCCTTGCCGTCGAGCAGGATCTGACCCTCGATGCGGCAGGAATCGACCAGGTCGTTCATGCGATTGAAGCAGCGCAGAAGCGTCGACTTGCCGCAGCCCGACGGGCCGATGAAGGCCGTCACGCGCTTGGACGGGATCTTCATGTTCACGCCCTTGAGTGCCTGCGAGCTGCCGTAGTACAGATCCAGATCCTTCACCTCGATCGAAATCGGTTCGCGGTCGAGGTCGATGCGCAGGCGCTCGCGGCCCTCGAACAACTGGGCGTTCATACCGTGGGTCATGGGCGTCTGACTGGTCATGTGCGTGGTCCCATCCATATTCAACAACTCTGATTGGTTCGTCATGTGGGGCCTCAATCGCCTTCGGAGCGGTATTTTTCGCGCAAGTGATTGCGGATGCCGATGGCGGAGAGGTTCAAGGCCATGATGATCACCACCAGCGTCAGTGCGGTCGCATAGACCAGCGGCCGCGCCGCTTCCACGTTCGGGCTTTGGAAGCCGACGTCGTAGATGTGGAAGCCGAGGTGCATGATCTTGCGCTCGAGGTGAATGAATGGGAAGTTGCCGTCGATCGGCAGCGTCGGCGCGAGCTTGACCACGCCGACCAGCATCAGCGGCGCCACTTCGCCCGCGGCGCGCGCGATGGCCAGGATCAGGCCGGTCATCATCGCCGGCGTGGCGAGCGGCACCACCACCTTCCACAGCGTTTCCGCCTTGGTGGCGCCGAGTGCCAGACTGCCCTGACGGATGGTGGTCGGAATGCGCGCCAGGCCCTCCTCGGTGGCGACGATCACCACCGGCAGCGTCAGCAGCGCCAGCGTAAGCGAGGCCCAGAACAGACCCGGCGTGCCGAAGGTCGGTGCCGGCAGGGCCTCGGGGAAGAGCAACTGGTCGATGTTGCCGCCGACGAAGTAGACGAAGAAGCCGAGACCGAACACGCCGTAGACGATCGACGGCACGCCGGCCAGGTTGTAGACCGAGATGCGGATCAAACGCAGCAACGGACCCTGCTTGGCGTATTCGCGCAGATAGATCGCCGCCAGCACGCCGAAGGGCGTGACGATGATCGACATCACCAGCACCATCGTGACGGTGCCGAAGATGGCCGGGAAGATGCCGCCCTCGGTATTCGCCTCGCGCGGATAGCC
>JAQVJI010000036.1:0-1214 GCA_028695255.1 Chromatiales bacterium | reverse complement strand
CAGGCCGAGCACCATGATCATGCTGATCGACACCGCGCCGCCGCTCAGCCAGATCCACGGGCTGCCACCACGAAACCAGTTCTTCACGCTCATGTTGTTCATCAATTTCAGGCCTCGATTCTCGTCTGGGCGCGTCGGATCACAGGCTGCTGTAGCGCTTGCGCAGACGCTGGCGCACGACTTCGGCCACGGTATTGACGACGAAGGTCAGCACCAGCAGCACCAGCGCGGCCAGGAACAGGACGCGGAAATGCGTGCCGCCGACCGGCGTCTCGGGCAATTCGACCGCGACGTTGGCCGACAGGGTGCGCATGCCCTCGAAGATGTTGAAGTTGACCACCGGGCTGTTGCCGGTCGCCATCAGCACGATCATGGTCTCGCCGACCGCACGACCGAAGCCCATCATCACGGCCGCGAACATGCCGGGACTCGCGGTGGGCAGCACCACGCCCATCACCGTTTGCCAGGGCGTGGCGCCGAGCGCCAGCGAACCCTGCGTGAGATGCCTGGGCACCGTGAATACCGCATCCTCCGCGATGGAAAAGATCGTCGGTACGACGGCAAAGCCCATCGCGATGCCTACGACCAGGGCGTTGCGCTGGTCGTAGTTGATGCCGACGTCGGTGAACCACTGGCGCATGCTGCCGTTGAAGAAAGTGATCTCGACGAAGGGGCTCGACTCGACGCACAGCCAGCCGACGATCAACACCACCGGCACCAGCAATGCTGCCTCCATGCCAGCCGGCACGCGCAGACGGAACGCCACCGGCAAACGGGTCCAGAGCCAGGCGAACAGCAGCATTGCGAGTGGCATCAACATGAGGATGCTGAATACTGCCGGCAGGTTGTTCTCGACGAACGGTGCCAGCCACAGACCGGCCAGAAAGCCCAGGATGACGGTGGGCAGCGCCTCCATGAGTTCGATGCTCGGCTTGACGAAGCCGCGCAGCCGCGGCGTCATGAAATAGGCGGTGTAAACCGCCCCCAGGATCGCCAGCGGCATCGCGAACAGCATCGCGAACACCGCCGCCTTGAGGGTGCCGAGGGTCAGCGGCGTCAGACTGAACTTGGGCTCGAAGTCGTCGCTGCCCGACGACGCCTGCCATACATACTCGGCATCGGAACGATTTTCGTACCAGATCTTGCCCCACAGCGCCTTGAGCGAAATCTCCGGGTGCGGATTGTTCAGCTCCAGCAGCCTCATGCCGCCCCGT
>JAQVJI010000218.1 GCA_028695255.1 Chromatiales bacterium | reverse complement strand
CATCGTTTCCTTACCGTGCCGAAGAAGGGCCTGCTGGGCCGTCTGTTCGGGGGTTGAGCCGATGAGTTTCTTCGATTATTTCCGCGCTCAGAAAAAGAAGAGTGCGCAGGTCGCGAAGGAGCGCCTGCAGGTGATCGTCGCGCGCGAGCGCGTGACGCGCAACGGTCCCGACTATCTGCCGCTGTTGCAGGAAGAATTGCTCGCCGTGATCCGCAAGTACGTCGAGGTCGACAACGACGCGGTCACCATCCAGCTCGATCGCGAGGGCGACTGCGAGGTGCTGGAACTCAACATCACGCTGCCGGACGGTCGCGGCCGCTGAAGGTCGTGACCGCCGACCCCAGGCGAACAGGCCCGACCGCAGATCAGGTTGCGCGCCAGCGCTACCTGACCTGCGGTGTCGCATCGAAGCTCCGCCCGTCACGTAGCTTCGCAACGTAATGACCTACGAGTCGCGCCGTCGATGCGAAGCCCTGTTTTCTCGCTTCGTCGTCAGCGTTGCCGCAGCCAAGCAACGGTTTCGCGAATGCCGTTTTCGTAGCTCGTCGGCGCGAAGAAGCGTGCCTCGAAGCGGCTGCTGTCGACGTGATACGGATGCGTGTACTGATACAGCATCTCCGCCGACTCGCGCACCAGCGGATTGAACAGCGCCACCAGCTTCAGCATCCACGGCCTGAGTACCTGATAGTCGGGCCGCGTGCCGCAGGCCTCGGCGACCTGCTCGATGAACTGCCGGCCGGTCGGTGGCTCGGCATGCGTGGGCAGGTGCCAGATCTCACCCCAGCCGTCGTCCGCGTTGCCGAGCAGCGCGGTACCGCGCGCGGCATCGGGTGTGTAGGTCATCGCGTGCGGCAGACGGTCGTCGCACAGCCAGGCCGCCTTTTTCCCCGCCAGCAGTTTCTCGAACACCATCGGATGGACGAAGGTGTTGGTCGCGCCGGGACCATAGAAATCCGCCGAGCGCGCAATCAGGGCCTGCATCCGGCCCGCCGCCATTTCCTCCAGCAACATCGCCGCCACGCGCCCACGTACCTCGCCCTTGCGGCTGCACGGCCGTGCCGGCGTGGTCTCGGTCATCGGTCCATCGACGAGTCCGTAGACGTACACGTTGTCGAAGAACACGAGTTTCGCGCCGTGACGCCTGCAGGCGTCGATGACGTTCCGCATCACCAGCGGCCATTCGCTCTCCCAGACGCGGATGTCATAACGCAGACCCACCGTCAGATAAGCGACCGCCGAACCGGCGACGGCCGCATCGACCTGCTTCGCGTCGCGCAGGTCCGCGCTCACGCACTGGTCGCCGGCGTTGACCGCCTGCGGATGGCGGCTCACGAGGCGGATGTTCGAGGTGAAGCGGGTCAGTTCGTGCGCGAGTCCGCGGCCGATGACGCCGCCGCTGCCGAGAATGGTCTGCATGTGCTCGTCAACCTCCGTTCCGAATGTGTGCGTCAGTATGACGTGATCGTATGACTGCTATTTGGGGGCACGTCATGCCATCGTCTTGTCGGATGCACGATCAGTCGATATGGTTCCGTCTCGAAACCTGTTCAGGAGCCGTCCATCGCATGCCGCAACCCATTCGTCGCTACCTTGCCCCATTTGCCGCGATCACGTTGAGTCTGCTGTCGGCCGCGTGGCTCACCGCCTGTCCGTTCGACGGCGGCAGGCCGTCGCTCGAACGCCAGGCGGCGCAGTTGCTGATGCTCGGCTTTCGCGGCAAGACCGTGGCCGAGGCGGCAACGATCCTGGCCGACATCCGCGAGCGGCGGATCGGTGGCGTCATCATCTACGACCGCGACGTCGCGCTCGCCACCACGCGCAACGTCGAGAGTCCGGAACAGCTCGCGACGCTGATCGACGGCCTGCAAACGGCCTCGGGCGGACGTCTGCTGGTCGCGATCGATCAGGAGGGTGGTTTGGTCAATCGTCTGAAGACGACCTACGGATTTCCGCCGACGCATTCGGCGCAGTATTTCGGCGACCTCAACGATCCGGCGGCGACGCGCGCCGAGGCGGACCAGACGGCCGCGCTGCTGCGTTCGCTCGGCATCAACCTCAACTTCGCGCCGGTGGTCGATCTCAACGTCAATCCGCAGAGTCCGGCCATCGGTGCCGTGCAGCGCAGCTACTCGGCCGATCCCGGCGTCGTCGTCACGCACGCATCGCAGGTGATCCAGGCCCATCGCGCGCATGGCGTGCGCACCGCCCTCAAGCACTTCCCCGGCCACGGCAGCGCGAGCGCCGATTCGCATCTCGGCTTTACCGACGTGACGCAGAGCTGGAGTGCGACCGAACTCGAACCCTACCGCTGGCTGGTCGCCGACGGTCTGGCGGACCTCGTGATGACGGCGCACATCTACAACGCGCAACTCGACGCGGAGTATCCGGCGACGCTGTCGCGGGCCGTCATGACCGGACTGCTGCGCGAGGAGATCGGTTTTCGCGGCGTGATCGTCTCCGACGACATGCAGATGGGCGCGATCACGCAATACCATGGTCTCGAACAGGCGCTCGAACTATCACTCAACGCCGGCGTCGATCTGCTGATCTTCGCCAACAACCTGGTCTACGAGCCCGACATCGGCGAACGCGCGGTGGAGATCATCGTGCGGCTCGTCGAGCAGGGACGTGTGCCGAAGGCGCGTCTGCGCGAGGCCCATGATCGCGTCTGCGGCCTCAAGCGGGAACTCGGGTTGAAGTGTTGATGCGGACAAGGCGTCGTGCCGTCCGTACACGATCGCCGAGAGGGCTCGGCTCCTACGGGTTCGTAGGAACCCGGCCCGCCGGGCGACGTGGTGGGCACGGTGTTCCGTCCGGGACGCTACCAGGTTTCAGCCACCACCATCCATCCGGAGACAGAACATGCCCTACGTCAACGTCAGGATCACGAAGGACGGCGTCAGCGCCGAGCAGAAGGCCCAGGTCATCGAGGGCATCACGCGCGTACTCGCCGAGGTGCTCGGCAAGAACCCGCAGACCACCATGGTGGTCATCGACGAGGTCGAGACCGACAACTGGGGTATCGGCGGCGAGAGCGTGACGGTGCGGCGGGCGCGTCAGACCTGAACGCGGCATTTCGTTTCATCGGGGTGACGGGCTAACATGACCCCATGAACGGAATGGAAGAACCACGAGATGCGATTCGTGACGACGCGCCATGGCGCATCGTCGACACCGCTGGGCGCACCCGCGGTCCGGTGCGCCAGCACGCGACCGGGCTGGCGTTTCCGGCCGATGCCGGCGGTCTTGCCATCGCGGGAGGGGCGTTCGGCGGTGCCGTCGCGCTGCTCGATCTCGCCCTGCCGACGGGCCACTGGTTGCAGGGCGACTGCTGGCTCGAAGGCGAGGAGGCCAACGATCCGGTCAACCTCGATTTCTGTCTCGCCGGCAGTTGCGAACACCAGGGTGTCGAGGTCGGCAATCACTTTCGCGGCGGGCGGTTGAAGGTCTTTCTCGACAAACCGTCGCAGGTCGCCGGCCGCGTGCGCAACGGCGACGGCCGCTTTCTCTCGATCAGCGTGTCGTTGAGTCGCGCCGGGCTTCAGCGGCTGGCGGCCGAGCAGGCATTGCCGCAGCCCTTGCAGCGACTGGCGGAACGCCAGGGCCCGACGCCCTACGAGGCCGAGTTCCATATGGACGCCGCACTCATGCGCGTGGCGCAGGAACTGGCGCAGGGCATGCGGCTCGGATCAGGACCCGGTCTCGGCCTTTATCGCGAGGCCAAGACCCTGGAACTGCTGGCCACGCTCGTCATGCAATGGGCGGATACGCGCACGCGGCCGCAATCGAAGCTCACGGCCCGCGATCATGAACGGCTGGGAGAGGCGCGTGAACGTCTGGTCGCGAATCTCGCCGATCCGCCGACCATCGAACAGCTCGCGCAGTCGGCCGGCATGGGGCAGACGCGCTTTCGCGAGGCATTTCAGCAATGCTTCGGCAAGCCGGTGTACGAGTACCTGCGCATCACGCGGCTGGAGACCGCGCGCATGCTGATCCAGCAGGGCATGTCGCTGCAACTCGCCGTCTTCCGAGTCGGCTATCACGACCTTTCCAGTTTCATCCGCGCCTTCCGCCGGCACTTCGGCTGCACGCCGGGTCGTCTTTGATCCTGCCTCACGCCGACCATCGCAGCCGAACCAGTCCGGACAGGCCCAGCTTCGCCGCCATCCACATCAGCACCCCTCCGGCCAGCGCCGGAACCGCCACC
>JAQVJI010000217.1 GCA_028695255.1 Chromatiales bacterium | reverse complement strand
CGCGGGGTCTCGTATACAGCGCGGGTTATGGCCGCGGCGGGCGGCCGACGTTCTTTCTCGGTGTGCTGGAGCGTTGCGAGGATTTCGACGATTACACCATCCTGATCTCAGGCGAGGAGCTCGCGCGCGATCTGGCGGTGGCACCTGCGATGTCGCAGGGGAATACCATCTTCGTGCGCCGCGATTCCATTCGCCGCATGCTGTTCGAGACCATGGAAGCCTGGCATTGGCGCGATTCGCCGCAGGATGCGCTGGCGCGCGCGCTCGACGCCTATGGCTATCGCGACGGCGACGAGGGTGCGCTGGAACGCATGACCGACGGCGAGATCGAGGCTGCGGTCTGGCATGAGGTGGGGGAGGTGATGGCGGGTCGCCTGCTCGGTCCGCAATGGGAGCAGACGGTGATGGAGGTGGCCGGCTCGCGTCAGGAATGGGTGGCACGCGCGGTGCGCGATCATCTCGCGGACTGCCTGATCACGCTGCCGGCGTTGCTCGAAAGCGGTCCGGCCGGCGCGCTGCATTTCTACTTCGCCAACCTCACCGGCCTGCGCCGCGAGCTGTTTCCTCAGTTGACGCAGGCCTATCAGCGTTGGGTCGACGATGCCTCGTCGAAGCCGCTGCAACGGCTGGTGGCGCCGGCGCGCGAGCACTGGCTCAGGCTCGCGCAACGGCTGCTCGACGAACCTGCCGATCGCTGGCCGGTCGGCGACGATGCGCTCGCGACGTTGCGACCGGCGCTGTAGACTTCGCGAGGCATATCCGTAGATGGCCGCGTAGGTCACGCTGCGAAGCTGCGTGACGTTGCGGTGCCTCGGTGAACGCCGGCGTCAGGGAGCGCTTTTGCGCAACCTGACCTACCGATTCCAACCTGGAAGACAAACATGCTGCTGACCATTCCCGCTCTGCTCGATGCGGCGCGCGTGCAACAGGCGCGCGCGATGCTCGAGGACGCGCCCTTCGTCGATGGCCGGCTGAGCGCCGGCAGCGATGCGCGGCGCGTCAAGAACAACGAGGAGGTGCGGCCCGACGATGGGCGCGTCGCCGAACTCAATCGCATGATCCTCGGGCGTCTGTATGCGCATCCGGTGTTCCAGGCGGCGGCACTGCCGCGCAAGCTGTCGGGTGCGTTCTTCGCGCGCTACCGGCCCGGCATGCAATACGGTACGCACGTCGACGACCCGGTAATGGGGCCGGAGGGCGGACGTTATCGCACCGACGTATCGGTCACCGTGTTCCTGAACGAGCCCGACACCTACGACGGCGGCGAACTGACGATCGAGACCGAGTTCGGTGAACAGCAGGTGAAGCTCGCGGCCGGCGACGCGGTGTTCTATCCCTCGTCGAGCCTGCATCGCGTGGCCGAAGTGGTGCGCGGCGAACGTCTGGTGGTGGTGGCCTGGGCGGAATCGATGGTGCGCGATCCGGCGCGCCGGCGTCTGCTGTACGACCTGTATCAGGTGACGGAGGCGTTGCGCATCGCCACGCCGCAGGCCGAGGCGACGCGGCGCGCCTCGCATGTCCACGCCAATCTGATGCGCATGTGGGCCGAACTCTGACGGCGGCGCCGCGCCGGATCATCCGCCGTCAGCGCGGCATCATGCGCACCTGACCCATCTCGTCCAGCGGCTGCGGACGGCCGAGGTGATAGCCCTGCACGAAGTCGACGCCGATCTCGCCCAGGCGTTCCAGGATCGCCGCGTTCTCGACGAACTCGGCAATGGTCTTCAGTCCCATCACGTGGCCGATGGCGTTGATCGCCTGCACCATCGCGAGGTCGATCGGGTCGCGTTCGATGTCCTTGATGAAGCCGCCGTCGATCTTGAGATAGTCCACCGGCAGGTTCTTGAGGTAGGCGAAGGACGACAGACCGCTGCCGAAGTCGTCGAGTGCGAAGGCGCAGCCGAGCTGTTTCACCTCGGCGATGAAGTGCACGACCTTGGACAGGTTGGCGACGGCCGCGCTCTCGGTGATCTCGAAACAGATCGCGCGTTCGGGCAGGCGCAGTTGTTCGAGCGTGGTGCGGATGCTCTGACGGAAGCGCTCGTCGGAGAGTGAGGCGCCGGACAGGTTGATGCACCAGGTACCGTCGAGCCGCCCGTGCTTGCGGAACGAATCGCCGAGCCAGGCGAGCGTGTTGTTGACCACCCATTGATCGATGCGCGGCATCAGGCCGTAGCGCTCGGCGGCGGGAATGAAGCTGCCGGGCGCGATGATGCGCCCGTCCTCCTCCAGCCGCACCAGGATCTCGTAATGCGTGGCGTTGGCGTCCTGCGCGAACAGCGGCAGGATGGGCTGCACGTACAGCCGCAGGCGGTCCTCGTCGAGCGCCGCATTCAGGCGCGACACCCACTGCATCTGCCCATGTTGTTCGAGCAGCCGGTCGTCGTCCGGCTGATAGACGTGCACGCGATTGCGCCCGCCCTCCTTGGCGGCATAGCAGGCCGCGTCGGCGGCCGACAGCAGGCTGCTGATCTCGCAGTCCTGTTCTGCGATCGCCACCAGTCCGATGCTGACGCCGATGGCGAAGGACTTGCCCTGCCAGGCGAAACGGAAGTCCTGGATACCCTCGCGGATCGATTCGGCGACTTCCTGCGCCTTGGCGAGCGGACAGTTCAGGAACAGGATGCCGAATTCGTCGCCGCCGAGGCGTGCCAGCACGTCGCTCGCGCGCACGCATCCACCGAGCAGCGCAGTGACCTGACGCAGCAGTTCGTCGCCGGCGACGTGGCCGCAGGTGTCGTTGACGATCTTGAACTGGTCGAGATCGAGGTAGCACAGGATGTGCGAACTGTCGCTGCCGCGCGGCTTGTCGATGGTCTCGGTCAGGCGGCGTTCGAATTCGCGCCGGTTCAGAATGCCGGTGAGCGCATCATGGCTCGCCTGACGCGTGAGTTCGCGTGCCAGATTGAGCGTGACCGTGACGTCGTGGAATACCAGCACCACGCCCATGATGTAGCCGTCGCGCGAACGGATCGGCGCCGCCGTGTCCTGCACCGGCACCTTTTCGCCGTCGCGCCGAAGCAGCAGGCCGTGTTCGTGGCGCTGCATCGCCTTGCCGCGCGACAGCACCGCGCGTACCGGATTCTCGAGCCGGTCGCCGGTCTTTTCGTCCACCAGACGATAGACGATGCTGATGCTGTGGCCGCGCGCCTCGTGCACGCGCCAGCCGGTCAGGCGTTCGGCGATCGGATTGACGTACTGGATAATGCCCGATTCGTCGGTGGTGATGACGCCGTCGCCGATCGAGGCCAGCGTGACCTGCGCCAGGTCGCGTTCCTTCTGCAACTGGTCCTCCATCTGCCGCCGCTCGGTGATGTCGCGCACCATGCCGGTCAACAGGCTGTGCTCGCCGAGTCTGCTCTCGCTGACCGAGACCTCGACCATGCGGCGCTCGCCCGCTTCACCCGGGATCCGGAACTCGACCTTCTCGCCGGCAGTGAGCAGTTTTTGCAGCCGGCGCGGCGTTTCCGGATTCTGGTTCTCGAACAGCACTTGCACGTTGCGCCCGACCGCCTCGGTCGCCGGAATGCCGAACAGACCTTCCGCACCCGGATTGAAGCTGGTCAGGATGCCGTCGCGCGTGAAGGTGATGACGCCGTCGCGCACGTCGCGGATGATCGCGCGGGTCTGGTCGACGGCACGTTCGAGCGCATCCATGACGTCGTTGTAGCGCGCGGCGATCTGCCCCACCTCGGTGAAGGGTTCCACCGGCACGCGCACGTTCATGCTGCCGGTGCGTGCCTGATCGTCCATCGCCTGCATGAGTTCGATCAGTTCGGTGCGCGCCCCATGTTCGGAGACGTTGAGCCCGAGGCGTTCGTCGTCGGGGCTGACGCGCAACGGCAGCGCCCGCTTGATGACGGTGAGCAGCAGCCAGGCGGACCCGAACGACCACAGGCCGCAGACCGTGATGCCGAGCAACTGCACCATCAATTGATGCGTGCGGTCGAGGTCGGTGCCGAGCGCCTGCGCATCGCCGAACAGCGCGACCGCGAGCGTGCCCCAGATGCCGGCCGCGAGATGCGCGGGAATCGCGCCCACCGCATCGTCGATACGCTTGTGCAGCAGATACTCGTTGCAGAACACCATCGCAGCGGCGCCGACGGCGCCGATCACCAGGGCGTCGAGTGCCGAGACGGCATGTGCGCCGGCCGTGATCGAGACCAGGCCGGCGATGGCGCCGTTCAAGGCGTACAGCACCTCCGGATA
>JAQVJI010000216.1 GCA_028695255.1 Chromatiales bacterium | reverse complement strand
CACCGCGCCGAACAGCAGCGCCGCCGCCTCGCGCACGCCGCGGGCGACGTGGACGGAAAACGGACGCGCATCGGGATTCTTGTGGGTCGCCTGGGCCAAGGTGGATGTCAAACCGTGTGAAGAAATGAATGCAAGCCATTATGCGGCAATAGCAATTGCCGGCCAAATCCACAGCATGGACGTAGGTCACGCTGCATGTAACATGACGTTCGGGCGCTCCGCTCGGCCACCCTGTCTGGCAGGAGCCGAGCCCTCCGGGCGATGGGTGGCGTCGACCGGCACGCATCGCCCGGAGGGCCGGGCTCCTACGGCCCCGCCAAGTCCCCGCCTTCGAACTCGGCGCGGATGGCGGGATGGACATAGCGACCCGCGCAAAGGTTCACCGCCTCCATCAATGCCGCATCGCGTTCCCATTCCGGACCCGCCAGACGCAGCACGTACGGCAGCAGGGCCGCCGACAGGGCCTGGGTCGAACTCCGCGGTACGCCGCCCGGCATGTTGGTGACGCAGAAATGCTGTACGCCCTCGTCCACGTAGGTCGGGGCGTCATAGCTGGTCGGACGCGTGGTCTCGATGCAGCCGCCCTGGTCGACCGAGATGTCGGCGATGACGCTGCCGGGGCGCATGCCGCGCACCGTCTCGCGCGTCACCAGCCGCGGCGCGTGGCGGCCCGGCACCAGCACCGCGCCGATCAGCAGGTCGGCATCGGCCACCGCCTCGGCCATCGCGTCGACGTAGGGATGCAGACCGCTGACGCTGGGTGCGAGCGCACGCATCGCGCTCAGGCGCTCGCGCAACAGGTCGAACACCGTCACGCGCGCGCCGAGCGCCGCGGCGACGCCAGCCGCCGCACCACCGGCCACGCCGGCGCCGATGACCACGACGTGACCGCGTTCGGCACCCGCCAGTCCGCCGAGCAGCAGGCCGCGTCCGCCCATCGGCTGGTGCAGCAGATGCGTGCCGACCTGCACGGACAGCTTGCCGGCGATCTCGCTCATCGGTGCCAGCAGCGGCAGTCCGCCGCCATCGCGCAGGGTCTCGAAGGCCAGCGCGGTCAGGCCGATGTCGCGCAGTCGAACGGCCAGTTCACGTTCGGCCGCCAGATGCAGGAAACAGAACAACCGATGATCGGCGCGCAAATGCGGCAGATCGTCCGCCACCGGCTCCTTCACCTTCACGATCAGTGTGGATTCCGCGTACAGCGTCGGCGCATCCGCTACGATGTGCGCGCCGACCGCCGCATACGCCGCGTCGGCGTAGCCGCTGGCGAGGCCGGCGCCGGGCTGCACCCTGACCTCATGTCCGGCGCGCACCAGTTCGGCGCAGGCCGCAGGCACAAGTGCGACGCGTCCCTCGCGGGCCTTGATTTCACGCGGAATGCCTATACGCATCAGCTTCGCCTTTACGCTCGGGGGACGCTTTCCTTACCATTGCCGATCCGCATTGCCCGACGCGTCACCCAATCGCCGAACATCTGGAAAAAACTGGAGAAAAGTATACATGAGCGCTCCCAAGCACAGCCGCCTGCTGATCCTCGGTTCCGGCCCCGCCGGTTACACCGCCGCCGTGTACGCGGCCCGCGCCAACCTGAGCCCGGTGCTGGTCACCGGCTTGGAACAGGGCGGTCAGCTCATGACCACGACCGAGGTCGACAACTGGCCGGCCGACGTCGACGGCGTGCAGGGACCGGAACTCATGGACCGCATGCGCCGGCATGCCGAGCGCTTCAACACCGAGATCATCTTCGACCACATCCATACCGCGAAGCTGACCGAAAGGCCGTTCACGCTCGTCGGCGACGCCGGAACCTACACCTGCGACGCGCTGATCATCTGCACCGGCGCCTCCGCCATGTACCTCGGCCTGCCGTCGGAAGAGACCTTCCGCGGCAAGGGCGTGTCGGCCTGCGCCACCTGCGACGGTTTTTTCTACCGCGACCAGCGGGTGGCGGTGGTCGGCGGCGGCAACACGGCCGTCGAAGAAGCGTTATACCTGTCCAACATCTGCTCGCACGTCACGCTGATCCATCGCCGCGACAAGCTACGCTCCGAGAAGATCCTTCAGGACCACCTGTTCGAGCGCGAAAAACAGGGCAAGGTGACGATCGAGTGGAACCACGTGGTGGACGAGATCGTCGGCGACGACAGCGGCGTCACCGGCGTGCGCCTGCGTCACGCGCAGGACGGCACCGAAAAGAAGATCGACGTGATGGGCGTGTTCATCGCCATCGGCCATCGCCCCAACACCTCGCTGTTCGAAGGCCAGCTCGAACTCGAGAACGGCTACATCAAGGTCCAGAGCGGCAACGGCGGCAATGCGACGCAGACCAGCATCCCCGGCGTGTTCGCCGCCGGCGACGTGATGGATCACGTCTACCGCCAGGCCATCACCTCCGCCGGCACCGGCTGCATGGCCGCGCTCGATGCGGAACGGTTCCTGGAAGACCATTGACGACCGGGCCCGGTAGGAGCGGCGGCAGCCGCGACCGGGTCGGCACGTTGGCCAGACCTCGATGTCGCGGCTGCCGCCGCTCCTACGCGAAACCGGCACCTCCTGAATGACCCTCACCGTCTCGGTCCACGCCGCCATTTCCGAGATCGACCGCGCGCAATGGAATGCGCTCGCCGGCGGCGACCCCTTCCTGCAATACGAATTCCTGTCCGCGCTGGAAACCCGCCAATGTCTCGGCCGCGTCAACGGCTGGCTGCCGGTGCATCTGGCGGCGCGCAACGCCGCGGGCGAGTTGCTCGGCGCCTGTCCGCTGTACGTCAAGACCAACTCCTACGGCGAGTTCGTTTTCGACTGGGGCTGGGAGGCGGCCTGGCGGCGCGCCGGACTGAACTACTATCCGAAGCTCGTGTGCGCGATCCCGTACACGCCGGCGACCGGCCGGCGTCTGCTGGTGGCGGAAGGCGCCGATGCCGAAACGGTGCGCGCGGCGCTGGTCGAACAGGCGCTCGCGCTGGCGCAGGAACTCAAATGCTCGGGCGTGCACTGGCTGTTCACTGCGGACGACGAGACCGCCTGGCTCGAAGCGCGCGGCCTGCCGCTGCGCCTGGGCTGCCAGTATCACTGGCGCAACCGCGGCTACCGCGACTTCGAGGACTTCCTCGACGGCTTCGTATCGAAGAAGCGCAAGAACCTGCGCCAGGAACGCCGGCGCGTGCGCGACCAGGGCGTGGAACTCGACGTCGTGCACGGCCATCAGGCCGACGAGGCATTGCTCGCAACGATGCACGGCTTCTACGTCGACACGTTCGAAAAGCACGCCGGCTGGGCCACGCTCACGCGCGATTTCTTTTTCGAAATCGCGCAGACGATGGGCGAACGGCTGGTGCTCGTGGTGGCGAAACACGGCGGCCGTGCGGTCGCCGGCGCGATCAATTTCCGCGGCGACGACACGCTGTACGGCCGCTACTGGGGCTGTGCGGCGGACTTCCACAGCCTGCACTTCGAGGCCTGCTACTATCAAGGCATCGACTACTGCATCCGCGAGGGGCTCGCGCGTTATGAACCGGGCGCACAGGGCGAACACAAGATCAGCCGCGGCTTCCTGCCGACCCGTACCTGGTCGGCGCACTGGATCGCCGAAGGCGGATTCGTCGAGCCCGTGAAGGACTTCTGTCAGCGCGAGCGCGTCGCCATGCAACAGCGTTGCGACGAGCTGCATGCGCTCTCGCCGTTTCGCGAAGACGACCGGCCATGACCACGCGCCAACGTCTCGCCTGGCTGCATCCGGGTGCGCAGGACGAACCCTTTCCGCCGCTCGAACAGGCGTTGACCGAACCCAACGGCCTGCTCGCCGCCGGAGGCGACCTCGCACTGCCGCGCCTGCTCGAGGCCTATCGTCAGGGCATCTTCCCCTGGTTCGAGGCCGGCCAGCCGATCCTCTGGTGGTCGCCCGATCCGCGCGCCGTGCTGTTCATCGAACGTCTGAACATCGGCCGCAGCCTGCGCAAGTCGCTGCGCAAGCGCCGCTACCGCGTCAGCTTCGACAGCGCCTTCAACCAGGTCGTCAAGGCCTGCGCCGCCCCACGCCGCGGCGCCAGCGGTACCTGGATCACCTACGGCATGTACGTCGCCTACACGCAGTTGTTCGAACAGGGCCACGCGCATTCGGTCGAGGTATGGGAGGACGATCATCTGGTGGGCGGGCTGTACGGCGTCGCGGTCGGGCGCCTGTTCTGCGGCGAATCCATGTTCACGCGCGC
>JAQVJI010000215.1 GCA_028695255.1 Chromatiales bacterium | reverse complement strand
TTGAGCAGCGCGAGCTGGCAGCCCTCGCAGCTCGCGAAATCGAAGAATGCGACCTTGGGTTTCATGCGAGCGCCTCCGGCAGTGCGGCGACGGTGGAATAACGGAACACCGGGCCGTCCTTGCAGCAGTAGAGCGAATTGATCTGGCAGTGGCCGCATTTGCCGACGCCGCATTTCATGCGTCGTTCGAGGTCGACGAAGATCTGTTCGCGTGGGATGCGGTGATGCATGCCGAGTTCCATCAGCACGAACTTGTACATGACGGGCGGACCGCAGAGCGCGACCAGCGTGCGCGCCGGATCGAGGTCGAGTCTGGCGATCGGCGCGGTGACGAGTCCGACCTCGCCGTCCCACGGCAGTTGATCCGTGCGGTCGACGAGTTCGATCACCTCGACGTTCGGCAGCGCGTTCCAGGCCTTGAGCTCGTCGCGGAACAGCGTCTCGGCCGGCGTGCGCGCACCCGAGATGAGCCGGATGCGGCCGTAGCGTTCGTGATGCCGCATGATCGGCGTGATGAGCGAGCGCAGTGGCACGAGTCCCAGGCCGCCGGCGACGAACAGCACGTCGCGGCCCTCGAATTCCTCCAGATGGAAACCGCTGCCGAACGGACCGCGGATGCCGAGGTAATTGCCCGCCTCCAGCCGGTGCATGGCGCCGGTGACGTTGCCGGCATGGCGCACCACCATTTCGAGCACGCTGTCGTCGCGCGGGCCGCAACTGATGGAGATCGCCGCCTCGCCGACGCCGGGAATGCTCACCATCACGAACTGGCCGGGACGATGGCCGAGCGGGCGGTCGAGTTCGAGGCGGAAGTATTTTTCCCGCTGCGTCATCGGATACGTTTCGACGATGCGGCCCATCTGCGGGATGTACAGGTCGTCGTTGATGTCCGGCAGGGCACTCATCGGGCGTTACCTCCCGCTTGTTCGACGATGTCGTTGACCATGTCGAAGATGTCGATGTCGACCGTGCACTGGCGGCCGCAACGGCCGCAGCCGGTGCAGAAACTGCCCATGCCGTATTTGTCGGTCAGATATTCGAACTTGCGCTTGACGCGATGGCGATGGCGCGCGGCCGTCTCGGCGCGGAAGTTGTGTCCACCGGTGACTTCCGCGAAGGCCGGGCTCATGCAGGCGTCCCAGGTGCGCGTGCGGCAGCCGGACTGGCCGTCGAGGTCGAACTCGTCCTGCACCTCGAAGCAGTAGCAGGTGGGGCAGACCAGGTTGCAGGTGGTGCATGAATAGCAGCGTTCGGCGTACTTGTCCCACACCGGCGAGTCGTAGGCCGCGGCGAGGATCGCCGGCAGCGCCTCGGGCGTGGCCTTGAGCTGGCGACCGAAGGGCTGCGGCCGACGCGCCAGCGCGCGTTCGCGGATCGTCTTGGCGTCGTCGCAGACCTTGAGGCCGGCGTTCGCCAGCATCTGCTCGCCGCGCGGCGTCATGGCCTCGATCAGCAGCGCGTCGCCGTCCGGGGTGAGGCCATCCGGAGTCAGAAATACGTCGGCGCCGCCGCGAAAGTCGATCGCACCCGTGCTGCCGCAGAAGCAGCGCTCGTCGCAGGGATGCGGACAGGCGTAGGCGACGATGGCGGCATTGGCGCGGCGTCGCAGATACAGCGGATCGGCATGACCGTCGGCGAACGCCACGTCCATCTCGGCGATGCCCTTGAGATCGCAGGGCCGCACGCCGGCCAGCACGCGCAGACCCGCGTCCGGTTTCTGCTGGAAGGCGTAACGCCCGTCGGCATCCTTGTGGAATTCGAACATCACCTCGCGCGCCGGCAGCAGGCGCTTGACCGGCGGTACGATGCTCGGCCGGTAGCCCTCGAAGGACAGCTGGCTGTGCGCATCGACGCGCTCGAAATTGAAGTTCGCGCTGCCGGCCGGCTGCGGGAACCAGACCTCGGCATCGCGGGCCAGGCCGCGCAGCCAGTCGAACACGGCGGGCGCAGCATCGTGAAAGGCGGTCATGCGGGATGGACCTCCAGGCGTTGGCCGATGAGGGATCGGCTGTCGGCGAATGATGTTGATGAGCATAACACCCCGTGGTGGGTGTTTCATGACGGGGCGGGATGGATGCCGTCAGGCCATGAATGGAATCGGGGAAAGCCCGTGCCGTCGTCGCGATGCCGCCGCTGACACATAAATCTTGGCGGGTGGTCGGGCCGATTGCGCTTGCCGTCCGAGAGTCCCGCAGATTCAGTCCCGCACCCTGCCGTTGAAGGCGTAACCGACGCTGCGAAAGGTGTTCAGCGGCAGCGCAACGCCGGTTTCCCGTTCCACCTTGCTGCGCAGGCGGCTGATCAGCGTGTCGAGGCGCCGCGTGTCGTCCTGCGGCGAGGACGGTGCGAGATAGCGGCACAGTTCGGGCCGGCTGACCGGTTGGCCGCGCGATTCGAACAGCCGCGTCAGGATGCGCGCCTCGGTGCCCGTGAGTGACACGCTCATACCGCCGGGGCAGTGCAGCGTCAGCGTCGGTTCGTCCAGGCGCCAGCCGTCGGGCGGCGATTCGGGCGGGGTCTCGCGCAGGCGCAGCGCAAGCTGGTCGATCACCGCCTTGAGTTCGCGCGGATTGACGGGTTTGACCAGATAGGTGTCGGCGCCCGCGCTCAGGCCGGCGATGCGGTCCTCGGTGTGGCCGCGCGCGGTCACGATGACGATGCCGAGTTGCAGGCCGCGCTGGGACCGCAGCTCGCGCGCCACCGCCAGTCCGTCGCCGTCCGGCAGGCCGAGGTCGAGCACCAGCACGTCCCAGGTGTGCGCTTCCAGGCTCGCCCGCATGTCGGCCACGCTTTCGACGCCGGCCGCATCGCAGCCCTGGAATCGGAGATAATCGACCAGTTCCTCGCGGATGTCCGCGGCGTCTTCGATCACGAGTACACGGGTAGGATTCATGGCGTTTGGCATTTCAGGGTGGTTGAGGCGCCTGCCGGCATGGGCGTTGTGCGCGTTGTTGGTATGGCCGTCCGTGCTGCCGTCGGTCGCGGACGACCAGGCCGGCGCCCTCCCGCAGGGCTATCTTACCGTGGACGACGATGTTGTCGACCGGTCCGCCGTGTCATTGCTGCCGCATGCCCAGGTACTGCGCGACCCGGGGGGCGGATTGGATTTCGAACGCTTGCTGGCGGCGGAACGTTCCCCGGAGGGCGCCGGATTCCAACCGCTCGGCGATTCGTTCTCGATGGGTTTCACCGGCGATGCGTTCTGGCTGCGTCTGGCGTTGGCGCGTGCGCCGGAGAGCACCGACGAGGTCTTCTGGCTGGTTGCCTGGCCGCCGTTCATCGACGATCTGCGCCTGTATGCGCCGACGGCCGACGGCGGTTACGCCGAATTGCGCGCCGGCGATCACGTGCCGGTGGCCGAACGCATGCTGGCATTGCGCGAGACGGTGTTCCCGATCCGCCTCGACACCGAGCCGCGCGTGTTCTATGTGCGCGCACGCAGCGGCAGTACGCTGACGTTGGCACTGGAGTTGTTGCGGCCGCAGGTGTTCGTCGAGCGGTCGGTGTTCGTCAATACCCGTCATGGCGTGTTCTTCGGGCTGTTGCTGACCTCGCTGGTGGTCAGTCTGTTGTGCGCACTGTGGTTGCGGCAGCGTTTTTTCTTCATCGCCACCGCCTATCTGCTGTCCTACGGGGTGTTGCACTTCATCCTCAACGGCTATGACCAGCTTCTGATCTATCCGGCCATGCCGTGGCTGGCGGACAGTCTGATCGGCGTATTCGGCGCCTTGACCGGCGGACTGTTGATCCATTTCGTGCTGTCGTATCTGGAGCCGCGTGCGTTCTACCCGCGGCTGACGCTGCTGTTGACGGTGCTGGCCTGGTGGTTCTACGTGATGACGGGTCTTTCTATCGTGGGCCTGTATCCGCAGATCGCGTTCCTGTTCCATTTGTCGGCGACGCTGGTGCTGGTACTGATGCCGGTGCTGTTTCTGCTCATGCTGCCGCACCGGCGCCAGCGTGCGGCACTCATGCTCATCATCTTCCTGCCCTCGGTCATCGCGGTGCTGTTGCAGGGACTGCGCAATCTCGGGCTGTTGCCGACGGTCTTCTGGACCACGCATCTGTGGGAACTCAGTTCGTTCCTGCAAATGCCCTTCGCTGCCGTCGTGGTGCTGTTGCGGGTGCGCGAGGAGGAACGGCGGCATCGCCACGCGCAGGAACGCGAGGCGGCGCAACGCGGCTTTCTGCGCATGATCGCGCACGAGTTGCGCACGCCGCTGTCGGTCATCGATACCGCCGTTGC
>JAQVJI010000035.1 GCA_028695255.1 Chromatiales bacterium | reverse complement strand
CTGCCGGCACGTTCCGCCGTCGTCACCGACCCTGCGGCCAGTTGACCGATCTCCTGCGCCGCCTCGCGCGAACGCTCTGCAAGCTTGCGCACCTCGGCTGCCACCACCGCGAAGCCCTTGCCGTGCTCGCCGGCGCGCGCCGCCTCGATCGCCGCATTCAAGGCCAGCAGATTGGTCTGGTAGGCAATGTCGTCGATCACCCCGACCTTGCCGGCGATGTTCTTCATCGCCGACACCGTCTGCTGCACCGCCGCGCCGCCCTCGACCGCCTCGTTCGCTGCCTTGGATGCCATGCCCTCGGTAACGCGCGCGTTCTCGGTATTCTGGGTGATGGACGCCGACATCTGCTCGATGCTCGCGCTCGTCTCGTCCACCGACTCTGCCTGTTCGCCGGCGCCCTGACTCAACGACTGGGCAGTCGCCGACACCTGTTCCGACGCCGAAGAAAGATTGTCGGAGGCACTGCGCACGTCGCCGATGATGTTCGACAGCTTGTCGACCATCGTTTTCATCGCGAGCAGCAGCCGGCCCATCTCGTCCTTGCCGGTATCGTCGATACGGGCCGTCAGGTCGCCCTCGGCAAGCGCATTGGCGACACCCAGCGCCTGCGCCACCGAATGCGTGACCTGGCGAATGATCAGGATCGTCAGCGCCAGGGCGAGCATGATGCCGACCGCTGCCAGCACGATTTCCATCCACATCGAGATCCGCGCATCGTGCTCGCGCGCCGTGGCGACGGACCGCAGGTCGCCGGCCAGACTGTTCTCGACTTCGGCCAAATGATCGATCTTGCCCGTCATGGCACGGAACCAGTCGTTCGCAGACACGCCGAACCCCAGATCGGACACCCGCTCGATGGCAATCTGCTTCATGCGTTCGACGTCGGCGACCACGGGTGAACTCATGCGGTCCTCGAAGAAGGCAACCTGTTCCGGCTTGGCATAGACCCGGAACTGGGCCAGCCACGTGTCATGCGTCGCCGAATTGCCGATGAATCGGACGAATGCGCCGGGCGCGAAACGGTCGGCCGCGAATGCACCGGTCAGCAGCGCGCGTTCGATGCCGGCGTGTTCCTTGGCCTTGAGCAGACCGCTGTAGGCGCCGGCGATGCGGGCGATCTCGGCATCGGTACTGAGGGTGGTGATGCGGTCGACCATCGCCAGCAGCCCGGCGATGTTCTCCGAGTAATAAGCCACCGCCTCGTTCTGCGGCATGGAAAGGGCGCCGATCGACTGACGAGTCGCGGCCAGGCGATCCAGCCGCTGGCGGCTCGTGGTGACGTCGTTCACCAGCGCCGCATCGATCCGTTGAAGATCGACGCCCGACAGGAACGCCGTCAGACCGGCGAGACTGCGATCGGTCGCCTCGCGCTGCGCAGGCAGTTCGCCCGCGAAATTGACACCCCGGCTGGCGATGAAACCGGCCGTCATGCCGCGCTCCTTCTGAAGCTCGTGAACCACGCTGCCGGCATGCACGGAGAGCGCAGTCAACCGGCTCAGGACCCGCATCTCCGACATCAGTGACCAGTTTGCGGCGGCCGAGGTCAGCGCGAACCATAGCAATACGATTATCGGCACGCCGGCCATCAGCATGAGCTTGGTTCGGATACTGACATTGCGAATCCACTGCATTTTCGTAGCCCTCGATGTTTGGTTGTGACGCCGGCGGCTTGCGGTCGACCGCAGCGGCTCAGCCGGCCAGCTCGCCGACCTGCCCGATTGTTTTCAGATCCTCGACCGACAGGATGTTGTCGACGTCGAGGATGATCACGAAGCCGTCCTCCAGACGGCCCATGCCCTGAATGAAATCGGTGCGGATGTTGGCGCCGAAGGCCGGCGGCGGCGTGATGCTCTCGTCGCCGATCTCCAACACCTCGTTCACCGCGTCCACCACCACGCCGATCACCTGCGTGTCGCCTCCCGCCTGCAATTCCAGGATCACGATGCAGCTCCGGCGGTCGATCTCGCTGCGGCCACGTCCGAAACGACTGCCGAGATCGACCACCGGCACCACTGCGCCGCGCAGGTTGATCACGCCGCGGATGAACTCCGGCATCATCGGCACCGTCGTCAGCTTCCCGTACTCGATGATCTCCTTGATGTGCAGAATGCCGATCGCGAATACCTCGCCCTGAAGCATGAACGTGAGGTATTGCTCCAGCTCCTGCCCCCCGGCCTTGGTCGGGGAGCGGTCTTGGATTTTTGCCAGTGCAGTCATGGTCGTCTCCTTCAGAAGCGCACAAACTCGGGCTCGCCTTCCACCTCGGCATCACCCGCATGCATGTCGACCCGCGTCGGCTTCGGCGCCGCCTTGCCGCCGGCCTTGCGTGCCTTCGTCTTGTACTGGCCGTCGTTGGCCGCCGTCAGCTTGAAGAAACCCATGGTCGACTGAAGCTGTTCGGCCTGACTGCTCATCTCTTCCGCCGTCGCCGCCAGCTCTTCCGACGCCGACGCGCTCTGCTGCGTGATCTGGTTGAGCTGGTTCATCGCGGTGTTGATCTGCGCCACGCCGCTCGACTGTTCCTGCGAGCCCGCCGCGATCTCCTGCACCAGGTCGGAGGTCTTCTTGATCGACGGCACGATCTCGTCCAGCAGCTTGCCCGCACGCTCGGCCATCTCGACCGATCCGCCCGCCAGCTCGCCGATCTCCTGCGCCGCCACCTGCGAACGCTCGGCCAGCTTGCGCACCTCGGCCGCCACCACCGCGAAGCCCTTGCCGTGTTCGCCCGCACGCGCCGCCTCGATCGCCGCATTCAGCGCCAGCAGGTTGGTCTGGTACGCGATGTCGTCGATGATGCCGATCTTGTCCGCGATGCTCTTCATCGCCGACACGGTCTTCTGCACCGCCTCGCCGCCTTCGACCGCTTCGGTGGCCGCCTTCGAGGCCATGCCGTCCGTCACCTTGGCGTTCTCGGTGTTCTGCGAGATCGACGCACTCATCTGCTCGACCGACGCACTCGTCTCCTCCACGCTCGCCGCCTGTTCGCTCGCGCCCTGACTCATCGACTGCGCCGTCGAACTCACCTGCTCCGATGCACTCGACAGGTTGTCCGCCGCCGAACGCACCTCGCCAATGATCTGTCCCAGCTTTTCGACCATGCCGCGGATCGCCGCCAGCATGCTGGTGTTGTCTCCGGGACGAACGTTCACCTGCACACCCAGGTCGCCGGCCGCGACCTTGGAAACGACCTCGGAGACGTAGATCGGATCACCACCGAGTTGATTGAGGATGCTGCGGATGATCAGGGTGCCGAGCACGATGAGCGATAGTGCGGCAAGCAGGCCGACGCCGATCATGATGGCGTTGATCTGAGCCGTCACGACGTCCGCGTTCTCGACTTCATGCGACGCGAGTTCGACGTTCATGTCGACGATCTTGCGAAGCGTCTCGTCAGAGGCCTGATACAGCTTGGCAATCGCATCCATCTGTTCGAACATCCGTGCGAACAGCGCCTGCTGCTCGTCCAGATACCGGTTCTGGCTCAGCGCCTGGATGGTTTCGGTGACCTTCGCATCGACGGCCCGCCATTGCTCGAATTCATTGACAAAGCGTGTCCACAACACCGCCTCTTCCGCCGTTTGCGGCAACGGCTCGTAGAGCTTCCAGCCGGCGTCGATCGCGGACCACGCCCGCTCCTTGGCCGCAAGCACGCGCTTGAATTGCTCCTGCGCCTGATAGTCGTTCTCCCAGGTCAGGGTCCACAGGTTCGCCGCCCGTACTGCGGTCTGGCCTTCACTCAGGGTCAGGAGCCCCTGCACCGAGGGCAGTCGTACCTGCCCGATCTCGTCCACCGATGCATTCATTCTCTGTATGCCGTTGAAACCGGCCCCACCAACCAGAATCAGCGCCAGGATGGCGGTGCAGAGCAGGACCAGCAGTTTTGTCTTGACCGTCATGTTCGCAATCATGATGACTCTCCCGTACTCGATCGGATTTGAAAATTTACGCGGTGGCAACATGCCTTCACGCGCGTGGAAGAACGTTCGGTGTTCATGCGGGCACGCCGACGTTCCTGCGTGCCATCCTGTCTGTCTGGAGCGGATTGAGCTGTCGCGATTCGTGCAACAGCGCCTGTTCCAGCAGCATCGGTACGTCGAGTACCAACGCAACTTCGCCGGAACCGAGGATGGTCGAGCCGGACAGTCCGCGCAGACCCGAGAACAACTGCCCGAGCGGCTTGATCACGGCCTGAAGTTCGCCCTTCAGCTCGTCCACCACCAGGCCCGCCTTGCGGCCGCCCCAGTGCACCACCACCACGTTGCGGCGGCGGCTGGACGGTCCTTCGAGCGCGAAGTGATCCTTGAGGCGGAGCAATGGCAGGACTTCGCCGCGCAGATCGATGTAGTCGCGGCCGTTCGCCGCCTCTTTGCCGTTCAGCTCGACGCACTCCAGCACCATGTCGAGCGGCACCACGAAATGACCGTCGGCCACGCTCATCAGGAAGCCATCGATGATGGCGAGCGACAGCGGGAGGCGGATGCGGAAGATCGAGCCGCGGCCGGCGCGGCTTTCGATCTCGACCGTGCCGCGCAAGGCCTCGATGCTGCGCTTGACGACGTCCATGCCGACACCGCGCCCGGACAGATTGCTGACCTGGTCGGCGGTCGAGAATCCGGGTTCGAAGATGAGATTCCATACGTCGGCGTCGGCCAGTTCCTGACCTTCGGCAATCAGGCCGCGCGACCGGGCCTTGGCCAGGATCTTGTCGCGGTTGAGTCCGCCGCCGTCGTCGGCGACCTCGATGACGATGCCGCCGGATTCGTGACAGGCATTCAGCGATACCGTGCCCTGCGCGGGCTTGCCGCGTTCGGCGCGCAGTGCCGACGACTCGATGCCGTGATCGACGGCGTTGCGCACCAGATGCGTGAGCGGATCGCCGATGCGGTCGACCACCGTCTTGTCGAGTTCGGTGTCGGCACCATTGATGACGAGTTCGATGTCCTTGCCGGTCTCCTTGCACACGTCGCGCACGACGCGACGGAAGCGGTTGAAGGTCTCGCCGATCTCGACCATGCGCAGACGCATCGCGCCGTCGCGGATCTCCTCCACCAGGCGCGCCACGCCGGACACTGCCTCCACCATTGCGGCATCCTTCTCGCGCGCGGCCAGCATGCCGAGGCCGGCGCCGGCGATGACCAGTTCGCCCACCAGGTTGATGAGGCTGTCGAGCTTGTCGGCATGCACCCGCAGCAGCTTGGATTCCTGGCTCTGGCGGCTGCGCGCCTCCTTCTGCTTGTTGAGCGCCGCATCCACGACTTCCGGCTGCACCACCTGCTCGCTGACCAGCACGTTGCCGAGCAACGCCGCATCGTCCGCGCCCCGTGCCTGGCGCCCCGATTGAAGCGACAGGGCCTCTTCGAGTTCCCGCCGCGTGACGGCGCCGCTCGCCACCAGCAGGTCGCCGAGACGCAGATTGTCTTCAGGCAGGTCCTCGATCAGACGCTGATAGTCCTGAATCCGACTGCCCGGCGGCAGGATGCGGATCGCGCTGCCCTCTCGCACGAACTCGAACACGTTTTCGATGCGTGACTTGTCGGCATCGCTGCGCAGACGCACTTCGAAGCCCAGATAGCACAGTTCAGGATTCATCTCGGCCGCCGGCGGCAGTGCATCGGGCAGCGTCGTCACATGCAGCACGTCGCCGATGGTGGCGAGATAGCGGATGAACGACAGCGGGTCCATGCCGTTTTGCAGAACGTCGCGCGCGAAACGCAGCGAGATGTGCCAGACGTTGTCGTCCGACGCCGATCCCGGTATCCGTTCCACTGACGAAACCGCTTCCTCCGGCAGATGTTTGTCGCCATCCGACGCGCCGAGATATGTGGCCAGGCGTTCCGAAAGCGCGGCGCCGGCGTCGCGCGTTTCATCGTCGAGACCGGCGTCGGCGGTTGCGAGGTCGAGCAGGCGTTCGATGTGATCGCGGCATTCGAGAAACAGGCCGGTCAACCGGTCGTCGACCGGCAGCTTGCCGTCGCGCGCCAAGTCGAGAACGCTCTCGGCCGTGTGCGTGAAGGCGACGATGCCGTCCAGACCGAACAGTCCGGCCGAGCCCTTGATGGTGTGCGCCGCGCGGAACACCGCATTCAGTGCATCCTGATCGCCGGGTTCGTCTTCGAGCTTCAGCAGCGCCTCCTCCATTTCCAGCAGCAGGCCGCGCGCTTCGGCAAAAAAGGTTTGCAATGCTTCTGCCATGCTCATGTCGTCTTCCCCCTCAGGCAGTTGCGGCGGATGGAATCACCAGCGGATCACCGAACAGACCCGACAGGTTGAGGATCTCGAACACGCCGACGACCGCCCGACTGTGTTGCGACAGCCTGAACTGCCGGCCCCTGGCCTGCGCCTCGCGCTTGGCCAGCAGCAGCAATTGCACGCCGACGGTATCGATTTCGGTCACGCCGCTCAGGTCGACTTCGAGGTTCTGGCACTTGTCGAGGACATCCATGAGCGTCGTCTGAAGCGTATTGGCCTCATAGATGGTCATCTCGCCCGCCAACCACAGACGGCCGCGGCCGCCGTCGATTTCGCTTCTCGTCTCCATGGCGCCCCCGGCAATCACGGCAGAATCAGTTTGGAAACCGCATCCAGCATCTGCGCCGGCTGGAACGGCTTGACCACCCAGGCCTTGGCGCCCGCGGCCTGCCCGTCCTGCTTCTTCGCCTCGCCCGCCTCGGTGGTCAGCATGATCACCGGGATGAACCTGTTGGCCGGCTGCGACTTGAGTTCCTTGACGAAGGTGATGCCGTCCATGTTCGGCATGTTCACGTCGCTGATGACGAGGTGCACCTTGGTGCCGTTGAGTTTCGCGAGCGCGTCCTTGCCGTCGCAGGCCTCGATCACGTCGTAGCCGGCGCCCTTCAGGGTCATGCCGACCACTTGCCGGATCGAGAGCGAATCGTCCACAACCATTACTGTCTTGCCCATGGGATGTCCCCCTGTTTGCGATGATCTGTCAGAAGAAAGTGATGCCGCTCGGCGCCGGTGCGGTCACTGCGCCGCCGCGGTGGCCGTCGTACTGCTCGGGAGTGGTGTATCGCGTCTGAAGCTGATCCAGCCAGTCCTGCACGTCCGGCAGCTCGTGCGCACCGGAATCGATGTGCGCCACCAGGTCGTCCATGTCCTGCTCGACGTGGGTGAGGATCTGCGTCATGCGATCCTGGAACTGCAAGGCGACGATGACGCCGCAGACTTCGTCGCGCACGCCGTCGCTTTCACGGCGCAACACGTCGGCCGAGTACTCCAGCCCCTCGGCGACCTGTTGGTAACGGTCGAGCACGTTGTTGATCGACTGGCCCGCACGATCCACCACCGATTCGTCTTCGCGTGCGAACTGCTCCGCCGCCTGACGCGTGGCCAGAATCGCGGCATTGACGGCGTTGACCTTGGCCGCGATGCTCGTGCCGGCCTTGCCGGATTCGCTCGACAGCTTGCGCACCTCGTCGGCGACGACGGCGAAGCCGCGACCGTGTTCGCCCGCCCGCGCCGCCTCGATCGCCGCGTTCAGCGCCAGCAGATTGGTCTGCGAGGCGACCGCGGTGACGGCATCCGCCATGCCCTGCATTTCTTCGGTGAAATTGGTGAGTTCGCCGATGCGATCGAGCAGCGTGCGCTTGGACGACAGTGCCGCTTGCAGCGTGTCGAGCACGGCACCGAGTTCGTCACGGCAACCGGCCAGCGTCGCCACCAGCGACTGGTCGGGATCGTTGCTGCTGCCGCGGGAAGCGGACAGGGCCTGTTCCAGGCGCGTATTGATGTCGGCAAAACGGCCCACCAGATCGGACACCGCCTGCTCGGTGTGGCCGCGCGTGGATTCGACGTGACGCTTCCAGACCGGCACCACCGCGGTGCAGAGATCGCCGAGCCTGTCGGTCGGGCGCGGCGCCGACAGCTCCGCGCGACACTGCGCGAGTGCCTGCGCCCACTGCGCATCGCGGCGGCGCAGCAGATTGCCCGCATGCCAGCCGACGCTGACGCCTGCAACGAGAAACGCGGCGCCGCCCAGCCACGCGAAGACGCTACCGCCGATGGCCGCCACCACCACCCCGGCGGCCGTGCCGAGCAGGGCGGGAATGACGGCGATCAGGCGATGGTCCCGCGCCGGCCGTGTAGCGGTGATGCCGCTGTCGTTGGTTCCGTTCATGCCTGAGTACCCTCCACCTGTCGGCGGTGCATGCAGCACCGCGTAATGCACCGGCCGCATGGTCTCGGCCGGTTGCGTTTTCGTGTGGGTACAGTTTCGGAAATACCGCAGGAGGTTCGAATCAGCCTTGGTCCGATTCGCAGGTCAGCACATCGGCGGGCGGTATGTCGGGGTTCGTCCTACAGCTCGTGCGCCGGCGCGCTCGTCTCAGTCGACGACCCGATTCAGATGCAGCCAGTAACGCTGCACCTGTCTGACCATGTCGAGAAAGCCCGGAAAGTCGACCGGTTTGAGGATGTAGCTGTTGACGCCCGCGTCATAGGCACGACGCACGTCGTCGGGATCGTTCGACGTGGTCAGCATCACGACCGGTACGTAGGCAAGCGCCGGCGTCGCGCGCAGATGACACGCGACCTCGATGCCGTCCCGTCGCGGCAGATGCAGGTCCAGCAACACGAGATCGGGGGTACGTCGCCGCCGCTGCGCGTGGCGGCCGCGGTATTCGAGGAATTCGATGGCATCCTCGCCATCGTGCACGATGTGCAGATCGACGTGGTCGTCGCTTTCGGCAAAGGCCATCCAGGCCAGTTCCTGGTCGTCGGTACTGTCCTCGACCAGCAGGACCATCTGGGTCGTGTTCGGGATCACGTCGTCTCATGCATGGAAACCGCAACGACCGGGATTATGTTGCGGCACATCGACGACGACCATGCGCAACCGTCTGATCAAGACGTAAGGATTCGTCCTACACGAATACGTGAAGCGATTCGCTGTATGAATGGCGTGACGCGGGATCAGCCGACCAGACCGTTGCGGACCGCATAGTGCGTGAGTTCGGCATTGTGCTTCATGCCCATTTTTTCGAGGATGCGGCTGCGGTAGGTACTGACCGTCTTGACGCTGATCGACATCTCGACGGCGATCTCGGACGCGGTCTTGCCGGAGGCGATCCGCAACAACACCTGGTATTCGCGGTCCGACAGCAGTTCGTGCAACGGCCGGTCGCCGTGATCGTCGATCGCCATCGCCAGCCGTTCCGCCAGACTGGCGGTGATGTAGCGTCCACCCGCCACGAGCTTGCGCACGGCGGCCGCCAGTTCCTCCGGCGCGCTCTCCTTGGTCAGATATCCGCCCGCACCGCCACGCAATGCCCGCACGGCGTACTGATCCTCGGCGTACATGCTGAGCATCAGCACCGGCAGGCGCGGTCGTTCGGTCTTGATCAGCTTCAGCAGTTCGATGCCGTTGCGATCCGGCAGCGAGATGTCCAGGATCGCCAGATCCCAGTCCTCGTTGCGGACCAGCCGCATGGCGTCGGCGGCATTGCCCGCCTCGCCGGTCTCGCAGACGTCGATTGCGGTCTCGAGTATCTGTTTGAGTCCCTGCCGGAAAATCGCATGGTCATCCACCAGCAGAATCTTCATGGCGTCTCCCGTTCGTCGTCTGACTGTATCGCGGACATGTGGTCGGTCTGCAACGGCACCCGCAGAATCACCCGCGTTCCGCCTTCGGGCGGATTGTCGATCTCGATCGTACCGCCGATGCCGTACATGCGCTCCTGCATGCCGAGGATACCGAAGGAATCGCGGTCGTTTCGACGCTCCGGCGCAATGCCTCGACCATCGTCGCGCACCTCCAGCACCAGTTCGTCGCCGCCGCTCAGCCACACCTCGACCCGCTTCGCCGCGGCGTGCCGCGCGACGTTGGTCAGCGCCTCCTGGAACACGCGGAAGACCGAGATCGCAGTGATGCGGTCGACGGCGATGCAGTCGTCGGGCGCCGTCAGTCGGCATTCCAGTCCGCTGCGTTCGCGAAAGCGGTCGAGCTGCCATTCCAGTGCCGCCTGCAATCCCAGGTCGTCCAGGATGCGCGGATGCAGATCGGCGCAGATGCGGCGCACGGCCTGCACCGTATCGTCGATCAGTTCGATCATGGGCGTGAGCCTGGGAAGTTCCGGCTCGCGCGTGCGCAGTTGCACCAGATCGATCTTGAGCGCCGTCAGCGAACCGCCCAGGTCGTCGTGGATTTCACGCGCGATGCGCGAACGCTCGGTCTCTCGCGTCAGGTTGGCGCGGGCGGCGAGTTCGCGCAGGCGTCGGTTCATGTCCCGCACCTCGTTCTCGACCTGCTTCTGCTGCGTGACGTCGAAAAACACGCCATCCCACAACTGGCATCCCGGCTGTGCGGAACAGCGTCGACCGCGAAAATCGAACCAGCATACATGCCCGTGTTCGTCACTCATGCGACCCGACCAGTGAATCTCCTGCTGCGTCTCGGGCGCCTCGATGAACAGCGCACGCAAGTGTTCGCCATCGGCACCGAAACGCTCGAACAGCCGGTCGGGCCGACTGACCAGCGCCTCCGGCTCCAGGCCCGGCACGATACCGGGACGCCCGCTGACGTAGGTGATGCGCAACGCGCCATCGCCCGGTATCTGAATCTGGACGATCAGACAGGGCATGTTGTCGGTCAACATGCGCAGGCGGGCCTCGTTCGCGGCCACCTGACGCAGGGCCGCGCGCCGTTCGCGCCGGATCGATGCCTCGCGCAGGCCACGTTCCACCGCCGGCATCAGACGCGCCGGATGGTCCTTCATCACGTAGTCGTCGGCGCCGGCCTTCATCGCCTCCACCGCCGCCTCCTCGCCGATGAAGCCGGAGACGATGACGAAGGCGACGTCGCGATCGTGTTCGCGCACCGTCGACAGGGCCTGGCTGGAATCGAAGCCGTGCAGGTTGTGATCGGAGATCACGATGTCCCAGGATCGCTCCGCCAGTGCGGCACGCAATGCCGGCAGATCATCGACCACCCGCGCGTCCGTCGCATAACCGCCGGCCGACAGTTCGTACAGCAGCAACTCGGCATCGTCCGCCGAGTCCTCCACCATCAACAACGAGAGCGGTTGCGACATGGCTTCACCGGACCGGCTGATTGAGGATCAGCCAGTAGACTTCCAGTTGCCGCACCGCCTCCACGAACTGCGCGAAGTCCACCGGCTTGACGATATAGCTGTTGGCGCCGCCGCTGTAGCTCGCGACCAGATCGTTCTCTTCCTTGGAGGTCGTGAGCATGACCACCGGCACGTAACGGGTGCGTTCGTCGGCGCGAATCGCACGCAACACGTCGATACCGGAGAGCTTGGGCAGGTTGATGTCGAGCAGAACCAGTTGCGGCATCGCCTGCGGGTCGCGTCCGGCATGGGCACCGCGCGCGAACAGATAATCGAGCGCTTCCTCGCCATCGCGGGCAACGACGATGTCGTTGGCCAGTTTGTACTCGCGCAGCGCGAGCAGCGTGAGTTCCTCGTCGTCCGGGTTGTCCTCGACCAGCAGGATGGATTTCGTCGTATTCATGAATGCCCCTGGAAAACGTCATCGCGAACGCGCCGGTTACGCAGCGATGAAGACAATGAGTTGGATCATATTCGGACTGCTTCGCCTGCAACGACGATGCTCGGGGGTTTCGACTGCGACCATCATGCATCATCCTCATAGATTCCAAGCATGACGCGTTCGACCGCGGCATGCCCGAAGTGGAAATACACGGTCGTTCCCTGGTCCAACGCCGACTCGGCCCAGATATTCCCGCCATGACGCTGGATGATGCGCTGCACCGTGGCGAGCCCGATGCCGGTGCCTTCGAACTCGGCCTGGCGGTGCAGACGCTGGAACGGCGCGAAGATCTTGTCGACGTAACGCATGTCGAAGCCGGCCCCGTTGTCGCGCACCAGGAAAATGCGCCCGACCGCGGTCTGAGCCTGTCCGAATTCGATGCGGGCCGGATCGCGCCGGCCGGTGTATTTCCAGGCATTGCCGAGCAGATTCTCCAGCACGACGCGCGCCATGCTCAGATCGCACCAGGCCTCCAGACCGGGCTCGATCACGGACTCGACATGCCGTTCGGGCTCGCGTTCGCGCAACTCCGACAGAATGGCCGTCGCCATGGTACTCAAGTCCACGCGTCGACGGCTCAGTTCGTAACGATTGATGCGCGACAGACTCAGCAGGTCGTCGATCAGTTGCCCCATGTGCTGACTGGCCTTGCGCACGCGTTCGAGATAGTGGCGTGCCTGATCGTCGAGCTGCGGAGCATACTTGTCCATCAGAACCTTGCTGAAACCATCGATGCCGCGCAACGGCGCACGCAGGTCGTGCGACACCGAATAGGTGAAGGCCTCCAGCTCGCCGTTGATCCGGCGCAGCTCTTCGGTCCGCCCCTCGATACGCTCTTCGAGCTCGGCGTTCAGGCGCCGCAGGGCCTCTTCGCCGCGGTTGCGCGCCGCCTGCGCGCGCAGCGACTGAATGCCGTAGGCCAGCGTTTGCGACAACTCCGTCATCAGCGCCAGTTCGTCGCCATTGAAGGCATCAGGGTCGCGTGCATACACCACCAGCGCACTGTCGACCACGTCATCCACCACCAGCGGCAAACCGAGTATGGAGGCGTAACCCCTGCGCAACGCGGCCTCACGCCAGGGCGCGAAGCGCGGATCGTGCCCGATGTCGGTGACCAGCACCGGCCGGCGTTCCCGGATTGCCCGGCCGGCCGGACCCTGGCCGTATGCGTTGTCACCCCAGGAAAACCGGCCCGCACTCAGATAGCCGTCCTCGAAACCGGCATGCACCAACGGCGTGATGCTGCACTCGGCATCATGTTCGGCGCGCCCGACCCAGGCCATGCGATAACCCTCCTCCTCGATCAGGATGTCGCACACCTGTTTCAGCAGACTCCGCTCATCGTCGGCACGAACCACGGCCGCCGTTGCCGCGGAGACGACGCGCAAGGTCTGGCCGAGACGACTCAGTTCGCGCATCGCGGCGACGCGCTCGGTGACGTCGTCGATGATCTCGACGCAGGCAGTGACGACGCCTGCCTCATCGCGAACCGGGCTCACCACGATGCGCAATTCACGCATGGCGCCGGAGATCCGCTGGTGAACCACGGTCTCGCGCCGGCCGCCATCCGCGAACGCCGGCAGGATGTGGCAGGAACGGCACGGATCCGATGGCCCGAGTCCGTGCGCAGCCACGCCGTCACAACGGTGGCCGGTTGCGTTCAGATACGGAAACCATTCGCGCGCGATGCGGTTCGCCTCCAGCACGCGCAGATCGGGGCTCACGAGCAGAATACCGAGGTTGGCGTTGTCGACGATGGAACGGTACTTGCCCTCGCGGTCGCGCAAATCCTCCAACGTCCGCCGCAGCACCGACTCCGCTTCGTTGAAGGCGCGGCCCAGAACCTCGATCTCGCCGCGACCGCGCAGTTCGAGCCGTATCGAGGCATCGCCATCCGGCAAGGCCTGCGCCGCCTGCGCCAGTTGCCGCAACGGCAAGGCGACGAATCGATGCAGCAGCAGGATCAACATCGACACGACCAGCAGACCACCGATCCACACATACGCGATGTCACCCATGACCACGTTGCGCATCGCGGCGTATTCGGTTTCGAGGTCCTGCGACAGGAACAGCCCGCCGCGACGTGTCCCCCGGATTTCGCCTGGAGCAGGCAGCGGCAGCGGATAGTAGGCCATCATGCGGCGGCCGTCGTCGCTCTTCAGCAACTGCGGCAGTCCGGTCTCGATGACCTGGCGCCATCGGTTCTCGTCGAACCCCGGCAGCACGTTTGCGGCCGGCGCCCCCTTCCAGGCGAGCCGCGTGGCGTACATGACGTGCCCGGTATGATCCATCGCCGCCACGGCGACGATCTCCCGCTGCACGCCGAAGGAGGTCACTTCACGTTCGACCGCACTGTGGTCCGCATTGTCGAGGGCGGTGGCCACCAGGCGCTGAAGACGCGACATCTGAGTACGAATGCTGCGCTCCGCACTGTCGTCGACCAGACGCTGCAACTGTGCGTATTGATGAATCAGGGAGGCGAGCAGCATAAGACTGAATGCCACCAGCACCACCACCGGGATGGCTATGCGCAAGGGCAATGAACGAATGACGTACTTCTTCACCACGGCAACACCTGCGTATCGATCATGTCCGCAAGCGATGGCATGATCGGCAACAAGCCGCGCTCAAGCATGAAAACGGCCATATCTTCAGCATTCTGCTGCAACAGCGGCGACTCTCCCAACAGCATGCGGCGGTTTTCGTCGAGGTCGGCCAGACGCAGACCGCCCAATGAGTCGGTCAGCTCCTCCACCGACAGGCGCTGGCGTGCCTGCATGCCCTCCAGCGCCTGCGCAGGGTTGTCTTCGAAATATCGGAGCGCGTCGAACCATGCCCGGACGAGCATCCGCAGTGGCTCCTGCATGTCGTCCAGTACGTCGGCCCGTACCACCAGGAGATCCACGATCCTGTCTGGCATCCGCGATGTATCGAACAGCACCTTCCCGCCGTTCCGCCTCACATGCGTCAGGACCGGTTCGAAGGTGACGATGGCATCGACCCGGCCGTCGCCGAAGGCATCGAGGTGCTGATCCAGCGTCACCGCCACCATCTCGACGTCGTTCATCGACAGACCGCCGGCCTTCAGTGCCGCATCGAGTACGACCAGTCCCACCGCGGATTGCTCGACACCGACACGCCGACCGCGCAGGTCCGCAAGCGTCGCGACGTCGGATCGCGCCACGAGGGCATCGGCCCCGAGCGAGGCGTCGAACACCAGCGCCACGCGCAGGTCGAGACCCTCGGCCCGCAGGCCGAGAAACTCGTCCAGTGTGAGTCCCGCCGCCTCGATGGTGCCGGTACGCAGCGCATGCATGATGTCGGTGGTGGACGGAAGTTCGACCAGTCGTATGGTCTCGTCGGGGAAGTAGCCCAGTCGGCGGGCCAGATAAAGCGGCTCGTAACCGAGCCAGACGTTGGTGGCCACTCTCAACGGGCCGGGGACCGGGGCGGGACCGCCCGTACAGGCCACGATCAGGATCAGTAACGGCAGCGACACGGCCAGGACCCGCAACACCCGGCCGGAACGCCGCCGATCTGTCGGCGTCTGCATGCTCTCCTCCCCTTCGTCGCTATTTTAGTTTTTGGCGATAGTACCGCGACCTGCGGACCTTGTCCCAGAGGTCCCGGCGGTCCGTGCTAGACTTCCGGCATCGTCAATGGAGAACGAACCATGGGCCTGAGACATCTGCTGCTGACCCTGACGCTCGCGACCGGCGGTGCCTGCGCCGACGTCTGCTACACCCTCTACGATCGCGACGGCAACATCATCTACGGCGGACAGACACCGCCGTTCGACATGAGTACCTACTCGCTCGAACACGAACGTTCGCGCGAACGCGGCGAACACCTGGTGGTGAATCAGGTCAGCGCCTGCCACAGCTTCGAAGGCCGGCCCGAGGTGCTGGAGGCGATGGCACTCGATCGCGAATCCAACAAGGTCTTCCTGGCGCCGTCCGAGAGCATCCTGCCGGAATCGCTGCGCAATCGCGGCCCCGCAGAATCGGGTGGCGGCGACGGCTTCCTCGGCGTGATGTCGAGCGGCAACTCCTCCGCCGCCCAGGCGCCGGCACCGACTGGCGATGCGGCGGCAGCAGCGGCAGCCGCACCCAGGGCACCGGGAGCACGTTCGGGATCGGTGCCCAGCAGCAACCGCTGATCCCCGCGCTTCGCCGCCATGGACCAGTACCTGCCCCTCATCCGCGCGGCCAAACTGGCCGGCGTCACGCGCAGCGAATTGCAGACCCGCATCAAGCACGGCGAACTGCCGAGCTTCGACGGCTCGGTAAAGGTCGAAGACCTGCTGAAGCTCTACCCCGACACGCGCCTGCACGATAACCGCGCACTGGAACGTCTCGAACACATCAAGGCCGCGGCCTACGGCAAGGACGTGCTCGAACGCAGCCTGCCCGACCCCGAAGTGCTGGCCCAGCGCATCGCCGTGCTCGGCAACGAACTGGCACGCGCACGCCTGCGTGCGGACCACTACGGCGCCGCACTCGAAGCGCTGGAGACGCGCCTGCGCGACCTCGAACACAGCGGCCCCGAAAGCGCCCGCGGCACCGTGCACGACATGAAGCTCTGGCTGCAACGCACGTTGCACCAACCCCTGCCCGACCAGCCGGAAATCGCGCACGGTAGTTGGCTGCGCGTGCTCGCGCCACAGGTACGGCTGGTACCGGACAACGACGAATTCCTGGTCGAGGGCGCCGACACCGTGTTGGAGGCGGCGCTGCGTGCCGGCCTGTCGATCGACTACGGATGCAGCAACGGCAACTGCGGCAAATGCAAGGCGCGCATCGTCTCCGGCGAGGTGCGCGAAGTGCGTCCGCACGACTTCGTCATCGGCGAGTCCGAGCGGCGCGACGGCCAAGCCCTGCTCTGCTCGGTGGCGCCGGTCACCGACCTCGTGATCGAAACCGGCGTCGCGCACCGTCCCGACCAGATTCCGTTACAGAACATCAGCGCCGGCGTGCGCGACCTGATCCGCCTCGGCTCCCACATCCTGCTGCTGCGGGTGCAGACGCCGCGCACGAAACGCCTGCGCTTCCTCGGCGGCCAGCATGTGCGCGTCGGCGTCGATGGCGGCCGGCTCTCCAAACACCTGCCGCTCGCCAACTGCCCCTGCGACGATCGCAACCTCGTGTTCCATCTGGCGGAAGACCGCGACGACCCCTTCACCGCCTGGTGCTTCGAACACCTGCACAGCGGCGACACGATCGAGATCGAAGGCCCGTTCGGCGACTTCGTGATGCGCGAAACCGTCGACCGCCCGCTGGTGTTCCTCGCCTGCGACACCGGCTTCGCCCCCATCCGCAGCCTGATCGAACACGTCATCGCCCTCGACCAGGCCGAGGCCATGGACCTGATCTGGGTCGCCAGCGGCGGCGGCGGTCACTACCAGGACAACCTCTGCCGCGCCTGGGACGACGCGCTCGACAACTTCCGCTACCAGGCGCTGCGCCTCAGCGTCTCCAGCGACGCCGAAGGCTGGAAGGCCGCACTCGGCGGCGCCCTGCGCACCCTTGAAGCACCCGCCGACCGCGACTATTACATCGCGGGCCCCACCCGCTTCATCGACACCGCAAAGCAGACCTTGCAGGCACTCGGCGTGCCAACGGAACGGCTCGACATCCAGTCGCTGCCGATCGACGCGCCGCCCGCCACAACCGGCTGACCGCACGACCGGCACCGTCGGTCACGACGGTTTCACCGCCCCGGACGAGGAGGATCGAGCATGCAGGAAACGACCGCCGGTCGTTGGGAAAGGGTCTGCCGCACGACGGACCTCGAAGAGGCAAAGGGCCGCGAGGCCATGGTCAACGGCCGTCCTGTCGCCCTGTTCCTGTCCGAGGGCCGGATTCACGCGCTGGACGACCGCTGCCCGCACCGCGAAGGCCAGCTTTCGCAGGGCACGGTGCAGAACGGCGACGCCATCTGCCCGCTGCACGGCTGGAACTTCGACCTCGCCACCGGCATCTCGCCCTACAACCCGCACGACCGGATCGCCGTCTATCCGGTGCGGCTGCGCGATGGCTGGGTGGAGATCGACGCCGAACGCGTGCCACCGCTGCCGGCAGCCACCTTCGAGGGCTATCAGGGCCGCTGGCGGCGCTTCGCCGACGACGACAGCGGCAAGGCCGAGATACGCAAGCTGGCCAAGGGCGGCAGGCCGGCGGTCGAGGCGATGGGCGCACCCGCACCGACGCCCGGCGCCGTGCCCGATTTCGACCACTTCCATCTCGCGGCGGCGCAGCTCGCCCGCGTACCGAAACTCGACGACGAACCGGTCGACACCCGCGTGAGCATCGGACGCGGCGCCGCCAATCCGCTGCGACTGGCCTTGCCGGCCTACGTCTCGCACATGTCGTTCGGCGCCCTGTCGCGCGAGGCCAAGATCGCCCTGGCGCGCGGCTCCGCGCTCGCCGACACCATGACCTGCTCGGGCGAAGGCGGCATGCTGGACGAGGAACGCGCGGCGGCGAAGCGCTACGTGCTGGAAATGGCCAGCGGCTATTTCGGCTGGAACGAATCGGCGATGACGCGCGCCGACGCCTTCGAGATCAAGCTCGGCCAGTCCGCCAAGCCCGGACTCGGCGGCGAACTGCCGGGCGCCAAGGTGACGCAGGACATCGCCCGCGTGCGCGGCATCGAGCCCGGCACCGCCGCACATTCACCGGCACGTTTCCCGGACCTCGCCGACCTCGACGGCTTCACCGCCCGCATCACCGATCTGCGAACACGCTTTCCCGGCAAACCCATCGGCATCAAGATCGCCGCCAACCGCGTCGAAGGCGACCTCGCCGCCGCACTCGCGCTCGAACCCGACTTCATCACGCTCGACGGCTTCGGCGGCGGCAGCGGCGCCGCCCCCGCACACGTGCGCGACCACTTCGGACTGCCGCTCGTCATGGCCCTGCCCATCGCGCGACGCCTGATCGACCGCCACAACGCACACCACGCCCGCCCCGTCACGCTCGTCGCCACCGGCGGCATCCGCACTCCGACCGACATCGTCAAGGCACTCGCGCTCGGCGCCGACGCCTGCGCACTCGCCACCGCGGCCCTGTTCGCCCTCGGCTGCGAGTACTACCGCGCCTGCCAGTCCGGCCACTGCCCGACCGGCATCGCCACCCAGACACCCGAACTCAGGGCACGCATCGACCTCGACACCAGCGCCGAACGCGTGGCGAACTTCTTCAACGGCACGCGCGAAATCCTCGCCGCATACCTGCGTGTCATGGGACACACAGGCATCGCCGACCTGTCACCCGCCGACCTGCTACCGCTCACGCCGGCGGCGCGTGCGTTGCTGGATGACGGGGCGTGACCGCAGGGTGTATCAGGATGT
>JAQVJI010000034.1:14797-19049 GCA_028695255.1 Chromatiales bacterium | reverse complement strand
GATGGAGGGATGCAGTTCGGCTTGCTGGGTCATGTTCATTACTCCCCTGTCGGACATCAGGATGCGACCGCCGGCACGACGAGGTTCAAGGCATTGAACCCCCATCCCACCAGCACGAAGGCCACCGCCAGCACCACGACGAACAGTGCCAGCGCAGGCCATTTGATCACCTTGCGCAGGATCAGCAACTCGGGCAGCGACAGCGCGGCCACGCTCATCATGAACGCCAGCGTGGTACCGAGCGCGACGCCCTTGAGCAGCATCGCCTCGGCCACCGGCACCACGCCGACGGCATTCGAATACAGGGGCACGCCGAGCGCCACCGCGGCCGGCACGCCGAGCCAGTGGTCGCCGAGACTCTGCACCCAGCCCTCCGGCACGTAGCCGTGGAACAGCGCGCCGACGGCGACGCCGATGACCACCCACTTCCAGACCCGCCGCAGAATTTCGCGCACCTCGCTCCAGGCATGGAGATGGCGGCCGCGCAGGCTGCGGTCGGGTTCGGGCAACTGCGCCTCGCCCATGTGGATCTTCCACACGTAGTCCTCGACCCAGCGCTCCAGTCGGAAACGCTCCATCACCACGCCGCCGACGTAGGCGACGGTCAGACCCGCGGCGACGTAGAGCAACGCGATCTCCCAGCCGAGGATGCCGGCCAGCAGCACCACGGCGACCTCGTTGATCATCGGACTCGCGATCAGAAAGGAAAAGGTCACGCCGAGCGGAATGCCGGCCTCGACGAAGCCGATGAACAGCGGCACCGAGGAGCAGGAGCAGAACGGTGTGACGGCGCCCAGGCCGACCGCCATGCCGCGCGCGACGGCCCTGGAGCGTCCGCGGATGAAGCCGCGCACGCGCTCGGGACTGACCAGTGCCCGCAGCCAGCCCATGACGTAGATGATGACCACCAGCAGGAACAGGATCTTCGCCACGTCCATGACGAAGAAGTTGAGCGCCGTCGCGATGCGACCCTCCGGTTCCAGCCCGAACAGGTCGTGGACCAGCCGGTCGGCGCCCCACTGAAACGGATCGAACATGACTCAGGCCTCGCGCTGCGGCGGGCAGCAGGCGTCGTGATCGGGAATGCCGGGCGCCGACTCGTACCAGGCACGGCTACGGTTGACGATGCGCGTCACCAGCAGCATCACCGGTACCTCGATCAGCACGCCCACCACGGTGGCGAGCGCCGCACCCGAACTGAAGCCGAACAGCGCGATCGCCGCCGCAACCGCAAGCTCGAAGAAGTTGCTGGCGCCGATCAGCGCCGACGGACCGGCGACGCAATGCGGTGAACGCACGGCGCGGTTGAGCAGGTAGGCGAGCCCGGAGTTGAAAAACACCTGCAACAGGATCGGCACCGCGAGCAGGGCGATGACGAGCGGCTGCGCGATGATCTGCTCGCCCTGAAAACCGAACAGCAACACCAGCGTCACCAGCAATGCGACCAGCGACAGCGGACCGAGCCGCGCCAGCACGCGGTCGAGCGCGGTCTGGCCGCCGGTCTTCAGCAGGCGCCCGCGCCAGACCTGCGCGAACACCACCGGCACGACGATGTACAGCACGACCGACAGGAACAGCGTGTCCCAGGGCACGACGATGGCGGCGAGTCCGAGCAGCAGACCGACGATCGGACCGAAGGCGAAGATCATGATGACGTCGTTGAGCGCCACCTGCGTGAGCGTGAAATGCGGTTCACCGCCGGCCAATCGGCTCCACACGAAGACCATCGCCGTGCAGGGCGCGGCGGCGAGCAGGATCAGACCGGCGATGTAGCTCTCGATCTGTTCGGCCGGCAGCCAGTCGCGGAACAGCCAGGCGATGAAGATCCAGGCGAACAGCATCATCGAGAACGGCTTGACGCCCCAGTTGACGAACAGCGTGACGCCGATGCCGCGCCAGTGGCGGCGTACCTGACCGAGTGCGCCGAAATCGATCTTGAGCAGCATCGGGATGATCATGAGCCAGATCAGCACCGCCACCGGCAGGTTGATCTGCGCCACTTCCATGCCGCCGATGGCCTGGAACAGCGAAGGGAACAGATGACCGAGCGCGATGCCGGCGACGATGCACAGCGCCACCCACAGCGTGAGGTAGCGCTCGAACAGGCCCATCGGGGCGCCCGCGGCACGGCGGGCGGTGGTTTCGCATTGAGCACTCATGAAACATGGACTCCTGGATCATCGCCACAGGAGCGCCGGCAGGCGCGATGGCGTGGTTTCAACGCCGTGCCGTCCCTGATCGCACCTGCGGAAAACAGGGCGTCACGAACAACAGGCGGCGCGGCCTTCCGGCCGGTTGCCCATCGTGGCCAGCGCCGCGCGGTCCGAGCGATGCGGTTCGCTTCTGCCCAGACCATCGGCCACGGCCGCCAGTGCATCGCGTGCCCACTGCGGCAGGTCTGGATGCAGGCGGTAGTGAATCCACAACCCCGCACGCCGATCCTGCACCAGACCGACCTCACGCATCTGCGCGAGATGGCGCGACACCATCGGCTGCGCGGCGCCCATCGCATGCGTCAGTTCGCACACGCACAGCTCGCCCTCGGCGAGCAGCAGCAACAGCATGCGCAATCGCAGCGGATGGGCCAGCGCGGCGAACAGCCTGTCGGGTTCCATCGTCGTCTCAGCGCGCTTCGAGTTGCAGATAGACGCGATTGACGTTGGCGCGATGCCATTCATCGAAGTGCAGCAAATGTCCGAACTGCGGCGCGTCGGACAGGCGTTCGACCGCCTGGTCGAGTTCCTCCCACTCGGCCAGCGATGCAGTCACGCCGTCGATCAGGAAGTCGTAGTAATCGCCGGTCTCGGCCTGCACCTTGGTCATGTCGGCCGCCGCGCCGTGCCCCGGCACGACCAGCGCCGGTTCGAGCGCGACCAGCGCCGCATAGGCCTTTTGCAGACCGAGGATGCTGGTCCAGGGATGGATGCCGAGGATGCGGTCGAGATAGACGAGGTCGCCGGAGAATGCCACGCGCGACTCGGGCAGCCACACGATCACGTCGCCGGGAAAATGCGCGTCGCCGCCGTAGATCAGCTCGAAACTGCGGCCACCGAAACGGAAGCCATGGCGATCGCCGAGCACGGGCGCCTCGGCCGTGACGGCGCGCGTGCCTTCGAAGCGCGCCATGAGGATGCGTTGAATGCGCTCCATGTGTCGATCGGCCTCGCGCTGCTGCGTCTCCACCGTGCGCGCGAGCGCGACGATGGCGACGCCCTTGTCGGCAAAATAGGCATTGCCGAGCCAGCGGTGATCCTGGCTGCCGGTGTTGATCACGTAGCGGATGGGCTTGTCGGTCACCGTCGCCACCGCACGTTCGATCGCCTGTGCCGCACGCGTGGACGGACCGGAGTCGATCAGCACCACGCCGGCGTCGGTGACGACGAAACCCGTGTTCAGATTGAAGGCGTCGTTCTCGAACGTGCGTGCTTCGAGCGAACCCTTGAAGTAGTACACGCCGTCGGCCACCTGCAAGGGCACGAGCAGGGTCCCGAGCGTCTCCTCCTCGGCATGGGTGGCGGCAGAGGCCAGCAGGGCAACGGTCAACAGCAGGGATCGGATCATCGGGCGGGCTCCAGTGCGATGCGTTTATATATCGAATTCGTTATATGCGGTCAGCAGGATATTCTGGCCGGGCCGACATCGCAACCGTTCACGCACTACGGCAATAGTCGTTCGGCGGGGCCTGCGCGGGAGACCGTGTGACCGGAACGACGTCAGCCGGCCAGGATGGCCGGCTCGAGGAAGGCGCCTTCGGACATATCGTCGCGATCCTTGTCGGATGCGGGCTCGCCACTTTGACGGCGGTCCACGAACAGCGAATTGCCCTCCATGAGCTTGGCCTGGTGCTTGACCTCGGAGGCCGCCGCCGACAGCTCCAGATGCGAGCGGAAACGCTCCGGCGTCACCGGCACGGCGCCGATGGACAGGCTCAGGAACGGGAAGAACGCCGCCTGGCCGCGACGATCCTCGGAGCGGATGCCGCCTGCGTTCCGATCCGCTTCGTCGTAGAAATCCGGCACCCGCGCGGCGAAGGCGTCGAGCAGCCAGCGGCATTGCGCCAGCCATTGCGGCCGGGTCAGCACCAGCACGAAATCGTCGCCGCCGACGTGGCCGATGAAGTCCGAACCATGATCGACCGCCTCGACCAGCAGACGGCCGAGTTCGCGGATCACTTCGTCGCCGCGGGCGTAGCCGTAGCGGTCGTTGTAGGGTTTGAAGTTGTCGAGATCGCAATACGCCAGCACGAAGTCGC